>DYIW01000182.1 GCA_020723465.1 Phycisphaera mikurensis
GGTCTGGGCGAACTCCCGGATGAGCTCCTCCTGGCGCGGAGTGAGCCGGCGCGGTGTCTCGATGACCACCCTGACCTTCAGGTCGCCCGTGCCGTGGCCATACACGTTGGGCAGGCCCATGCCGCGCAGGCGGAAGACCTTGCCAGTCTGCGTGCCGCGCGGGATGGTCAGCTCGGTCTTGCCGCGCAGGGTCGGCGCGTCCACCTGCGTACCGAGCACCGCCTGCGAGAACGAGATCGGCATCTCGCAGACGAGGTCGTCCCCGTCGCGCTGGAAGATGGGGTGCTCGGCGACCTTGACGAAGCAGTAGAGGTCGCCGCGCGGGCCGTGGTAGCGGCCCGGCTCTCCCTCGCCGGTGACGCGGAGCTGCGTGCCGTCCTGGACGCCGGCCGGGATGCGCACCGTGATCTCGCGGCGCTTCGGCGCGCGGCCGGCGCCGCGGCACTCGCCGCAGGGATGCTCGATGACCACGCCGCCGCCGCGGCAGCGCGGGCAGGTCTGGCGCAGCGCGAAGAAGCCGTGCGAGATCTGCACCTGGCCCGCGCCCCCGCAGTCGCGGCAGGTCGCCGGGCTGGTGCCCGCGCGCGCCCCGCTGCCGCCGCACGACTCGCACGTCTCGTTGCGGCGCAGCTCGATGGTCTTCTCCACGCCGCTCGCGACCTCGTCGAGCGAGAGATCGATCTGGCACTTGAGCGACGCGCCGCGCTCCGCGCGCGGGCGGCCGCCGCGCCCGCGGCCGAAGCCGAGGAACTCCTCGAAGGGCGAGCCGCCCCCGCCCCCGAAGACGTCGCCGAAGGCGGCGAAGATCTCCTCGTAGCCGGAGAAGCCGCGCGGGCCGGCGCCGGCGCCTTCCAGGCCGGCGTGGCCGAACTGGTCGTAGATGCGCCGCTTTTCCTCGCTGGACAGCACCTCGTACGCCTCGGCCGCCTCCTTGAACCTCTCCTCCGCCTCGGGGCTGCCCTGATTGCGGTCCGGATGGTGCTTGAAGGCGAGCTTGCGGTACGCCCGCTTGATGGCCTCGGGGCTGGCGTCTCGGTCGACCTCGAGGATCTCGTAATAGTCGCGTTTCGCCATGCACACCCACTGGCGGCCGGTGCGTCCAGGTGAAGGACGATCCGCGGCCGGGCGCGTCGCGCCTGCCGCGGATCCGCCCCGCGCCCGCTCAGGAATGCGGCATCAGGCCGTGCCGCCGGCGACCGGGTCCTTCTTTTCTTTGAGATCGGTCACCAGCGTCTGCGTGGTGAGCAGGAGGCCGCTGATGGACGCGGCGTTCTGCAGCGCCAGGCGCACGACCTTGGTCGGGTCGATTACGCCCTGCTTCACCAGGTCACCGTATTCTCTGGTCAGGGCGTTGAAACCGTGCGTGGTCTCCTTGGTCTTGACCTCGGAGACGACCACCGCTCCGTCCGCGCCGGCGTTGGTCGCGATCCAGAAGAGCGGCGCCTCCAGGGCCTTTAGCACCACGCTCCTGCCGGACTTCTCGTCGCCCTTGAGGCGCAGTGCCTCGAGAGCGGGAATGGCGCGCAGGAGCGCCACGCCGCCGCCGGGCACCACGCCCTCCTCGACCGCCGCGCGCGTGGCGTGCAGCGCGTCGTCGACGCGCGCCTTCTTCTCCTTGAGGGCAGTTTCGGTCTCGGCCCCGACCTTGAGCACGGCCACGCCGCCGGTCAGCTTCGCCAGGCGCTCCTGCAGCTTCTCGCGGTCGTAGTCGGAGGTGCTCTTGTCGATCTGCGCGCGGAGCTGCGCGATGCGTCCCTCGATGTCCGCCTTCTTGCCGGCGCCGCGGATGATCGTGGTCGCGTCCTTGTTGACGCGGATCGTCTTGGCGCGGCCGAGCTGGTCGAGCGCGACGTTCTCGAGCTGGATGCCGAGCTCCTCGGTGACGGCCGTGCCGCCGGTCAGGGTGGCGATGTCCTGCAGCATCGCCTTGCGGCGGTCGCCAAAGCCGGGGGCCTTGACCGCGCAGCAGTTCAGCACGCCGCGCAGCTTGTTGACCACGAGCGCGGCCAGCGCCTCGCTCTCCACGTCCTCGGCGATGATGAGGAGGGGCTTCCCCGCGTTGGCGACCTTCTCCAGCAAGGGGAGGAGGGAGCGCAGGTTCGACAGTTTCTTCTCGTGGATCAGGATGCAGGCGTCCTCGAGCTCCGCCTCCATCGTCTGGACCTTGGTCACGAAGTAGGGCGAGAGGTAGCCCTTGTCGAACTCCAGCCCCTCGACCAGCTCCATGGTCGTCTCGGAAGTCTTGGACTCCTCGACGGTGATGACGCCGTCCTTGCCAACCTTGGAGACCGCGTCCGCGAGGAGCTGGCCGATCTCCTGGTCCTGGTTGGCGGAAATCGCGCCCACGTGGGCGATTTCCGTCTGATCCTTCACCGGCCGGGAGAGCTTCTTCAGCTCGTCCACCACGCACGCGACCGAGGCGTCGATGCCGCGCTTCAGGGCCACGGGGTTGACCCCGGAGGTGAGCGTCCTGAGGCCCTCGCGGTAGATGGCCTCGGCCAGCACCGTCGCCGTGGTCGTGCCGTCGCCCGCCTTGTCCGAGGTCTTGGAGGCCACCTCGTTGACCAGCTTGGCGCCCATGTTCTCGAAGGGATCGGGCAGCTCGATCTCCTTGGAGACCGTCACGCCGTCCCGGGTGATCTGGGGCTTGCCGAACGACTTGTTGAGGATGACGTTGCGGCCGCCCGGACCGAGCGTCGTGCGCACCGCCCGGGTCAGCTTCTCGATCCCCTTCAGGATCTTGCGCTGCGCCTCGTCCTCGAAGATGAGCTGCTTCGCCATGTCTCGCGCCTCCTCAACTGTCGATCCGCACGAGGATCTCGCTCTCGCGCATGATCTTCAGCTCCTTGCCGTCGATCTCGACATCGGAGCCGGCGTACTTGCCGAACATGACCAGGTCGCCCTTCTTCAGCGTCATGGGCGCGCGCTTGCCGTCGTCGCCCAGGCGTCCCTCGCCGACCGCGGTGACGCGGCCGCGCTGCGGCTTCTCCTTGGCAGTATCGGGCAGCACGATGCCGCCGGCGGTCTTCTCCTCGGCCTCGAGGACTTCGATGACGACGCGGTCGTCGATCGGTCGGATCTTCACCATTGTCATATCTCCTGCTTCCTGTCGTTCCGTTCATCACCGCGCGCCGGGCGCCGCCCGGCGCAGGCCGGTCAGTAATCCATGTCGTCCATGCCTTCCATGCCGCCGCCCATGCCGCCGCCCGGGCCGTGGGCGTGCTCGTGCTCCTTCGGGATGTCCGCGACCAGGGCATCCGTGGTGAGCAGCAGGGTCGCCACCGAGGCGGCGTTCTGCAGGGCCGAGCGCACGACCTTGGTCGCGTCGATCACGCCGCGCTCCAGGAGGTCGCAGAAGTCCCCGGCCAGGGCGTCGTAGCCGAAGCTCGCCTTGCCGTCGACCACCTTCTTCAGGACCAGCGGCGCGTCCGCGCCGGCGTTGGCGGCGATGGTGCGCAGGGGCTGCTCGAGCGCGCGGCGCAGGATGTCCACGCCGAAGCGCTCGTCGCCGCTCGTCTCGACCTTGTCCAGGGCCTCGCGCGCGCGCACCAGGGCGACGCCGCCGCCCGGCACGATGCCTTCCTCGATGGCGGCGCGCGTGGCGTGCAGGGCGTCCTCGATGCGTGCCTTGCGCTCCTTCACCTCCACCTCGGTGGAGCCGCCGACCTTGATCACCGCCACTCCGCCGGCCAGCTTGGCGAGGCGCTCCTGCAGCTTCTCGCGGTCGTAGTCGGAGGTGGAGTTCTCGATCTCGCGGCGAATCTGCTCGCCGCGCGCCTTGACCTGCGCGGTCTTGCCCGCGCCCTCGACGATCGTCGTGTCCTCGCCGCTGATCGTGATCTTCTTGGCGCGCCCCAGGTCCGCCAGCGCGACCTGGTCCAGGTCCTTGCCCAGATCCTTGAAGATGGCCTTGGCGCCGGTGAGGATCGCGATGTCTTCCATCATCGCCTTGCGGCGGTCGCCGTAGCCGGGCGCCTTCACCGCCGCGACCTTGACGATGCCGCGCAGCTTGTTGACCACCAGGGTGGCCAGCGCCTCGCCCTCGACGTCCTCGGCCACCACCAGCAGCGGCCAGCCTCGCTTGGATACCTGCTCCAGGATCGGGACGAGCTTCTTGGCCGAGGAGATCTTCTCCTCGTAGATGAGCACGCAGGCGTCGTTGAGCACCACCTCCATCTTCTCGGGGTCGGTGACGAAGTGCGGCGAGAGGAAGCCGCGGTCGAACTGCATGCCCTCGACCACGGTCACTTCGGTCTCGAGGCCCTTGCCGTCGTCCACGGTGATCACGCCTTCGCGGCCGACCTTGTCCATCGCGTCGGAGAGCATCTTGCCGACCGTGAGGTCGTTGTTGGCCGAGATGGCCGCGACCTGGCGGATGTCGCGCGAGTCGTCGGTCTTCTTGGCCATCTTGCGCAGCCGCTCGGACACCGCGTCCACTCCCTTGCGGAGGCCGCGCACCAGGGCAGCGCTGTTCGCGCCGGCAGTGATGAAGCGCAGGCCCTCGAGGAAGATCGACTCGGCCAGCACCGTGGCGGTCGTGGTCCCGTCTCCCGCCTCGTCCGAGGTCTTGGACGCCGCTTCCTTGATGAGCTGGGCGGCCATGTTCTCGTACGGGTCCTTGAGCTCGATCTCTTCGGCGACCGTCACCCCATCCTTGGTGATGGTGGGCGCCCCCCAGCCCTTGTCGAGGACCGCGTTCCTGCCGAGCGGCCCCAGGGTGCTCTTGACCGCGCGCGAGATCTTGACGACTCCCTCGCGGAGCCGTTCGCGCGCTTCCTGCTCGAAGGCGAGTTGCTTCGCCATGTTTCTCATCCTCCCGGTCTTTCTTCTTGCTGGAACCGCGCGCCAGGACAGACCCAGGAGCACGGCTCTTTTCGGTTCAGCACGGGGTCAAAGGGTGGCGTTCGTGCTGGCAAGCGCCAGCCCGCCAGGCTTTTCGAAGTGGGAGATCCAGCAAACACGGTGCCGGCGGCCGCCTTGCGCCCAGGGGGCGCAAGGCGTTTCCCTAGAATGGATTGAGCGCGAAGACGACCTTCTGCATGCGTCATTCTGGCGCCCGACTCGTGACGGCGCTGCGCTGCCATCGGACAGAATGTCGCTCTGTAACGCGGCCGCGCCGCACCAAACGTGTCTGCGCTCCCTGGTTGGGTCCGGCCGGCGGCGCCGCGAGTTGGAAGTTCGAAGTCGGTAGTTGGAAGCCGGAGGACCGTTCGGCCGACTGGTGGCTTCAACACGTTCGAGTGTGCCTCCGACTCTCGGCGAGGAGACTCGGGATCTTCGCGCCGTACGAAGGTCCTGGCGGGTCGTGGCACATCGCGGCGACGCCGCAACCAAAACTGGTCCGACCCTGGGGTCGGGTCCGGGCGGCGCCGCCGCGAGTTCGAAGTCCGTAGTCCGAAGTTGGAAGCCGGAGGATCCCCCGGCTGCCTGGGCCTCCGTGCATTCGCGTACCTCTGGTTCTCGTCAAAAAGGCTGGAGATCTTTGTGCCGTGCGAAGATCCTGGCGGGTAGTGGCACAGAGGCGTGCCGAGGCCGGATGCGTCCGGGTTGCGCGGCGCCGCAGGGCAGCGGCTAGGATGTGCGCGGACGCGCCGCCCCGGGAGCAAGGCGGCTGGAGGCCCGCATGCGCATCGCGATCACTGTCCTGACCCTGTCTCTGCTGGCCTCGCCCGCTCCCGCGGCCGAGGTGGTCCTGCGAACCGTGGCCGGCAAGGAGGCCCCGGCGGCGACGCTGCGGCTGGAGGGGGCGGACCTCGTCGCCGGCGGAGCGGACGGCTCGCTCGAGCGCGTCCCGCTCGACACGGTGATCGCCGTCGAGGTGCGCGGCGGGAAGATCCCGGAGCGCGTGCCGGAGGACATCCTGGTGCGCCTCATCGACGGCTCCGAGATCGCCGGGACCCTGCTCGCCGGCGTCGAGGACCAGCTCGCTCTGGAGGTACCGGGCCTGGGCCGCCTGGGCATTCCCATCGACGCCGTGAGCGCGGCGGCCCTCGGGCCGCCCGAGGCGCGCATCGATCCGGCGCTGCTCGCCACCGGCGAAGAGAAGGACATCGTCTACCGCCGCGGCCCGGTCGAGGGGGACGTGCTGCGCGGCACGCTGACGCGCCTGGGCGCGGACGGGATCGCGATCGATTCCGACATCGGCCCGGTGTCCCTCGAAGCGGAGCGCGTCCTGGGCGTCGCCGTCGCGCCCCTCGCCGTGGAGCACGAGCCCTGGGCGGCGCACGTGGAGCTGGATCTCGCCGCCGGCGGCCTGCTCGCCGGCGACCTGCTCGCCCTGAACGCGGGCCAGATCCAGGTGCGCACCCTGTTCAGCGAGGCGCTGGCCGTGCCGCTCGACCTGCTGGCGCGCGTGCGCTTCGCCAGCGAGCGCTTCGCCTACCTCGGCGACCTGGCGCCCGCGCGCGTGGAGGAGATGCCCTTCTTCGGCGGGAGCGAGGAGTTCCTCTTCCCCTGGCGGCGCGACCGCACGGTCACCGGCCGCCCGCTGGTCGTCGGCGGCGAGCGCTTCGCCAAGGGCATCGGCCTGCACGCGCGCGCGCGGCTGAGCTGGAGCCTGGAGACGCGCTACTCCCGCCTGCAGGCCGTGGCCGGCATCTCGGACGAGGTGCTCGACCTCGGGGCGCGCGGCTCGGTCGTGTTCCGCGTGCTCGTCGATGGGGAGGCGCGCTACGACAGCGGCCTGGTGCGCGGCGGCGAGCCAGCGCGGCGCCTGCCTGACATCGACCTGCGTGGGGCGCGCGAGCTGACCGTCGAGGTCGACTACGGCGACGAGGGCGACGTGGCGGACCGAGCGGTCCTGTGCGACGCCATCCTGGTGCGGGGCGACTAGCGTTTCCGGCCGCTTCTTCCCGTAACCCGCCCGCGCGCCGGCACGTCTCTCTCGCGACGGAGAGACGCCATGGGCGAGGCGCACACCAGCGAATCCTGGCCGCCGGAGCGCGGGCCGCGCGAGCGGCTCGTCCATCTCGGCCAGGCGGCGCTCTCGTCGCAGGAGCTGATCGCCCTGCTGGTGGGCTCGGGAACGGCCGGCCGGCCGGCGACCGAGCTGGCGCGGCTGCTGCTGCTGCGCGCCGGGGGCCTGCGCGGGCTGGCGCGGCTCGACTGGCCGGAGCTCAGGGCCGTGTCCGGCATCGGCCCGGCGCGCGCGGCGCGTCTGGCGGCCGCCTTCGAGCTGGCGCGCCGGCTGGCTACCGAGGCGCCGCCGCGGGGCAGCGCCATCCAGAGCGGCGGCGACGTCCAGCGCCTGCTCGCGCCGCGCCTGCGGGACCTGCGCAAGGAGGTGTTCGTCGCGCTGCTGCTTGACGGCAAGAACCGACTGCTGCGCGAGGAGCGCGTGTCGGAAGGCTCCCTGACCTCCTCGATCATGCATCCGCGTGAGGTGTTCGGTCCGGCGATCCGTGAATCGGCCGGGGCGATCGTCGTGGCCCACAACCACCCGAGCGGCGATCCCACGCCCAGCCGGGAGGACCTCGAGGTCACCGCGCGTCTGGCCGAGGTGGGGCGGCTGGTCGGCATCGCCCTGCTCGACCACGTGATCCTGGGCGACCCGGGCTACGTCTCCCTGCGCGAGCGCGGCTGTCTGCCGGCGGGCGCGGGTGATCGTTGACGCCCGCGGCGACATAAGATAGAAGCTGACCTTTCGTGTCCGCGCGGCCAGGCGGCGATGTGCGCCGTGGGCTGGCCGCGGCGCTGCCGTGGAAGGGCCAGCTCCGGCTCGGGGCGGCGGCGCCTCCCGGCGTGGTGCGCGGCCGGATGCCCGCCGGAGTGCCGCGGGCCGCCTCGCCGCCAGGCGCCTGTTCTGAGGGTCGCATGATTGCCTTGATCTCCGATCTCCACTCGAACATGGAGGCCATCACGGCGGTGCTCGCGGACATCGAGCGGCGCGGCATCGAGCGCATCATCTGCCTGGGCGACGTCATCGGCTACGGTCCAGAGCCGCGCGCGGCGCTGAAGCTCGTGGACGGGTGGGAGGCGTGCCTGCGCGGCAACCACGAGGAAGCGGTGCTGCATGTGGCGGATGATTTCAACGAGAAGGCCAAGGCGGCGCTCGACTGGACTCGAAACCAGCTCAACGACAGCGCCGTCCCCAAGGAAGAGCGCTACGCCCTGTGGGCGGTCATCGACCGCATGCTGGTCGAGCACCGCCTCGACTCGGCGCTGCTGGTGCATGGCTCGCCGCGCGACCCGATCCGCGAGTACATCCTGCCGCGCGATGCAGAGGACGCGAAGATGATGGGCGAGATCTTCGAGCTCATCGATCGCAAGGCGTGCTTCGTCGGGCACAGCCACGTGCCGGGCGTCTACCCGCGCTCCGGCGGGTTCCGCCCGCCGTCCGCATGCGCGGAGGGCGTGCGCGTGGCCGAGGGGGACCAGGTGCTGATCAACGTCGGGTCGGTGGGGCAGCCGCGCGACGGCGACTGGCGGGCGTCGTACGTGACCTGGGACGGCGAGAGCGCCTTCTTCCACCGGGTCGAGTACGACGTCGAAGCGACCGCGCAGAAGATCCTGCGGTCCGGGGGCCTGCCCAAATACCTGGCCGAGCGACTGAAGGTTGGGAGGTAGGTCCGCCGTTGGAGCGCCGCGTCTTCATCACCCTCATCGGTTGTTTCCTGTTCACCCTGCTCTACTGGAAGTTCTTCCCGCCGCGCGGCGGAAACGTGGAGCCCGGCCCGCAGGGGCCGCCGGCAGCGGTCCAGCCGGATGCCGGCGGCGCGCCGCCGGCGCAGGGCGCCATTGAGGGCGCGGGCGGGCCGCCGCCGCTCACAGGATCGTTTCCGCAGAGCGAGGCGGGCGAGATCGCGATCGCTCCCTTCGAGAGCGACGATCTTCTGGTCGAGTTCACCAACCTGGGTGCCGCCGTCTCCCAGGTCTACCTGAAGAAGTATTACGTCGACAGCGCCGCGCGCGGCGCGCGCCTGGACGACCGGGAACACTGGGTCTCGCTGTTCCCGGCCGCTGCGTCGTCCTACGGCAACGCCCTCACGCTGCGGGAGCTGACCGCGCAGAGCGCGGCGCGCTACCACCTGGAGCGCGTGCACTGGGAGGTGGAGAAGGACGAGACCGGGCCGGAGGGGCGGCGCCTGCTGCGCTTCGCTTACCGCTCGCGCGACGGCCTCGAGTTCGTCAAGGAGATCGAGTGCCTGCCGGCGGAGCACTTCCTGCGCGTGCGCGTGGGCGTGCGCGCTCTCGACGAGCAGCAGGCCGGCGTCATCAAGGAGTTCCTGCTGCGCGCCGCCGGGGGCTTCCGCGACCTGGAGCGCGGCTGGTTCACCCTCGCCCCGGAGGGCGTGGCCATGCTCGTCAACCAGTATGACGAGCCGACCGTGCGGCGCTTCGACGCGGAGAAGCTCGAGGGCTCGCCCGAGTCGATCGCCGCCCAGGGCAGCTCGGCCGTGGCGTGGGGAGGCTGCTGCAACCTCTACTTCACCGCCCTGCTGGCTCCCGACCAGCGCGGCGTCGCGACCGCGGTGGACCTGCGCTCGCGCCGCGAGGAGGAGCCCGAGGCCATCCAGGCGGAGCTGGTGGTGCCGCTGCCGGTGGCGCGCGGCGGCGAGCTGACCATGGTCGGCTTCCGCTACTACGTGGGGCCGAAGGACCAGGACCTGCTGGGGCGGCAGGGGCTGACCGCCTTCCAGCAGCTCATCGAGGAGGACTACGGCTCCTGGACGTCGTTCCGCTGGATCAACAAGGTGCTGCTGGCCGTCATGCGTTTCTTCTTCGGCTTCACCGGCAACTGGGGGGTGGCCATCATCCTGCTCACGCTGCTGGTGCGCATCTGCATCTTCCCGATCACGCGCACGCAGCAGGTCAGCATGCAGCGCTACGCGCAGAAGATGCAGGTGTTGAAGCCCAAGCTCGACGCGCTGAAGGAGAAGTTCAAGGACAAGCCGCAGAAGTTCGCCCAGGAGCAGATGAAGCTGCTCAAGGAGCACAACGCCAAGCCGCCGGTGCTCGGCTGCCTCTCGACGCTCGTCACCTTCCCGGTGTTCATCGGCATGTTCCAGATCCTGCGCACGGCCATCGAGCTGCGCCAGGCGGCGTTCGTGGGCTGGATCGACGACCTTTCGCTCCCGGACTCCATGTTCGCGATTCCGGGGATCGGCCACGCCTTCAACCTGCTGCCCATCCTGGCCACGGCTGCGTTCGTCACGCAGATGGCCCTGGCGCCGAGAGCGGCCGACCCGCAGGCGCAGCAGCAGCAGAAGATCATGCTCATCATGCCGATCGTCTTCGGCGTGATGTTCTACGGCTATGCCGCCGGCCTGTCGCTCTACATGCTGACTTCGAGCCTCTACGGCATCTTCGAGTACAAGTTCATCCGGCAGAGGTTCTTCCCGGCGCCCGCGCCCGTGGCCGCAGCCGCGGCCACGCAGCAGGCGGCCGGCGGCAAGCGGTGAGCGGCGCGGCCGTCCCCGGGGCGCGCGGCAGCGTCGCAGTGAGAGAACAGCGGCGCACCGCATAGGAGCAGCGCATAGGAGCAGACGGTAGGACGGGAGGGCGGAGGCAATGAAGAAGACGAAGGCGACCGAACACCGCTGTGGTCTGTGCGGGAAGACCGGCAGGCTGTGGCAGACCGAGTGCTGCGGCAACTGGATCTGCGACGACGAGCACAAGTACAAGCTGTTCTCGTTCGCGCGCAATAGCTGCAGCCGGAATCACCGGCGCTACACGCTGTGCGCACTTCACTTTGACGAGGGCCACGACGGGAACTGGAAGGACTGTTCCAAGTGCCGGGAGAAGCTCGAGACCGAGATGTACGTCTGGTACGGAACCAACGAGTACAACTTCGAGAAGCTGCCGAATCCGCCGTCCTTCACTCCCACCAGGTGCGCGCAGTGCGGAGTCGTGATCAAGCTGGGGACAGGCGGGTACGCGTGGAAGGGCGGCAAGTACGAGTGTCAGACTTGTTCGGAGAAGGAACTGGCCAAGCTGCTCGGCGATGCCACGCGGTCCAGGGGCCGGGGCAAGGGTCGCGGCGGGCGCGCATGAAGCGCCCGCGCGCCTGCCGGGCCTTTGCCGGCGCGCTCGCGCTTTTCCTCGCGGCCTGCGCCGCGCCGCGGCCGCAAGGGGACGCCGCGCCGGCCCGGGCCTTCCCCGAGGGCGAGGCGCTCTTCCGCCAGGATGCGCGCTGGCTCGGCTCGGACGCGGCCCTGTCCGTACCGCTTGGCCCCGGGCGCACGCTCTGGCTCTTCGGCGACACCTTCCTGGCCAGGCCGGACCAGGCCGCCCCCGCGCGCACAGGTTCCACGATGGTGCGCAACACCGTTGCGGTGCAGGAAGGCCTGGACCCGCTGCGGGGAAAGCTCACGTTTCACTGGCGCCGCGCCGGCGACGGCGCGCCCGCCGCGTTCTTCCCCGACCAGGGCGCGCGCGGCTTCTGGCCCGGGCACGGCATCCGCCTGGCCGAGGGGCCGCTGATCGTCTTCCTCTACGGCATCGTCGCGACTCCCGGCCAGGGCCTCGGCTTCGCCGGGGCCGGCTGGGCGCTGGCCGTGATCGAGAATCCCGACGCCGCGCCCGAGGAGTGGGCGCCGCGCGTGGTCGACGCGGCGCCGAGCGCGTTCGACGCCGTGCCCGCGACCGCGGTCGTGCGGGACGGCCCCTTCGTCGTGGCGCTCGCCATCCGCCAGGAAGGAACGCACCAGGGCGCGCTCGTGCGCTACTCGGCGGCCGCGCTGGCGCGGGGTAATCTCAACCAGGCGGAGTGGTGGGCAGGGGAGGGGCGCGGCTGGCTGACCGAAGGCGACCTCGGCCCGGCTGGCCCGGAGTTCGTGCTCGACGACGCGGGCAGCGAGTGCTCGCTGCACTGGGACGCTCGCCTGGGCCGCTTCGTGCACGTGGCGAGCTACGGCTTCGGCGCGACCGAGATCGGCCTGCGCACGGCGCCCGCACTCACCGGCCCGTGGACTCCTCCGGCTGTGGTCTTCCGCCCGCCCGAATCGGACGGGCCCCGCCCCTTCGTCTACGCGGCGAAGGCGCACCCGGAGCTTTCCGGTCCCGAGCCCGAGGACCTGATCGTGACCTACGCGACCAACAGCTTCGAGTTCGCGGACCTCTTCACGGCCGAGGGCGAGCAATCCATTTATTGGCCGAGGTTTGTGCTGGTCCGACCCGCGGCGGCGGGCGCGCTCCTCGAACCCTCCCGCTGAGAGCCTGAGCAGGTATCTACCGGTAGCCGCGCCGGGTCGAGGAGCGA
>DYIW01000183.1 GCA_020723465.1 Phycisphaera mikurensis
GCTCGCTCCTCGACCCGGCGCGGCTACCGGTAGATACCTGCTCAGGCTCTCAGCGGGCCGTTGCGCCGTGCGCCGATTCGCGGCATCATGGGCTCGGGTCCAGAAAATGGAGGCTGCCATGATCTCCGCGCTCGAAGTCGCCCTGCTCCTGGGATCGCTCACCCTGCCCGCGCCGCCCGCCGGAGAGGAGGCGCTCGCGCAGACTGCCTCGACCGACGGCGAGGTCGCGCCGCACGCCGAGTACTTCACGGCGCCGCGCGCCTTGAGCCTCGCGCCCTCGGCCGAGACGCTCGCCGGCCCGCGCGCCGCGGCCTTCTTCTCCACGGACGAGCATCCGGAAGCGGACATGCCGCGCGAGCTGGCGTTCCTGCCCAGCGGCCAGGCCGTCCTGATCGCCAACACCGAGACCGACATGCTGACCTTCTTCGACGTGTCCTCGAAGAGCATCACGCACTCGGTCGGGGTCGGCGACTACCCGGTGGACGTGGCGGTGACGCCGTCCGGCCAGTACGCGCTCGTGCCCTGCGTGTTCTCGAACGCGGTCTGGGTCATCGACACGGTCACGCACTCGGTGGCCGCGACCGTGCCCGTGACCGGCCAGCAGCCCTATCAGGTGCGCGTCACCCAGAACGGCCAGTACGCGGTGGTCGGCGTCATCAACGACGCGCTGAACTCCGCTTTCTCGGTCATCGACCTGACCACCTTCAGCGAGGTGCGCTCCATCCCGAGCGCGCCGCAGGGCGTGATCGGCTGGTTCGCCACGCCCGAGTCCGGCATCCAGGGCTCCTTCTTCACCCAGTTCGCGGTCGCGGCGGACAACAAGACCATCGTGCTGCCGGACCGCACCGGCACGACCGTCGAGCTGTACGACCTGACCACCGGCGCCGGCATCGCCTCGCTGACCGTGCCCGCGCAGCCGTCGGCCGTGGACGTGAGCACGGACGGCACCGTGGCCGTGGTGAGCCACGAGGGCACCAGCCAGGCGATCTCGGTGATCGACCTGGTCACGCCGGCGGTGAGCGCGACCTTCTCCACGGGCACCACCCTCTACAACCAGCTCATCCGCATCACCGCGGACAAGCAGTACGCCATCGCCTCGTTGCTCAACAACGTCATCTTCCTCAACCTGACCACGGGCGCCGTGACCGCGAACCTGGCCACCGGCTCGCCCGGCGACATCGTCCTGACCCACGACGGCAAGTACGCCTTCGTGTCGAACACGAACGCGCGCGTGATCGACGTGGCCAGCCAGACGATCGTGAAGACGATTACCTATCAGGCGTGCGCCGACGCGGCCGCGAGCCCCGTGAGCTACCAGGTGGCGGCCTTGAACAACCGCTTCCGCGAGGACGTGCTGCTCTTCAACGTGAATGGCGCCGCCGGCTTCGCCGAGGGCCTGGCCGCGAGCGGCGAGCCGCACGAGGGCGACGCCACGCGCACCCTCGCGCTCACGCAGGACGGCCTGCGCGTGGTCGCGGCCAACAACGTGTCGAGGAACGCCACGATCGTCGACCTCTCGCCGCCGTCCATCGCGGGCTACCCTGCGGCCGGCGACCGGCCGCTGGGCGTGGCGGTCAGCCCGAACGGCACGACGGCCGTGGTGGCGAACGGCGACCAGGACACGGTCTCGATCATCGATCTGGCCACGAACCAGACCGTGGCGCAGCTCGCCGTGGCGCAGCGGCCGGGCGAGGTCCTGATCTCGCCCGACAGCCAGTGGGCCTACGTCACGACCGTCGCGGGCACGGACAAGGTGCACTTCATCCACTTGAACGGCGCCGCCAGCAGCGTGGTCAAGTCGCTCCCCACCGGCCAGATGGGCTCGATCATCTACACCTACAACGTGATCTCGGGCATGGCGCTCTCGCCGGACGGCGCGGTGCTGGTCCTCTGCATCAGCTTCGACGACCAGCTCATGGTCGTGGACACGCTGAACCAGGTCGAGATCGCCCGCCTCGCCACCGGCGACTTCCCGGTGCGCGCCCGCTTCAGCCCGAGCGGCGCCTACTGCTACGTGGCCAACTCCTTCTCGGACAACGTGGACGTGTTCCAGGTCAGCCTGGCTTCCCAGACCAAGGTCAAGACCGTGGGCGGGATCGAGTTCCCGCTGACCTTGAACTGCGACGCCGCGGGCGGCTACGTCTACGCCGGGAGCTTCGACTACAGCGCCCCGCATCTCGCGGTGATCGACGTGGCCGGCGGCCACGTGCTCGCCGGCCAGGTCGCGCTGTCCTCGGCGCCGCGCGCCGCGCACTTCTCGGCGCTCACCTCGACCCTCTACGTGGCGACCACCGGCGGCCAGCTCGTGCGCGTCGCCGCCGCCGGCCCGGCCTCCGCGGTCATCGACAGCACGCCGCTCACCGGCTCGCCCTCGGACCTGGTCTTCAGCGAGACGCTGCGCCTGGCCGTGGCCGCGCAGCCGGGCTCGCGAGACGGCGTCGACCTGGTGCAGTACACGGACGAGTGCCCGGGCTCGATCACCAGCTTCGGCGCGGGCTGCGCCGGCAGCGGCGGCTTCGTGCCGGCGCTCAGCCTGAGCGGCTGCGTGCGCGACGGCGGCACCATCCACCTGGAGCTGACGCAGGCGCTCGGCGGCTCCTTCGCGGTGCTCTTCATCGGCGTCGGCCAGGCGGCCATCCCCATGAACGGCGGGTGCTTCCTGAACGTCTACCCGCTCTTGCCGGTGCAGATCGGCCTGCCGCTCTTCGGCAGCGGGCCGGGCGCCGGGCACATCGCGTTCGACGCGGTGATTCCTATGGGTCTCCCCGCCTTCACCGTGGACCTGCAGGCCTTCGTCGCGGAGCCGTCGCTGCCGCACGGCTTCAGCAACACGAATGGCGTGGAGCTCATGAAGCCGTAGCGCGCAGCGCGGCGCCAGCTTGGCTACCCGCCGCGGGTGTGCATCTCGAGTCGCGGGTCGCCCTCGAGGGCCGGCCGGGCGTGCGGCGGCGCGCGCTCGCGCAGCTCCAGGCGTTCCTCCGCGCCGTGGTCCGCGCGCGCTTCCCAGCCCGCGGAGATGGCGCGCGCCAGCTCCGCACGCGAGGCGTTTTGCCGCAGCGGAGTCTTGAGGTCGATGCCCTGGCGGGCGTAGAGGCACAGGTACCAGGTGCCGTCGGCCGTGAGGCGGCTGCGGTCGCAGGTGGCGCAAAACGGCGTCGTGGTCGAGGCGATGACGCCGAAGACCGTGCCGTCCGCGAGGCGGAAGCGGCGCGCGGGCGCGGACTCCTCGCCGGGCTCGGCCTCGAGAGGCGTCGCCGGGCCGCGCGCCTGCTCGATGCGCCGCAGGACCTCGGCGCGCGCCAGCACTGCGTCCGGGCTCCAGCGCGTGGCGCCGCCCACGTCCATGTACTCGATGAAGCGCACCTCGGCGCCCGCCTGCTGGCCGAAGTCGAGCAGGTCGAGGATCTCGTCGTCGTTCGTGCCCTGGAGCAGCACCGAGTCGATGCGCGTGCGCGCGAAGCCCGCGCGAGCGAGCGCCTCGATCCCCAGGAGTACGCGCGGCAACTCGTCCTGCCGGCAGAGCGCCAGGAAGCGCTCCGGCCGCAGCGTATCCAGGCTGACCGTGACGCGGCCGAGCCCCGCGCGCTTCAGCTCCACGGCCGCGTCCGCGAGCAGCACGCCGTTCGTGGTGAGCGCCAGGTCGCGGATGCGCGGCTTCCGGGCCAGGTCCGCGATCAAGACCGGCAGGTCGCGGCGCACCAGCGGTTCGCCGCCGGTGATGCGCACCTTGTCCACTCCCAGGTCGCAGAACACGTCCACCAGGTCGCCGATCTCGCGGAAGGAGAGGATGTCCTCGCGCGGCAGCCAGGTGTAGTGCTCCTCCGGCATGCAGTAGAGGCAGCGCAGGTTGCACCGGTCGGTGACCGAGAGGCGCAGGTTCTTGAGCGGCCGGCCCAGGGTGTCTTGAAGGGGCATGAGACGGCCTACATCATCCCGAGCTGCAGCCGGCCCGCCTCCGAGATCATGTCCTTGTCCCAGGGCGGGTCCCAGACGATCGCGACCGAGCAGTCGGTCACGCCCGCGACCGCCTTGACGCGCGCCTTCACGTCGAGCGGCAGGTAGCCCGCGGCCGGGCAGTGCGGCGTGGTGAGCGTCATGTTGACGTGCACCGCGCCTTCCTTGCTGATGAGCACGCCGTAGATGAGGCCCAGCTCGTACACGTCCACCGGGATCTCGGGGTCGTAGACGGTCTTGATCGCGGCGATGACCGGCTCGCGGAGCGGCGAGTCCGGATCGTCCACCACGGCCGGTGCACGCGGCGCGCGCGCGGGAGCGTCCGCGGCCGGCGCAGAGGCGGGAGGCGTTGACGGCGGCGCAGCCTCTTTCTCGCTGTCGCCGCGCTCCTTCTCGCCCTTCTTGTGCTTGTCGAACAGCATGCTCGCGCTCCAGCCGGGCTACTCGGTCGAGACCGGCTCGGCCCGGTTCTCCAGGGCGGCGCACATCGTGTGCCAGGCGAGCGTGGCGCACTTGGCGCGGTTCGGGAACTCGCGGACGCCAGAGAAGACCGCCAGCTTGCCGAGCTTCTCCGGGTCCGGCTCGCCCGTGCCGGTGATGAGCGCGTGGAACTGCTCGAAGAGAGCGCGCGCCTCCGCGAGAGTCTTGCCCTTCAGGGCCTGCGTCATCATCGAGGTCGAGGCCGTGGAGATGGCGCAGCCGCTCCCCTGGAAGCTGATGTCCTGCACCACGCCGGCCGCGTCCAGCTCGAGGAAGATCTCCACCTGGTCGCCGCACAGCGGGTTGTAGCCGTGCGCGCTGCGGTTGGCCGCTGGCGCCTTGCGGAAGTTCCGCGGGTGCTTGCCGTGGTCGAGAATGACCTCCTGGTAGAGGTCGCGCAGGTCGTCCATCAGGAGAACACCTCGATCGTCTTCTTGAGCCCGCGGGCCAGGGCTTCGACATCGGCCCGGGAATTGTACATGGCCAGCGAGGCGCGCGCCGTGGCCGGCACACCGTAGCGCGCCATGACCGGCTGCGCGCAGTGGTGGCCCGTGCGGATGGCGATGCCCTCGCGGTCGAGGATAGTGCCGATGTCGTGCGGGTGGATGCCCTCGATCACGAAGGAGAGCACGCTCGAGCGCTGCGCCGCGGTGCCGATCATGCGCAGGCCGGGGATCTCGGCCAGGAGCTCCGTGCCGTAGGCGAGCAGCTCGTGCTCGTGCGCAGCGATGCGCTCCAGGCCGACCGCCTGCATGTAGTCGATTGCCGCCTTCAGGCCGATGGGGCCGGCGATGTGCGGCGTGCCGGCCTCGAACTTGTAGGGCAGCTTGTTGTAGACCGTCTTCTCGAAGGACACCGAGAGGATCATGTCGCCGCCGCCCTGGTAGGGGGGCATGCTCTCCAAGAGGTCGCGCTTGCCGTAGAGCACGCCGATGCCGGTCGGCCCGTACATCTTGTGCCCGGAAAGCACGTAGAAGTCGGCGTCGAGCGCGCGCACGTCCAGGAGCTGGTGCGGGGCCGCCTGCGCGCCGTCCACCAGCACGCGCGCGCCCGCGGCGTGGGCGCGGGCGGCGATCTCCCTGACCGGGTTGACCGTGCCGAGCGAGTTCGACTGGTGCACGATGCCGACGATCCGCGTGCGCGGCGAGAGCAGCTGCTCGTACTCGTCCATCATGAACTCGCCGGCGTCGTCGATGGGCACGACCCTGAGCACGGCCCCGGTGCGCTCGCAGAGCATCTGCCAGGGCACGATGTTGGAGTGGTGCTCCATGGTCGAGACGATGATTTCGTCGCCGGCCCGCAGGCGGCGGCCGAAGCTGTCGGCCACCAGGTTGATGGCCTCGGTCGCGCCGCGCACGAAGATGATCTCGCGGTCGTCGGCGGCGTTCAGGAAGGCGCGCACCGCCGCGCGCGCCTCCTCGTACCTCGTGGTGGCGCGGCTCGACAGCTCGTGCACGCCGCGGTGGATGTTGGCGTTATCCGTGGCGTAGTAGTGCTCGAGCGCGGCGAGCACGGCGCGCGGCTTCTGCGTGGTGGCGGCGTTGTCGAGATAGACGAGGGGATGGCCGTGCACCTGCTGCGCCAGGATCGGGAAGTCCTGGCGGATGCGCTGCACGTCGTAGGTCCGTTCGTTCGCCGGAGCGGCCTGCGCTGCGCTGGTCATTCCTTCTGGCCTCGTGCCGCCCCGGTCGCTTCCAGCAGGCGGCGGGAAAGGCGTTCGCGCAAAGGGGCAAAGCCGATCTGGCCGATGACCTCGTTGCCGAACGCGTAGGTGAGCAGGCCGCGCGCCGCCTCGCGGTCGATGCCGCGCGAGCGGATGTAGTAGAGCATCTCCTCGTCGAGCTGCCCGACGGTCGAGCCATGGCGGCACTGCACGTCGTCCGCGTAGATCTCGAGCTGCGGCGTGCTGTGCGCCGCGGCCTCGCGCGCCAGGAGCAGGTTGTCGTTTGACTGCTCGGCGCTGGTCTTCTGCGCGCCCGGCCGCACCAGGATGCGGCCGCAGAACACGCCCTGCGCCTGGCCGTCGAGCACGCCCTTGTAGCGCTCGCGGCTGGTCGTCTTCGGGGCGGCGTGATCGATGAAGGTGTGGTGGTCGGCGTGCTGCTCTCCCGCGACGCAGTAGAGGCCGCGCAGGTCGCAGCGCGCCTCTTCCCGTGCGAGGACCACGTGCAGGCTGTTGCGCGCCAGGCGGCCGCCGAGGGTGATGAAGGTCGACTCGTAGGCTGCGCCCGCGGCCGCGCTCACGCGGCAGGCGGACACGTGGAAGGCGGAGCGCGCCTCCTCCTCGACGCGCACGTGCTCGAGTAGCGCGCCCGGGCCGAGGTCGGCGTCGAGGAGCGCGTTGCTGAAGTAGACGTCGTCGTCGCGGCAGCCGGCGTGGCAGTCGAGTAGCGTCAGGCGCGCGCCCGGGCCGAGCGCGAGGGCCACGCGCGGCCGCAGAGCGAAGGGCGCGCGCGCGGTCGTGGCGAGGTTCAAGACCTCGAGCGGTGGGCCCACGGCCGCGCCCGGGGCCGCGCGGATCAAGACCGCGTCCTCGCAGAAAGCCGTGTTGAGCGCGGTGAACGCGTCCTCGGCCGGACGCGAGGCGAGGAGCAGGGTGCGCGCGCCCTCGGCGTCCGCGGCGAGCGCCTCCTTCAGGCTGGAGACCGTGAGGCCGGCCGGCAGCGCCTCGAGCGAGGAGAGCGCGCGCTCGAAGCGGCCGTTCACCAGCACGACGCGGAGCGGCGCGCCCGCGCCGCGCAGCTCCAGCCAGGGAGAAAGCGCCGCCGGGTTCGGCCGCGGCGCGGCCGCGAACTCCGTGGCCGCGATCGCCTCGACGCTGGTGTACTTCCAGTCCTCGTCGCGGCGCGACGGGTAGCCGCGCTCGGAGAAGCGCGCGAACGCGTCCGCGCGCGCTTCCGCCAGCCAGTCCGGGTCCTGGCCGCGGCGCGCGGCGAGGAAGGCGGAGAAGGCCTTGCCGCCCGGCTCCGCGCCCTGCGCCGCGCCGGCCAGCGCTTCCGTGCGCGCAATCATCACCGGACTCCCGCCGTCTCGTCCTTCACCCACTTGTAGCCCTGCTCCTCGAGGTGCAGCGCCAGATCCTTGCCGCCCGAGCGCAGGATGCGGCCGCCGGCCAGCACGTGCACCCGGTCCGGGACGATGTACTCGAGCAGGCGCTGGTAGTGGGTGACCATGACGATGGCGCGTTCCGGGCTGCGCATGGCGTTCACGCCCCAGGCCACGGTCTTGAGCGCGTCGATGTCCAGGCCCGAGTCGGTCTCGTCCAGGATGGCGAGGGCCGGCTCGAGCACGGCGAGCTGGAAGATCTCGTTGCGCTTCTTCTCGCCGCCGGAGAAGCCCGCGTTCACCGGCCGCTTGAGCAGCGCCTCGTCGATGTCCACGATCTTCATCTTCTTCTTGACCAGCGCCAGGAAGTCCATGGCGTCGAGCTCTTCCTCGCCGCGGTGGCGCCGGATCTCGTTGAGCGCCGTGCGCAGGAAGAACATGTTGCTCACGCCCGGGATCTCCACCGGGTACTGGAAGGCGAGGAAGACGCCGGCGCGCGCGCGCTCCTCGGGCGCCAGCGCCAGGAGGTCCTGGCCGCGGAACTCGACCGTGCCGCCGATGATCTCGTAGCCCTCGCGCCCGGCCAGCACGTGGGCCAGGGTGCTCTTCCCCGAGCCGTTCGGCCCCATGATGGCGTGCACCTCGCCGGGGCGCACCTCGAGGTTGACGCCGTTCAGGATCTGCTTGCCGCCCGCGACGCGGGCCTGGAGGTTGGTGATCTTCAGCATGTGCTTCGTGGCGGCGGTTCGCTGGCCGTCCGCCCTCCTTGTGGATTAGCCGACGCTCCCCTCGAGCTTAAGCCCGAGCAGCTTCTGCGCCTCGACCGCGAACTCCATGGGCAGCTCGGCCAGCACCTCGCGGCAGAAGCCGTTCACGATCATGGACACGGCGTCCTCGGCGCTGATGCCGCGCTGCTGGCAGTAGTAGATCTGGTCCTCGCCGATCTTGGAGGTCGAGGCCTCGTGCTCGATGCGCGCCGTCGGGTTCTGGTTCTCGATGTAGGGGAAGGTGTGCGCGCCGCACTGATCGCCGATGAGCAGCGAGTCGCACTGCGAGTAGTTGCGGGCACCATCTGCGTTTCTGGTGATGCGCACCAGGCCGCGGTAGCTGTTCTGGCCGTGGCCGGCGGAGATGCCCTTGGAGACGATGGTGCTGCGCGTGTTCTTGCCGACGTGGATCATCTTGGTGCCGGTGTCGGCCTGCATGCGGTGGTTGGTCAGGGCGACCGAGTAGAACTCGCCCACGGAGTTGTCGCCCAGCAGGATGCAGCTCGGGTACTTCCAGGTGATGGCCGAGCCGGTCTCCACCTGCGTCCAGGAGATGTGCGAGTTCACGCCCGCACACTTGCCGCGCTTGGTGACGAAGTTGTAGATGCCGCCCTTGCCGTTCTCGTCGCCCGGGTACCAGTTCTGCACCGTCGAGTACTTGACGCGCGCGTCGTCGTGGGCCACCAGCTCGACCACCGCGGCGTGCAGCTGGTTCTCGTCGCGCATCGGCGCCGTGCACCCTTCGAGGTAGCTGACGTACGCGCCGGCGTCGGCGATGATGAGCGTGCGCTCGAACTGCCCGGTGTTGGAGGCGTTGATGCGGAAGTAGGTCGACAGCTCCATGGGGCAGCGCACGCCCTTGGGCACGTAGACGAAGGAGCCGTCGGAGAAGACCGCGCAGTTGAGCGTGGCGAAGAAGTTGTCGGTGTAGGGGACCACCGAGCCGAGGTACTTCCTGACCAGGTCGGGATGCTCGCGCACGGCCTCGGAGAAGGAGCAGAAGATGATCCCCAAGTCGGAGAGCTTCTGCTTGAAGGTGGTGGCCACGGACACGCTGTCCATGACCGCGTCCACGGCCACGCCGGCGAGCTGCTCCTGCTCGCGCAGCGGGATGCCGAGCTTCGCGTACTCCTCGAGCAGCTTCGGGTCGACCTGGTCCAGGCTCTTGGGCTTCCCCGCCGCGGAGCGCGGCGCCGAGTAGTAGGAGATGGCCTGGTAGTCGATCTTGGGGTAGTGGACCTTGGCCCAGGTCGGCTCCTTCATGGTGAGCCAGTGGCGGAAGGCGCGCAAGCGCCACTCCAGCAGCCACGCGGGCTCGTCCTTCTTCCGGGAGATGAAGCGGATCGTGTCTTCGCTCAGGCCGCAGGGAGCGGAGTCGGCCTCGAGGTCGGCGGTCCAGCCGTACTTGTACTCGGCCTGGGCGAAGTGCTCGATCTCTCTCGCGCTGGTCATGGGCTTCCTTCCTTGCGCGCCCGCTTGCCGCGCGCGGGCGCGGAGGGGAGCGGCCGCCGGCCGGCCGCGGCGGCCGGCCCAGGCTCGGGCGGGCCGGCCATGGAGGCCAGGCTGATGCTGCCGAGCGCCTCGCGCATGGCGCCGCTGATGCTCTGCCACTTGCCGCGCACCGCGCAGAGCGCGGCGATGTCGCAGGAGGAGTGGTCGCCGCTCGAACAGTCGGTGATGCCGATCGGCCCCTCGAGCGCGTCGATGATCTCGGCCAGGGAGATTTCGTCGGGCCGGCGCGCCAGGCGGTAGCCGCCCTTCACGCCGCGCTGCGAGGCGAGCAGGCCGGCGCGCGCCAGCGCCTTCAAGATCTTGCTGGCCATGGGCACGGGCAGGTGCACCTCGGCGGCGAGGTCGCGGGCGTTCAGGGAATCGCCCTCCTCGCGCTGCGCGAAGCACGCGAGCAGCACGATGCCGTAGTCAGCCTGGCGGGTCATGCGGAACATGATCTTCTCGGGGCGCGCAAAATAGGACTCAAATGGTCCTCTTATTGCCCGAGAAGGCAAGAGCGCAAGGAAAAAAGACGGAACGAAGCAAGTTCGAAGGGTGGCAGTGGCTGGAGCGTCGCGGCCGTTTCCCTGGCTTTCGGGGACGGGTGTGCCCGACGAACGATGGGTGGCACGCTGGCGGAGCTTTTCCTTGGGCCGAAGAACGAGGCGGGCTTCTTCGGGCCTGGCGGCCCTCGAAAGCCTCGCATGAATGCGCCGCGGAGGGCGCGAGCGAGGGGAGGGAATCGCAGGCGCGAGGCCGGGAACTGGCGCGCCGACATGCTCGCGTGCTGCTCCATGTCCGACTTCGGCGAGACAGCCATCAGCGAGTGATGCACCGCCAGCGCCGGTGGTGCTTGCAGAAGCAACGTCTCTTCTCGCAAGGGAGCGACGATGTGAGCACGTAACTCTTTGTCCAAGAGTTGGTTATCGCCCGCACTTGCGGTGGCTCGCGGTTATGTAGCGTGCAACATAAGTTTGTGTCGGGTTCCATAACCGGCCTGTACCCGCTGCGAGCCGGCCAGCCGGCCAAGCCCCGTTGATCGCGGCGGCCTGTCGCAAGGGGAACGAGGAAGGTGCGCCTGCGCCAGCATCCCGGCGCACGAGCGGCCGCGCGGCTCGGCGTGGAGTGTCCACGACGGCATGCGCGACGCGCGGTCGCGTCGAGCGAGGGGCCGCCTCCAGCGCAAGGCAGCGCCCGCGACGCCCGCCCGGGAAGCGCCTGCCCGGTCCGCCACCGTCATCGCGACCACTTACTTTCGCGGTAAGCGGCGGCTCGTCGCGTCCGCGCCAGCAGCGTTCGACGGCGCCGTCGAGGGTGCCGGCGATGTCGAGACCGGCTGGCTTTCGACCGGCTTGCTCCAGAGCATCCTGCTGCCCTCGATCCACACGCCTACGCGGAATGGGCGACGATCGCTGGCCCAGATCAGCACCGGGAACAGGAGGCAGGTTCGCGCGGGGAGGACCGTCTCGTGGACCATGAGGCCGCAGGGAACGCCTGGCCTCCAGCCGTAACCGATGGTGGTCGCGCAGGTCTGAACGGGCCACGGGTCCACGCTCACCTGCGCCAGGTAGCGAAGCGGCTGCCGGGTCGGGTTGTTCAGGCGGAAGATGCCCCACCACTGGCCACGGGCCTGTTTCCATTCCACGAAGAGCACGCCTGGATACCGGCCGGGCGCGGCCGGACCCACGCGGGGGTGCCGGTACAGCGGACTGACGAGCCATTGGCCAGGCGCTCCAGCCGCATCGGCGATGCGCACCATGTAGTGGGCGGCGACGGGATCGCGGCAGTGTTCCGCCTCGAAGAGCCAGGCCGTACCCGGCGGCAGGGACACGATCACTCCCTTGTCCGACCAGCCGAGTGCCGACCAGTCAGGCAGGGGCGCGTCCTCACGCTGGTTCAAAACGAGGGGCGCTTCTCCGCTGCGCGCGACGACGCGCAAGGGAAGGTGCGTCGGGTTGTCCAGGCGGAGCATGGCCTGATGCGGCACGAGCTGCCCCGTGGCCTCCTGCAGCACGAGCCTTGGCTCGTCGCCGATGACGGTGGGATCGACAGGCGCCAGCGTCGCGGGGGCGACGGCCAAGTCCTCCGTCTCGGCCGGCGTCGCCACGTTTCCCGCGCAGAAGAGCCCGGCAAAGGCGGCGCACACACAGAGTCGTTTCCAGGGGGACACTTTGGTTACCCTCCGGTAGTGCCTTCTGGCGCGTTGCGGCGCTCTTGGCGGGAATGCGTGCAACGGCCGTGCCGACGCTTGGGGCAGGGTCAATCCGCGGGCAGATCGACCACGGTCTCCTCGCCGGGCCGGAGGTCGATGTCGAGCGTGGCGAGTTCCTTGCCCTCGCGACCGAACGCGACCAGAAGGAATCGGCCGGGGGGAAGGAGGGAGGAGCGCCACGTGCTGGCGAGACGGGAGAAACTGTACGCGTCGAACCGCCATCCGTCCTGGCGGCGCAGCTCGAAGC
>DYIW01000184.1 GCA_020723465.1 Phycisphaera mikurensis
TTGTCCTCGCTCGGTCTCGGTCCGACGCATGGATTCCTGGTCACGCTCTCAGTTCATCGTCATCTCGATGCCGTTGGTCGAGACGTAGCCGAAGCTCGTGGCCGGATCGCCGATGAACGCCTGCATGTCGATGGTCAAGGGCACGACCGGCAGCGGCGGAATCACCGCGCTGAACGAGATCGAGCCGTTGCCCGCGCCCGAGCCGCCGAGGGGCAGGAGGATCGGGGAGGGGATGATGGTGCCGATGTTCAGGTAGCAGTTCTCGCCGAGCGGCACCCAGTCCATGTTCCAGCCGAGCAGCAGCAGGGAGATCGAGCCTCCCAGGCCCTTGGTGATGCTGATCGTGATGCTGCTGCCGACCAGGGGGCAGCCGGTCACGTCCAGGCTCGGCACGAAGCCTCCCGTGCCGGCGCAGCCGTAGCCGTGGCGCTTGATCGAGCCGCAGGGGTCGGTGATGGTCATGAAGCACTCGACGTCGTCCGTGGTGATGGTGGGCGTGCCCAGGATGTCGACGTCGGCCACGAAGTAGATGCGCCGGTCCGGATCGATGGTCAGCGCGGAGATGCCGGTGAAGTCCATCAGCGTGGCGTAGGGATCGACCACTCCGTCGCCGGTGAAGTCGACCTGGTCCCCCTCCTTGAGCAGCAGCCGGCTGTTCAGATAGAGCGCCTCGACGTTGGCAGCCGAGATCGGGTCGTTCACGTCCCAGATGAAGGCGATGTCCTTCTGCCCGTTCATGTAGGCCGCTTCGATCGAGCCGGAGAGCTGGTAGCCGCCGAGGTACTCGCCCTCGCGGTAGACGATGATCCCGTTGTAGGCCACGAACTCGTCGACCGCGGTCGTGGCGTTGGTGTCGCCGGTGATGAGATGGTTGCCGGCGTCGTCCATGCCGTAGAAGTCGAAGAAGGACCACAGCTCGCCGGGAAGCCCGCCGTTCTGCGGCGGAACCGCCACGCCCTCGCCCAGGAGGCCGGCGCTGGTGTAGAGCGGCAGGCCGTCGCGGATCACGAAGTAGTCGCTCGCCGTGGGCGCGTCCGTGTCCGTGCCGGTGATCCAGTGGTTTCCGGAGGGCGAGTAGCGCATGTCGAAGTCGCAGGCGTTCACGCCGCACACCGCGGGCAGGCCAGGTATCAGGTCGCCCGTCTTGAAGACCACGCCGATGGGAGTGAACAGGCCGTTCCCCTCGCTCGCGCCGCTCACCGCGTCGTCGATGCCGCTCACCCAGTAGGCCAGGCCGTTCATGCTGATCCCGGCCCGGCTGGCGAAGCGCCAAATCTTGCCCGGGAGGCTCGGGATGGGCAGGCCCTCGACCGCCTGCGGCGTGGCGTCGGTGAAGACCGTGTCCAGGCTCGTGGCGCCGCTGACGATGTCGTTGCACATCGGGCTGTAGGCGAGCACGCCCTGGTCGTCCATGCCGAAGAAGGACTCGAACGAGTACTGCTGCAGGTTGCCGATGAGCGCCTCGGTGCGCAAGAGCAGCGGTGCGCCGCCCGTGGCGTTGCCCCAGAAGTGGCTCAGATCGGTCACGCCGTCCGTGGTCGAGATGCCGATCACGTAGCCGTCCACGCCGTTCACGGCCGTGTTGTTCAGGTACTCGACCACGTGTCCGGCGCCGGCCGCGGGCATGGGATCGCCCTGCCTGAGGAGGGCCCGGGCGAGCTGGGCCGAGGCGGTGCTGCCGAGGAAGAGCGCGGCGAGGACCGCGCCGATGAAAGTTGTGCAGAGCCTTGTGCGTGGCTTCACGATGATGCTCCCTGAATGAGGCCTGGGAACGCCCGCGCCCGAGCGGCGCCGGCGCCCGACTCGACGGCGCCAGCGTACCACGTGGCGGGAGCAGGGGGCAATCGGGTGGCGCGGCCGAGTCCGCCCGCTTGCGCCGCGGCTGGCGTTCCTCTCTGCTCTGCGCGCGCGGCGTGTTCCCGTCCGCCGCGCCGGAGGCACGTTCCATGCTCGCAACAAGTGCGCGAATCCGGTCAATCGTGCTGCCGCGGCTGTTACTCGCCTCGGCGGCGTGGAGCCTACCGCTGGCGCCGTCCCTTCTGGCCGCAGACGTCCCGCCCGCGCCCGAGCGCCTCCGCTGCGAGTACCTCGTGGACCCGCTCGGCCTTGACGAGACGAGCCCGCGCTTCTCCTGGGAGCTGCAGGACGCGCGGCAGGGCGCCCTGCAGACGGCCTACCACGTGCTCGTGGCCGACTCGCCGGAGCGTCTGGCCCAGGACGAGGGCACGCTCTGGGACTCGGGCAAGGTCCTGTCCGCCGAGACCACGCATGTCTGCTACGCGGGCGAGCCTCTGCGCTCGCGCGCGCGCGCCTGGTGGAAGGTGCGCGTCTTCGATCAGGACGGCGCGGTCTCGCCCTGGAGCGCTCCGGCCTTCTTCAGCGTCGGCCTGCTCGAACCGTCCGACTGGCACGCGCAGTGGATCGGCGACGGAGAGGCGCCGCCGCCTGCGCGCCCGGCGAACAACGGCTATCACAGCGAGCTCGCTCCTTCGCCTGACGCCGCCAAGTGGATCGCTCTCGATCTCGGCGAAACGCGCGAGATCGACGCCTTCCGGCTCTTCCCGGCGCGGCCCTACAACTGGTCGAGCGACGCGCCCGGCTTCCTCTTCCCGGAGGGCTTCCGCCTCGAGGTCGCGCAAGGAGCGGACTTCGCCGGCGCCGCGGTCGCGGCCGAGGCGAACGCCGTGGAGAACCCGGGCACGAGCCCGCTCGAGCTTTCGATCCCGCGCGCCCGCGGCCGCCACGTGCGCCTCGCGGTCACCAGGCTCGCGGAGCGCGGCGCGGGCGAGTTCGGCTTCGCGCTGGCCGAGATGGAGGTCCTGTGCGCTGGAGAGAACGTCGCGCTCGGCGCGGCCGTGACCGCCTCGGACAGCGTGGAGGACCACGGCTGGTCGGCGCGCGCGCTCGTGGACGGCGACCTCGAGTCGCACGGGCCCCAGGGTCTCGAGCCCCTGCCGCCGCTCCTCTTGCGCAAGACCTTCACGCTGCCAGAAGAAGCTCGGGTGGCGCGCGCCACGCTCTACGCCAGCGCGCTCGGCCTGTACGAGATCTGCGTGAACGGCCGTCGCGCCGGCAACCACGTGCTCGCGCCCGAGTGGACCGACTACCGCCGCCGCGTCCAGTACCAGACGTACGACCTCACGAAGTGGGTGGCCAGCGGCGAGAATGCGATCTCCGCGTGCCTCGGCGACGGCTGGTACGCGGGACGCATCGGCCTCACGGGCATCGTCCCTGATGGCCCGTCACGCGGCATCTACGGCCGCCAGCCGAGCCTGCTCCTGCAGCTCGAGATCGAGCTGGCCGACGGTAGCGCGTGCTTCATTGCCAGCGACGGCACCTGGAGGACGACGTCCGAGGGCCCGCTCCGCGCCGCGGACCTGCTGGACGGCGTGATCCGCGACGAGCGCCGGCAAATGCCGGGCTGGGCCGTGCCTGGTCTCGATGATTCCTCGTGGCGGCCGGCAGCGGTGCGCTCGCCGCCCGCAGTGCGCCTCGTCGCGCAGAGGAACGAGCCGATCCGCGTGACGCGCCGCATCACGCCGATCTCGGTCGCGGAGCCCGCGCCCGGCGTGTTCGTCTTCGACCTGGGACAGAACATGGCCGGCTGGTGCCTTCTGCTCGCCTCGGGCTCCGCCGGAGACGTCGTCACGCTGCGCCACGCCGAGGCCCTGAACCCGGACGGCACGGTCTACACCGCCAACCTGCGCGGCGCGGCCCAGACCGACCGCTTCGTGCTCGCCGGCGCCGGACCCGAGGTCCTGGAGCCGTGCTTCACCTATCACGGTTTCCGCTACGTCGAGGTGACCGGCCTCACGACGCCCCCGGCGCTCGATCAGCTCGCCGGCTGCGTGGCGCACTCCGCGCCCCTCGAGACCGCGGAGTTCGCCTGCTCCAACCCGCTGCTCGACCAGCTCTGGAAGAACATCCTCTGGACGCAGCGCGCGAACATGTACTCGGTGCCCACGGACTGCCCGCAGCGCGACGAGCGCCTGGGCTGGAGCGGCGACATCCTCGCCTTCGCCCAGACCGCCTGCTTCAACATGGACATGGCCGCGTTTCTCGCCAAGTGGCTCGGGGACATGCGGGACGCCCAGACCGAAGACGGCCGCTACCCCGACTTCGCGCCGCACCCCTACGACCCGGCGGCGCGCTTCTCGGGCGTGCCCGCCTGGGGCGACGCGGGCGTGCACGTGGCGTGGTGCCACTACGTGAACTACGGCGACCTGCGCCTGCTCGAGCGCCACTTCGACTCGGCGCGGCGCTGGGTCGATTGGATCGAAAGGAACAACCCCGACCTGCTCTGGCGCAAGGAGCGCGGCAATGACTACGGCGACTGGCTGAACGCGGACACGCTGCGGCTCGCGGACTGGCCCGCCAGCGGCGGCGAGGTGCCGAAGGACGTGTTCGCCACGGCGTTCTTCGCGCGCTCGGCGCAGTTGGTCGCGTGGATGGCCGCCGCGCTCGAGCGCCCCGCCGAGGAGGCGCGCTACGCCGCGCTCGCCGCGGGAGTCCGCGCCGCCTTCCAGAAGGCCTACCTGGCCGAGGACGGCGCGCTCCTCGGCGACACGCAGGCCGGCTACGCGCTCGCGCTCGCCTTCGACCTCCTGCCCGAGGAGCGGCGCGCCGCAGCCCGGGAGCGCATGGTCGCGGGCATGGCGCGCTACCACGGCCGCCAGTCCACCGGCTTCCACTCCACCGTCTGCCTCATGAACGAGCTGGCGCGCGGCGGCCACGCCGGCGCGGCCTACGGCCTGATCGAGAGCCGCGCGCTGCCGTCCTGGGGCTACGCCATCGACCAGGGCGCGACCACCATCTGGGAGCGCTGGGACGGCTACGTGGCGGAGCGCGGCTTCCAGGACCCGGGCATGAACTCCTTCGCCCACTACGCCCTGGGCTCGGTGGGCGAGTGGATGATGCGCACGATCATCGGCATAGAGCCCGATCCCGCGGCGCCCGGCTTCCGCCACTTCTTCCTGCGGCCCATCCCGGGCGGCACGCTCACCTGGGCGCGCGGCGCGCACCACTCCATCCGCGGCAGGATCGCCTGCGCCTGGCGCCTCGAGGACGGGCGCATGATCATCGACGCGGAGGTGCCCGCGAACACCAGCGCCACGCTGTTCCTGCCGGTCCCAGGCCAGGAGGCCGTGCGCGAGCTGCCGTCCGGCCGTCACAGCGTCACGGTCGAGTGGGAGCGTCCAAAGACCGAGTGAGTCAGGCAGGCGCGACATGCTCGAGTACCTCCTCCTCGGCTGCGGGCTGGCCTTCGCGGCGACCATCCAACCCGGACCGCTCCAGGCTTTCCTGATCGCACGCGTCGCCGCGTCGGGCTGGAGGCGCACCCTTCCCGCGTGCCTCGCGCCCCTCCTCAGCGACGGGCCGATCGCGCTGATCGCGCTGCTCGCCCTGGGGCAGCTCCCGGTCTGGTTCCAGGACCTGCTCCGAGCCGCGGGCGGGCTGCTCCTGATCTACCTGGCCTGGTCCGCGTTCGTGCAGTGGCAGAAGTCAGATCAGCTCGGCGCCAGCGGCTCGGCGCCGCGCACCTTCCTCGCGGCCGTGCTGGTCAATCTGCTCAATCCGAATCCGTACCTGGGCTGGGCTCTCGTCCTCGGCCCCGCGGTCCTCGCGGCGTGGAACGAGAGCGGAATCCACGCCGTCGCCCTCGTCCTGGCCTTCTACGGCACGATGACCGTCACGCTCGCGGGCTTCATTCTGCTCGCCGGCACGGCCCGCTGCCTCGGGCCGCGCGGCCAGCGAGCCCTGGTCGGGATCTCCGCGGCGGTCCTCGCGGGCCTGGGCGTCTACCTGTTCGCGAGCACCGGTTGGCGCCTGGTCGCGGCCTAGCGGCCCCGCGGCAGCGCGCCGCTACGGCCGGCGCCAGTCCTCCCAGACCGCGCGCGCCGCGCTCCTCAGGCTCTCCGCGGTCCAGGTCGAGCGCTCCGGCACGGGCGCCTCTCCGCCCGGGCAGGCGACCAGGAAGGCAAGCTCCGCGCTTCCGCCCGGTTCGAGCGTCACCGGGAACTCGAGGTCGCGGCTGGCGTAGAGCGCCTGATCCTCGGCGCCGCCCACGTCCACGCGCCGGAGTGCAAGAGCGTTCAGCGTGCCCTGGATCACCTGCGCGGGATCGACCTCGAGGCCTTGAGGAAGGAGCCAGATGGCGTTCAGGATGGGATTGCGGTCGGGCGAGCCCGGGCCCGGGATCACGAGCACGTCGAGGAAGCCGTCGCCGTTCTCGTCCGTGCCGGCGAACAGGAGGCCGCCCGGCTGATGCCGGCCGAAGAGCGCGAGCGGATCGACCTGGGCGTGCGGAGCGCCCTCGACCTTGCACGTCATGGAGCGGCTGCAAGGACTCGACCAGTGGCTCTCGCAGAAGCCGAGCACCACGTCCGCGCCGCCCTTAGGTTCGACGCGGAAGCGGTAGGAAATGGGCACGCCGCCCAGGCCGGCGCGGATGTTCGAGAAGGCGGGATCGAAGCCGCTCGCGGGCGAGGCCCAGCCCGGCATGGCCGTGGCCTCGTCCACGAAGCCCCAGTCGCGCGGCTCGCCGCGGACGCGCGGCTCCGCCGGCAGGGCGATGATCGTCCGCCCGCCAAGCGACACGGCCCTCTCCCCCACGCTCGCGCCGGTGGAGAGCACCAAGGCGAGCACGGCGGAGACCGCTTGGCCGGCGGTCTCCTCGAGGCGTACCGCCAGCACGTCCACGCCCGCGGGCCAGGCCGGGCCGCGAAAGACCGTGGCCTGGACGGCGATGCCGCCCGCAAGCCAGGAGGCGCGCGCCGCCGGGATCACGCCGTCGAGCGACGCCTTGACCACCTCGAGCCTCGCGCGCGGCTCGATCCCCGCGCACTTCCAGCGCGAGCGTGCCCCAGTCCTCGACCAGCGCGCCCGAGGCGTCGAGGGCCGAGGGCTCGAGCCCGGGCGACTCGATGACCACGCGCTCCTCTGCGCGTGCCGTTCCGGCGAGCAACGCGCTCAGCAGCAGCAGCGAAAGCACCGGCGCGGGCTTCATGCTCAGCCCTCCCTCGAGCCGGCGCCGCCCGCGGGCGAGCGCAGCACCTCGATGCCGTAGAGCTGGCAGAAGGCCTCGACCTCCCGGCGGTGGTTGCCGAGCGTCACCACCTGGTGGAAGCCGAGCACGTCGCGCACGTCCGCCACGTTGTCCATGGCGATCTCGATCGAGGTGCGGCAGCCGCCCGCGGGCGGCGTGTCCACGTTGGCCGCCACCACGCCCGTGTCCACGATCATCGAGCCGCTGTCCTCGAAGCGCACCAGGGTGACGGGCTCGCCCACGGGCCAGAGGATCTGCACCGACACGCCGAGCGAGGACTCGGAGTGGTCGCGCAGCACGTACGGCACGGGCGGCTCGGCGAAGCCGCGGATGCGGCTGCCGGAGGTGCAGTGCGCGGCGATGAGCAGGTTCTTGGCCGTCTCCGGCACCGGGTCGTTCATGTAGCCCGGCCGGTCGAGCAGGTAGCTGGTCAGCATCATCGACATGGCGCCGTACAGGTCGGCCTCGCAGCCGGCGGTGACGCCGATGTCCTGCAGCAGCATCCACGCGCCGCAGGGCGGCGTGGGCACGAGCTTCGCCCCGACCATCCCCAAGCAGTCCATGGAGAGTGCGTTCGACTGCTCGAGCGCCAGCAGGCGCTTGGCCGTGGTGTAGGCGCGCGCGCAGTTCTGCGTGTCCTCTTCCGTGGGCTCGACGATGCGCTCCGCGCCTCGCCGCAGGTCGGCCGCCACCTGCCGCACCTCGTCCGTCACCGGCATGTCCTGGAACATCTCGTTGAACACGCGCCGCGGCACGGTGCGCACTTTGCTGCCGAGCCGGTCGAGGACCGTCTCGTTCCGCTGCTCGCCGTGGATCCAGAGCACGCGCGTCTCCTCGAACAGGCGCTTGGCGCGGATCATGCGCAGGCCCGCCTCGACCGCGGGCCACAGGAGCGAGGACACGACGTGCACGCCCCGCATGCGCGAAACTGCGCGCACGTGGCCGGTGAAGGCCGTGCCCACGGGAGCGAAGAGGATGAGCGGCACGCCCGCCTCGCGCGCCAGGCGCTCGGCCCAGCGCCAGCACGACATGTGCAGGACCGTGACCAGCAGACCGTCCGGCCGGCGCGCGCGCGTCTCCTTGATGAGCTCCTCCATGCCCTGCTCGGTCTCGACCGGCTCACGCCGTGCCGTGGCCGTGATCCCCAGGCGCCGCGCCGACCCCTCGAACAGGCCCAGGTACTCCTGCTGATGCCCTTCCAGGTCGTAGGTGGTGCCGGGCCAGCCGAGCCAGTAGGGAGGCGGCATGCGCAGGAAGGCGAAGTCCACGCGCACCTCGGGCGCCGGGCGCAATCCCGCGGCGTCGACGTGATCCTCGGGGCCAGGGCCCTCGGCGCGCGAGGGCAAGGCCAGGAGGCCGCGGCCGAAGCCCGCCACGGCCGCGGCTGCGGACAGCACCTTCAGACAGTGGCGACGCGAAACGCAGCCGCCGCAGTGGTGATTACCCTGCATGATCGTTGACCTCCGTGGTGGTTTGGCCGGCGCCGCCATCGTAGCAAGGCGGCGGGCGGGGAGGTCAGTGGCGGCGCAGGGCCTGGCGCAGGATCTGCCGCTCCTCCGCATCCAGGAAACCGGCGGCGAGCAGCAGCGCCGGAAAGAGCACGGCGGCGAGCGTGCCGCGCAGCAGCAGGTCCGCCAGCAGGCGGCCCGTGGACGCGTCACCGGGATAGGGCAGGAGCAGGCAGGCCGCGAGCACGAGCGCGGCCACGAGCGCGACCTTGAAGAGCCGCCGCCACTCGTAGTCGATGCGGTAGTGACGCGCGCCGCAACCGCCCATGATCACGACCAGGAAGGCGTAGGCGCTGACCGAGGACCACGCCGCGCCGCTGACACCGAATCTCGGGATGAGCATCAGGTTGAGCAGCACGTTGACCAGGACCGCGAGAAACACCAGGAGCGGCAGCCACCTGGTCCGGCCCGAGATGTAGAAGCCGACCTCGGTCATCTTCGAGGCGCCGAGCAGGACGATGCCAAACGACAGGACCGGCACCACCGCCCAGACCCTGTGGTACTCCGGCGCGGTCATGAGGGCCACGATCGGCCGCGACACCGCGCCCAGGCCCACCCCGAGGAACGCGGCCACACCGGCGTAGTACGAGGCGCAGCGCCCGATGTTCTGGTGCCCGCTCTCTCGCTTGGCCAGGTCGTAGAAGACGTTGGGCCAGAGAGATGTCAGGGGCAGGATGAGCACCGCCTGCAGGATGCTGGCAAAGAGCGCGCCGCGGCCGTACAGGCCGATCAGGTCCAGGGCCTCCTGCTTGGGCAGGAGCCACAGGAAGCAGATGCGGTCCATGTAGTCGAGGAGCCAGAGGGCGAGCGAGCCGGGCACGAGCGGCAGGCCGAAGACGAGCATGTCCCGGAGCAGCCGCCGGTCGAAGGCGGCGCCGAGCACCTGTGGCACGAAGCACACGGCGAGCAGGAGCGACGCGACCGCGCCGATGAGGTTCGAGTAGATGATGCCGTGCAGGCCGGTCTTGAGCATGAGCACGAAGTAGACGTTCAGCGCCACGCACAGGAGGAACTCGCCGCAGTGCACGGCGAGGAACTCCTTGGTGCGGAACTCGGCGCGCAGCACCGCCGCGCACACGTTCCTGACGTTGCTGCACCAGTACGTGCCGAGCACCATGAGGAAGAGCGGGGCGAACGAGCGGTCGCCGCCCAGCGCGCCCGCGAACGGAGCGGCGAAGAGCGCGCAGGCCAGGCCCAGGACGAGCGTGGAGAGGCCTGTGTAGCGGAAGCCCGTGACGATGGCGGCGCGGCGCTCGGCGGCGCTCGTGGCCGTGTAGGAGTAGGCGCGGAACACCGCGGGCGGAATGCCCTGCGCCGCCAAGAGCGCGATGACCTGGCCCGCGAGGGCGAGGTTGTCCACCACGCCGAAATCCGCCTTGGGCAGCTCCCTGGTGAGGAACGGCACCAGGACGAAGCCGACCATTCTCGAGAGCAGGAGGCTCACCGAGAAGGCCATGCCGTGGCGCCCGGTCTTCAGCAGCAGTTCGCGCATGGGAACGGGTGAGCGTAGCTCGCTTCCCATGCCGCGAGAATCGACAAACCGCGCCGCATTCTGGACCGCTTTCGCGCGCCCCGCCCGCCCGGCGGGCCTATTGCCTCACGCTCGCCGCGGGCCGCGTCTACAATCCGGCCATGAACACTACGCTGCGCCTCCTCCCGCTCTTCCTGCTCTGCTCCTGCTCCCTCCTGCCGGCCAAGCCCTACGGCGAGCGCTCGCTGCAGGACAAGGCCAACTGCGTGGCGGCGGAGACCGCGCGCATCCGCGACCTCGAGCCGAAAAACACGGTGCCCGCCGGCATCAAGACCAAGGCGGACGTCAAGGACCTCTTCGTCAAGGAGATCGACAAGGAGTGGGCCGAGAAGGGCGCGGGCGAGGAGCGCGCTCTCAAGCTCTTCGGGCTGCTGCCGCCGGAGATGGACCTCAAGCCCTGGCTGGCGGACTACATGAAGGACAACGTGGGCGGGTACTACGACACCGAGACCAAGGAGTTCTTCACCGTCGCGAAGGAGGAGGAGAAGGAGGGGGCCGGGGCGGAGGACGGCGCAGCCGAGACGGAAGCGGACGAAACGGACGAAGACGACGAGGATGAGGAGAAGTCCGCCGTCGAGAAGGAGCTCGAGGAGAACTTCGTCATGGCGCACGAGCTGACCCACGCCATCGACGATCAGCACTTCGATTTCGAGGCCATCGAGGAGGCCGGAGACTTCAGTGGGGACGAGACCCTGGCCTTCACGGCGCTGGCCGAGGGCAGCGCCATGGAGAGTTCGGTCGACTTCCTGCTGTGGCGCCTTGGCGCGCCCTTCTCGACCTCCGGTCCCCTGCTCTCGCCCCTGGTGCGCCTGCTCGACAGCCAGAGCATGCTCTCCTGGGCCAAGGAGGCGGGCGGAGAGGTGGGCTCGGAGCTGAAGGACGCGCCGCCGATCATCGAGCGCCCACTCATCTTCCCCTACATCGAAGGCTGGGGCTTCGTCAACCGCATCCGCTCCGAGTTCGGCTGGGAGGGCGTGAACGCGGCCTACCGCGATCCGCCCGAGTCGTCCGAGCAGATCCTGTTCCCCGAGCGTTACCTCGACCGCCGCGACCGTCCCGTGCAGATCGACCTGCCCGACCCGCCGCTCGGCTGGGAATCCGTGCACGAGGAGACGCTCGGCATGTACGGGACGAAGGTGCTGCTCGCGACCCTGCTCGACGAGGGCGCGGCCGAGGACGCGGACGGCTGGGACGGCGACCGCTACGTCGTGTGGAAGGGGCCGGCAGGCGACGTGCTCGGCTGGGTGTCGGTGTGGGACTACGCGACCGACGCCAAGGACTTCGCGGGCGCTTACCGCGCGCTGCTGCGCGGCCGCTCCGTCGAAGACGGCTCCTGGTCGATCCTGCGCGAGGGCGAGATGGTCGCCGTGGTCCAGCACGCTCCGGCCGGCCAGGCCGAGGCCGCGGCGCGCCACCTCCTCGGCAGCACGGTCACGCGCGCACCGGACGACCAGGCGCCGGAACGCTGGTTCTGGAAGGTGCTGCGCTTCCCCCTGGGGCTGCGCTTCCTCGACCGTGCCTTCGAGGCGCACGTCGCGGGCGGGGCGCTGTTCGACTACCGCGGCTCGGCGGGCGGCCACTCCCTGGAGCTCCTGGACCTGGGCGTCTTTCCCGGCGCGCTCCTGCTCTCCGAGAACAGCCCGGACCGCTCCGCCTTCTGGCTCGGCCTCGGCCTCGCGGGCTTCTCCGCGGACCGCACGCTCGACTACTCCTTCGCGCGCATCCCCCTGATCTTCAACTGGCACAGCCGCGGGGAGGGGGACGCGGGCAGCACGCGCCTCTCTTCCATGCTGCGCTTCGTGGACTATCTCGACGAACGCGGCAGCGGCCACTTCAACCTGGTCTGGGGCAGCGTGCTGAGCATCCGCTGGGGCGACGAGGCCACCGGCGGCCGCAACCTGCGCCTCTTCTTCGTGCCCGTGCCGGGCACCTGATCTACTACTCCTGAGAATCGTCGCGCCGCGCGACGATTCTCAGGAGTAGT
>DYIW01000185.1:0-9382 GCA_020723465.1 Phycisphaera mikurensis
TCGCTACGCTGTCGCGCATCCACCGCGCGCGAAGGGCGCGGGAAAACCCGCGCGGGAAGTCCGGTCTGCGCCCCGCGCCCGGCTTCCACTGGCCTGTGGCGCCGTCTAACCTGGAAGCCGGCGCGGCGGCGCGGGGCGCGTCGCGCGCGCAGCCGGCCCGCCGCGGGCGGAGGAGCACGACGATCCGCATCACCACGTTCGCGTTCGCGCTCGCCGTCATCCTCCTGACGGGCGTGGCAGTCGTCGAGTTCGGCATCGGCGAGCGCCAGACCTCCCCCCCGCACATCGTGCTCATCGTGCTCGACACGGTGCGGGCCGACCACGTGTCCGTGTCCGGCAGGTCGCGGCGCGAGACCACGCCGTTTCTCGCCGCCCTGGCCCGGCAAGGCGTGGTCTTCTCGCAGGCGCGGGCGCCGGCCAACTGGACCTTGCCATCGCACGCGTCGCTGTTCACCGGCCTGTCGCCGTCCGAGCACGGCTGCCATTTCGAGCACCGCTACCTCGCGGACCAGGCCGCCACCATCGCCGAGGTCCTCAGCGACTCGGGCTACGCCACCGCGGCGTTCTCCGCCAACGTCAACGTCAGCCGCTCCTTCAACCTCGACCAGGGCTTCGACCACTTCTACGAGACCTGGAACGATGCGGCCGTGCGCTCCGGCCAGCAGCCGAGCGCGGCCATTCGGGAGCGCCTGTTCGAGTGGCTCGACAGCGGCCCCAGGGGCTGCCCGGCCTTCGTCTTCGTCAACCTCATGGACGCGCACCTGCCCTACGACGCGGCGCGCGGCTACGAGCGCTTCTTCGGCGAGGCGGGCGCGTCGCTCGACCGCGACCTGCTGGCCGCGCCCGATTTCCTGGACCGCGTGCTCGCGGGCGAGACGCCCCTCGATGCCGCGTTTTGCGCGGCGCTCGAGGAGCGCTACGACAGCGCGATCCGCGGGCTCGACGCCTGGCTGGCGGGCCTGCACGACGCGCTGCAGCGCCGCGCCTTCCTGGAGAACGCGGTCCTCATCATCACCTCCGACCACGGCGAAAACCTGGGAGACCACGGCCTCGTCGATCACCAGGGCTCCCTGCACGAGTCGGTGCTGCGCGTGCCGCTCGTGCTCTGGGGCAGCGGCGTGCCCGCGGGCGCGCGCCACGACCATCCCGTGGTCCTGACCGACCTGTTCCGTTGGATCCAGGACCTGCGCGACCGCACCTTCCGTCCCGGCCTCACGGCGAGCCGCTCGGCGCTGCTCTCGGAGCGCATGCGGCCGGTCGAGGTGCTCGAGCGCCTGGCGGCCCACCGGCCCCAGGTCGACGCCTCGGCGTTCGCGCGCCGCAGCGTGGCCGCGGTGCTCCCCGGCCTGCCGTGGAAGCTCCTGCGCACCGAGGGGCTCGAGGATGGGCTCTTCGCCCTCCAGGAAGAAACCCTGGACGAGGGCGCGGACGCGGCGCACGACGAGCCCGCGCCTCTGGCGCGCTTGCGGGAGGCGCTCGACGAGCGGCTGCGGCAGAGGCGCGTCGTCCAGGAGGTCCACGAGCCCGACGAGCCCTCCGCCGGCCGGTCGGAGGAGGAGCAGGCGGAGCTCGCGCGTCTGGGGTACCTCTCCGGTGGCCGGGCGCGCGGCGGCTCGGTGCACGCGCAGGAGCATCTCGCGCGCGGCAACCGCGCCTTTGCCGCGGGCGACCTCGAGGCGGCGCGCGCTGACTTCCTGGCCGCGTCGCGGCTCGATCCCGAGTTCGCCGACGCCCTGTTCAACCTCGCGCTGACCACGGACCGGCTCGATCCCGCCGCGGCGGAAGCCGCCTGGGAGCGCTACCTCGACGCGGCCCTGCGCGCGGGCGGCCAGGATGAGCCCTCCCTCCAGCACGCCTACCGCCGCCTGCAGGAGCTGAAGCCGCCGGCTGCGGCTGGCGGCGAAGGGCGCTGACGGCGCGGGCCGCCCGCCGGAGCGCGCGCTTCTCAGCCCGCGAGCAGCCGCAGGTAGAGGCGTTCGAGGCCCTCGATCATGCGGCGCACGTCGAACTCGCCCGCGACCCGCTCGCGCGCGGCCGCGGCCAGGCGGGCGGCGCCGGCGCGGTCCTCCAGGAGCTCGCGCACGCGCGCGGCCAGCGCCCGGTGGTCCCCAGGCGCCACCAGGCGACCGGTCAGTCCGTCCTTCACCACCTCGCCGATGCCGCCGGCGCTGCACGCCACGACCGGCACGCCGGCCGCCATGGCCTGGACCAGGGCGCGCGGCAGCCCCTCCCAGCGCGAGGTCAAGGCGAACAGGTCGAGGGCGCGCAGGATGCGCGGCACGTCCTCGCGCCAGCCGAGCAGCATGAGGGCCGGGCCCAAACCGAGGCGGTCGCCAAGTTTCTCCACCTCGGTGCGCAGCTCGCCGTCCCCGGCGATGAGGAAGCGCGCGTCGTCCCGTTCGTTGAGGACGAGACGCGCGGCGCGCAGGAAGGCGAGCGGGTCCTTCTGCGGCTTGAGGCACGCGACCATGCCGATGAGCGGAGCGTCGCTCTCGACGCCGAGGGCAAGGCGCGCCGCCCGGCGCTCCAGCCCCGGCTCAGCAAAGGCCGCGACGTCGAAGCCGCTGCGGATCAGCTCGACGTCCGCCGCGCGGAACAGGCGGAGCCGCAGGCCCTCCTCGACGTCGGCCCGGGACACGGCGACGAAGCGGCTGGTGCGCCGGGCGACCAGGCGCTCCGCCAGGATGGCGAGCCCGCGCTGCCAGCGCCGCGCCAGCGCCGGATGGGCGAAGCCGTGGATGGTGTGGACCACGAAGCGCGCTCGCGCCGCGTGCGCGGCCAGCCGGCCGAGGATGCCGGCCTTGCTCGAGTGCGTGTGGACGATGAGAGGCGCGCCGTCCTGCCCCAGCTCGCGCAGGTGATCGCGGAGCAGCCGCAGGGCGCGCAGGTCGCGGCGCGGCTCGATCTCGCGCACCAGGTCGGGCACGAGGCGGAGGTCCAGGTCCGGGATGCGCGCGGCCGCGGAGTCGAGGCGTCCTTCGGGGCCGGCGAGCAGGGCCACGCGGAAGCGCGTCCGGTCGAGCAGGCGGCAGGTGTCGAGCGTGTTCTCCTGCGCTCCGCCCAGGTCGAGCCGGGTGATGACGTGGACGACGGTGGGGCGGGGATCGGCCATCGCCCGCGCGCTCAGGATCCGCGCCGAAGATGTGCGGCCGCTTCCTTGCCCTGCAGGATCGCCTCCTCCATGGAGAGGTAGCTCCAGGTGGCGAAGCGGCCGACCGGGAAGATGGCGCGCTCCCGCAAGGCGCGAAAGAGCAGCGGCAAGGCCGCGCGCCGCACCTCGTCGTGCAGCACGTAGGCGCAGGGCAGGTCGAGGCGACGGCGGAGGACCACGCGGCCGGCGTCCTCGATCTCGCCCGCCTCGATCAGCGCGGCGAGCACGCGCTCCTCCTCGCCGGCGGGCGGCGGGAAGCGGTCGGGCGCGTAGGACACCTCGGCCGAGAGCGAGCTCATGCCGGCCGGCGTCATGCTCGGGGCGATGTTGGCCGGGTAGCTCACGCGATGGAACGGATAGCGCTTTTCCGGGTAGTACACCCAGTGGCGCTCGTGCGGCAGCGCGCCCCGCAGGCCGAAGCCGAAGCACGCGAGCGAGCTGTGGCGCAGGCGCGCGGCCGCGGCGCGCTCTTCCTGCCCCAGGTCGCTCACCATGGCGATGAGCTCGGGCAGCGGATTGGTGGCGACCAGCGCGTCGTAGGCGAGCGCGGTGCCGTCCGCGAGCTCGAGCACGCGGCGCCGGGCGTCGATGCGGAGCGCGCGCGCTTCCTTTCGCACCGGCGGCAGGCGGCGCGCCATGGCCTCGGGCAGGCGGCGCATGCCACCCGAGCGCGGATAGCGGAAGGTGGCGTTGCCGCCGACCGGGGCAAGGTCGGCGATTCCAAGGGCGCCGCGCACCGCCTCCTCCAGGCTGGGCCTGGGGATGGCGCGCTCCGGCCAGTCGGCGGAGAGCGTCGTCAGGTCGGCCGCGAGGCACTTTTCGTTGTACGGCAGGAAGAAGCGCTCGGCGAAGGCCGCGCCGAAGGAGTCGAGGATCCAGTCGTGGAAAGAAAGACGCGCGCCGGGCGCGCGCGGCCGCGGCAGCAGGGTGCGCGCGAAGCCGGCGACGCAGGCCACCCGGTCCTCGAGCGGCAGTGCGTGGACGTTCGTCTGGAACGGGTAGGGGACCAGGCGGTCGCCGCAGCGGACCCAGGCCGAGCGTTGCACGTGGAGCTGGTCCTCGCCCAGCAGGTCGTCCACCAGCGCGCGCACCGACTCGTCCCTGAGGTGCAGGACATGGCCCGCGAAGTCGAAGCAGAAGCCGTCCTGGCAGGCCGAGCGCGCCAGGCCGCCGACCTCGCTCTCGCGCTCGATCACGGCGCAGGCGCGGCCCCCGAGGTGGAGGGCCGTGGAAAGTCCAGCCAGTCCCGCGCCCAGCACGACGATCATCGCGCCCGAGAGCCTACAATCCCCAGCTCGACATGAGACGAAAACGGGTCCTGTTCTTCGCCAAGTGCCCGATGAACTTCGTGCTGTTCCAGCCGGTCCACGAGCGGCTGCGGCGCGATGCACGTCTCGAGTTCCACTTCACCGGCAAGTACCAGGGCAGGACGGACCCGGCGCTCGTCTACCGCTCCTTCGACCTCCACGGCGGCAAGCTGGTGCGGAACTGGCTGGCGCGCTGGCGCGCCTATGACCTGTACGTCACGCCGGACATGCGGCTTGCGGGGCGGCGCGCGCGCGTGAAAGTGCACATGTTCCACGGCTTCTCGCTGCGCAACTTCGCCGTGCAGGAGCGCGTGCTGCGCTTCGACAAGCTGTTCATGATCGGGCCGTACATGACGCGGCGCTTCATCGAGGCGGGGCTGCTTTGCGCCGGCGACGCGCGCATCGAGGAGGTCGGCATGCCCAAGCTCGACCCGCTGGTGCAGGGCCGCTACGAGCGCGGGCAGGTGCTCGCCGGCCTCGGCCTCGACCCGTCCTTGCCCACGGTGCTGTTCGCCCCCACGTGGATCCGGGGCGGCTGCCTCGAGCGCCAGGGCCAGGAGATCGTGCGCGCGCTCGGCCGCCTCGAGGTCAACACGCTCATCAAGCTGCATGACAACTCGTACGACCCGCGCAAGCAGAGCTGCGATTGGGCGCGCGTGCTGCCGCCGCTCTTGGCGCCACGGCAGCTCCTGGTGCAGGACTTCGACTCGAACCCCTATCTCGCTGCGGCCGACGTGCTCGTCTCGGACGCCTCGTCCATCGCCAACGAGTTTCTCCTGCTTGACCGGCCGCTCATCTTCTTCCGCCTGGAGGGCCTGGAAAAGGACTGGCCCGCCACCGACCTCGAGACCTGGGGCACGAAGACGGGCGCGACCATCGACCGCGTGGAGGAGCTCCCGGAGGCTGTGGCACAGGCGCTGCTGCATCCCGAGGAGCGCGCCGACGTGCGCCGCGCCGCGGCTCGGGACTTCTTCTACTACCCCGGGCAGGCGGCGGCGCGCGCGGCCGAGCGGCTGCTCGACTGCCTCGGCTTGAGCGAGGCGCTCCCTTGAAGCGGCGCCTGGCGGCGGCGAGCGCGCTCGTGGCGGCCGCGGCCGCGGTCTTGCTCGCCGTTCCGCCGGAGAGCCGCGCCCGGCCGCTCCTGCTCGCGCCGCTCTTTGCGGCCGCCGGGCTGCTCCTGGCGCTCGGTCGCGGCGCGGATGCGCCTGCCCGCGCCCGTCCCCTTCTCAACTGGCTGGCGCTCGCCGTGTTCCTGGCCGTGGCCGCGGGGTCCGGCGCCCTGCTCGTGCGCGGGCATGCGGGCCGCGCTCTCGCTCCGGCAGGCTCCGCGCCGCCTGCGCCGGGTGCGGCCTCGTTCCGCGAGGCCGGCCCGCTGCTCCTCGACCAGGGCAACGCGCTGACCATCCCGCTCGACCTGACCGACTTCGAGCTTTCCCTGCGCCTGAAGCCGGGCTTCGCTTCCGCGCTCGAGGCGCGGCTGCGCGCGCCGCCCGCCGGCGAGGAGCGCGCCGAGGGGATCGCCTTCTTCACCGGCTGCGAACCGCGCTTCCGCACGTCTTTCTACCTGGAGAGCGCCGCGGCCTTCGCGCGCATCGGTTCGGCCGTGGACTCGCTGAACTTCACGCTCGACCGGAAGGACCCGCGCTTCTCGCGGAGCGAGCACACGCTGCGCCTCAGCGCCCGGGGACCGGAGTACAGCGCCTGGCTCGACGGCCGTCTGGTGGCCGAGGCGCAGAGCGGCGCCTTTTCGCGGGGGGAAGCGGTCCTGCTCGCGGCACGCGGGCGGCTGCTCGTCTCGGACGTGGAGGTCACGCCGCTCGACGCGGCACCGCCGCGGACCGGCCGGCGCCTGGCGCTCGCCGCCCTGCCGCTGCTCTTCCTGCTGCTCTTCGGCCTGCTGCAGGCCGGACTCACGCCGTTCCGATCCTGCGAGTCCCTGGGCCTCGCCGCCCTGACTGCTCTGCCCCTGGCCGCGGCCCTGGCCCTCGCCGCTCCGGCCTCCACGCACGCGGCCGTGGCGCGCGCGGAGCTCTTGCTGCTCGGCGTCGTGCTCCTGCTCGCGCCCGCGCTCCTGCTGCGCCGCACTTCCTCGCCCTGGGCTCTTCTTGTCCTGCCGGCGCTCGCGCTCGCGGCCGCGGGCGGGGTCATCTTCGCCTGGCCCGCGCGCGCCCCGGGCCCGCGCGGCGACCTGCGCGCCTGGTCCGGGAGCCGCATGGAGCGCGAACTCGCCTACATCCAGCATCCGGCCTTCCGGGACGGCAATCCCTACCTGGCGCGGCACGCCTTCCGCTCCGGGAGCGTGCCCGTGGAGCGGCCGCCGCACGAGCTGCGCGTGGTCTTCCTCGGCGCGGGCGAGACCGCTGGACCGGGTGTGGCCGGCCGCGGCTTCCCGGACGAGATCGCCGCGCGGCTGGCCGAGAGCACGGACCTCGGCCCGGTGCGCGTTCTGAACGCTGCCTGGCCGGGCGCCCCCCTCACGGCGCTCGCGGACTTCCTGGCGGAGGTGCTGGTCGAGTTCGACCCGGACCTCGTGGTCTTCACCGTGGGCGCGGACGCGCTCCGCCTCGAATCGGAGGTCGATGTCGAGGCCTACCTGGCGCGCATCTCGGCCAGGGACGCCTGGCGCACGCTCCGCGACCTGCTCGCGGACGAGCGGGGCCTCGAGCCCGCGCCGCCGCTCCCCGAGGCGCTCCTGCACTGCCTGCGGCCGGGCGCCGAGCTTCTCGCCTCGCGCGGCATCGAACTCGTGCTCCTCGCCTGGGCCGGGGGCGCGGCGGGCGGCGCGGACCTGTGCGCGGCCGTCGAGCAGGCGGCAGGCCGCCTCGGCTGCCGTCACCTCGACCTGGCGCAGGAAGTGCTGCCGGTGGTGCGCTCGATCCTGAGCGAGCGGCGGCGGGCCGGGCGATGAAGAGCGAGCGCGCGCCCGCGGCCCTGCGCCTCGTGGCCGGCGCCGCCGCCCTGGCAGCCGTGCTGCTCGCCGCGCTCCTCGGCGTGTTCGACCTCTACGACTACGACCTCGGGCTGGCGCGCGCCACCGGCCGCTGGATCCTGGAACAGCGCGCCGTGCCGGTCGCGAACGTGCTCTCGGCGATCCACCGGGACCGGCCGTTCGTGGACGACAAGTGGCTCTTCCACGTGCTCGCGCGTCTGTTCGTGGACGGCCTCGGCCCCGCACCCACGGTGGCGCTGCGCGCCCTGCTGCTTGCCGGCCTGGCGCTGGTCCTGGTGCCGCTCTGCCGCGCGCCCGCGCCGCAACGGGCCGCGGCCGCGCTTTTCGCGGTGCTGGCTCTGGCCGCCTCGAGCGAGCGCTTCGCGTTCCGGCCGGAGCTGTTCACCCTGCTCTTCCTGGCGATCTTTGGCCGCGTGCTGGCGCGGCCGGCCGCTCCCTCGCGCCGCGAGTGGCTCTTGCTCGTCGCCTTGCAGATCGCGTGGGTCAACCTGCATGGCTACTTCGTGCTCGGTCCCCTGCTCGCGGCCGCGACCGCGGCCGGTGCGCTGCTCGATCGCCTGCTGCGCAGGGACGAGGGCGGCGCTCCGGCCGCGCGCTTCGTCTTGGTGCTCGCGCTGCTCCTCTCCTGCTTCATCAACCCCTACGGCGCCGCCCTGGTCTGGTCTCCGGTCGAGATCCTGCTGGACCTGCGCGCGAACTTCGCGTTCTACTCCGAGGCGATCGTGGAGTTCGCGCGGCCGTTCGGCTACTACCCGGTCCTGCCCTCCGACCTCGCGGCGCACCGCGTGCTGCTGGCTGTCGCCGTCGCGGCGCTCTTGCTCATGAACCGCCGCGCGCGCCTGGTCGAGGTGCTGCCGGTCGCCATGCTCGGCCTCATGTCCCTGACGCTCAGGCGGAACGTCTCGCTCTTCGCGGTGGTGGCCGCTCCGCTCGCCGCGCGCTGGCTGTGCGCGGGCGCGGCAACGCTGCCGGGCGCGCTGCAGCGGGCCCGCCGCCCGGCCGCCTTCTTTCTCGCTGCCGTGGCGCTCGCGCTCGCGCTTCTCCTCGGCTTCCTGCACGCCACCGGCCGGCTCGCGGTGCATGACCGCCTGCCCAAGCGGTTCGGCGCCGGGATGTCGGCGCTCGCCCACCCGGACCAGGAGGTCGACTTCCTGCTGGCCGAGCTGCCGCCGGGCGTGCTCTTCAACTCCTTCTCCTTCGGCTCGACCTTCACCGGCCGGGCCTGGCCCGAGCGCGCGCCCTTCATCGACGGCAACACCGCGGGCTACGACGTGTCGTTCCTGCGGGAGTACGCGGCCGCGGTCAAGGGAGAGGCCGACCTCGACGAGCTGGTGGCGAAGTACGGCATCACGCAGTTCCTGCTGAAGCCCGGGCACGCCTTGACCGCGAAGCTGCTTCAGGACGGACGCTTCGTGCCGGTCTTCCTTGGCCGGCACGCGTGCGTCCTGGTTGCGCGCTCCGCCGTGGCGGACGAGTGGGCGCGGCGCCACGACCTGAAGCTCGCGCTCGAGGAAGGACGCTTCGCGCCCTCGGCGCGGACGGAGCCGTCCACCTTCTGGCGCTGTTCCGAGCCGGTCGCGGAGCTGAACCGCGCGCGCTTCCTGCAGGCCCTCGGCCGCTTCGACCAGGCGGCGGCGGCATGTGACGAGGCGATCGGCGTCAACCCCGACCTGTACGAGCCGTGGTTCGAGCTGGGGCTGGCGCGGCTCGCGGCGGGGAAAAGGCCGGAAGCGGTCGCGGCGCTCGACGCGGCGGTGGCGCGGGCGCCCGGGGCGGCCGAGCCGCTCTCCGAGCGCGGGCTCGCGCAGCTCCTGCTCGAGCGCGCGCGGGAGGCGGAGGCGGACCTGCAGGCCGCGCTCGACCTGAAGGAGGACGAGGCCCTCACCTGGTTCCGCCTGGCGTACCTCTGCTCGCGCGAGCCCGAGCGCCGCGCCGAGGCCGTGGAGAACGCGCGCGCGGCCCTGCGCCTGGACC
>DYIW01000185.1:9392-12064 GCA_020723465.1 Phycisphaera mikurensis
TCGGCGACACCATCCGGGTCTCGCTCACCCCGCGGCCGGGGGGCGACCGCCGCGAGGAAGTCCTTGCGGCCCGCGAGCTGCTCCAGGCCCTCGGCGCGGAGTGACGCGTGGCCCGCGCCGCTACCTGCGGCCGCGCTTGCCGCCGCGCTCGCGCTCGGCCGCGTCGAGGTCCTTTTGCGCCTCGGCCGCGCGCGCCTCGAGGCCGAGCGCCTCGAGCAGGGCGACGCGGAAGGAGTGGAGCACGGGGCCGCCGCCAGAGCGCCAGGCGCGGCGCTCGAGCTCGTCGGCCAGGGCGGAGGGACTCCCGAGCTCGAGGCCGGCTGCGGCGAGCGCCCGGCCGATGCGGTCCGCGAGAGCGCTCGCCTCGTCCGAGGCGCCGGTGGCGAGCACGAGCGTCAAGGAGCGCTCCAGGGCGGCGCGCGCTGCGCCGGCCTGGCCGGCGTCCTGCTCCGCCTCGGCCAACGAGAGCAGGATACCGGCGCGCTCCAGGTCATCCGGAGTGAAGAAAGCGAGCTGGCGGAGCGCGTCGCGGCGCCTCGCGCCGTCCCCGGCGGCCGCGCTCGCCTGCTCGAGCTTCTGCAGGATCTCGCGGTAGATGGCCTCGCCGAAGTGGGCGTCGATGGAGAGCACGAGGCCCTGGGCGCAGGCCTGCATGGCCTCCGCCGGCCGGTTCATGGCCATGAGGATGTCGCAGCGATCGGCGCGCAGGTACGGGGAGTCCACACAGGCGATGGCGCGGTCGTTGGCCGCGAGCGCGCCTGCGAGGTCGCCGCGCGCGCACAGCACGCGCGCCACGAACTGGTGGTAGGTCACGCCCCGCTCGCCGTCGATCTCGGCCACGCGCTCGAGGGCGCGCAGGGCCGCGTCGTGGTCGCCAACGAGCAGGTGGATGTCGCATTCGCGCAGCGGCACACGCCGGCGTTCGCGCGCCGAGGCGCCGGGCCCGAGCGGGTCGTCGAGCGCGGCGAGCAGGTCCGCGAGCGGCACCTCGACCTGGCCGACCTTGAGCACGTCCTTCCGCCCAGGCCCGACGAACGGCGCCAGCGCCATGTAGTCGTGGCGCGCGGCCGCGGCGAGCGCCTGGACCCCGCCGGCGCGGTCGGCGTTCGCCAGGCGCAGCTCGGCCAGGAGCGGGGCGAGGCGCAGGCCGGTGACGCCGGTTGGATCGAGGTCGAAGGCCGCCTGGGCGGCGAGCATGGCCGCGCCCGGATTGCCGAGCGAGCGCTGCAGGCGCGCGCGCGTTTCGTGCAGCTCGGGCAAATCCGGGGCCAGCTCTTCGGCATCGCGCAAGTAGGTCCGGGAGAGGGAGAGGTCGTCCGTGGCGAGCCCGAGACCGATGAGGCGCGCCCGCACCGGCACGTGAAAGGGCAGGAGGGCGGCCGCCGTCTTCAGCGTTTCGGCCGCGCGGGCCGGCTGGCCCTGGCGCGCGCGCGCCGCTCCCAGCTCGATCAGCCCCTCGCCGAAGAGGAGCAGGAGGGAAGCGCAGGTCAGGAGGAGCCCGCCGGCCAGGCGCGGCACGAATGCGCTCCAGGCGGGAGCGGACGCATCAGGCCTTCCGGCGCGATAGAGCGCGGCCAGGAGGCCTAGGTCGATCAGCAGGCGCGAGGGGATGAGCGTCTCGAGCGCGTCTCCCGCGTCCAGCAGGTTGGTCAGAAGCTGCACCGCGAGCGCCGAGGCCACGGCCGCGGACCCCTGGCGGCGCGCGCCGTCCTGGTCGCGCAGGTTCTGGCGCAGCAGCAGGGCCGCAGCCAGCAGGAGCGCGAGGAAGGCCGCGCTGCCGAGGATGCCGGTCGACTCGAGCAGCGCGAGCGGCAGGCAGTGGGGGTGGTCGGCGGTGCTCTCCCCGTCGAAGCGCGAGTGGGCGGCGAAGGCCCCCTGGCGGAACCAGCAGAGCGGCCCATGGCCGATCCAGGGGCGCTCCTCTGCCGTGGCCAGCGCGGTTTCCATGCGGTGCAGGCGGTGGCTCTCGCCCAGGATGTTGGCGTGGCGCGCCTTGTTCAGGCTCTTGTCGCGCAGGGCCGGCGAGAGGACCAGCGCGACCGAGATCACGGCCACCGCGCCCACGGCCGCGAGCATGACGAAGCGCGCGCGCCTGAGGCCGAAGAGGACCGGCAGGAACACGCCCGCGAGCGAGGCGGCGATGGCCAGGCGCGAGGCCGTGAGCAGCAGGCAGGCGGTGGCCGGCAGGAAGGCGAGCGCGGCGAGGAGCCGCAGGCGAGACGCGCGCGTGAAGGCGAGGTGCAGGGAGAGCACGGCGCCCGCGCCGAACCAGGGCGCGAGCACGTTGGGATGGCGGCCGAAGAGGGACAGCTCGGTGACCATGGCGTCGGCGCCGAACTCCGCGAGCGAGCTCTTCAGGCGCCAATGCACCGAGAGGGCGGCGAGCGCCACGAGCAGCAGCGTGACGAGCAGCGCGGCGAGGCCCAGGCGCGCCGCGCGCTCCGGCCGCGGGTCGCCGGCGAGGAGCACGAAGGCGGAGAAGAGGGCAGCCAGGCGCAGGACCACGGACACGCCGGGCGTCGGGTCGGCCGCGAACGCGGTCGAGAGCGCCGTGCAGGCCAGGAACAGGCCGATGGGCACAACGAGCGGCAGGCGCGCGCGCGGCGCCTCGGGCGCGGAAAGGAGCAGGAGGATGCCGCCCGCGGCCGCGGCGCCGGCGGGCGGTGCGCCGA
>DYIW01000186.1 GCA_020723465.1 Phycisphaera mikurensis
TGACGCGGAGTTTCTCGAACGGTTGCTCGACGCGACGGGAGCGCATCTCTACGCCTCGGGTGCGAGCGTCACGATCGTCGTCGTCGGAGGTGCCGCCCTGGCGTTGCGAGGTTGGGTGGCCCGCACCACCCACGATGTCGACGTCATCGCCCTCGCCAAGGTCGGCAGCCCGGAGCTGGCGGAACCGCACCTCCCTGAGGCGCTCCTTGCGGCGACCCGCCGCGTGGCCCGCGACTTCGGCCTGCCCCCGGACTGGCTGAATCCGACCGTCGGAGCGCAGTTCTGCGCCGGGCTTCCTCCGGCGTTGGTGGACGAAATCGAGTGGCGGCGGTTCGGCGGCTTGACGGTCGGGCTGGCCGGCCGCAGCGCGCTCATCGCGCTCAAGCTCTTCGCGACCGTGGACAGGGGCCCGGACAGCGTTCACTTGCAGGATCTGCTCAAGCTTGCTCCGAACGACGAGGAGCTTGCGCATGCGAAGGCCTGGGTACTCACCCAGGACATCGCGCCTGAGTGGCCGGAACTGGTAGCGGAGGCGGTCGATCATGTCCGCCGGGCCTAACGACGTCTCCGCGCAGGTCGCGGCGTGCGCCATTAACGCCTGCTGGAGTCAGTGGAGGGCCCTGGGAGCGGTGAACCTGGCCCTGGGCAGGCGTCCGGCCGACTCGATCGTCGATCCGGAAGCGCTCATTCTCTTGACACTGTCGGTCCGGCACCTCGAGCGGCGCCTGGAGGACCGCCTGCGCTGGTGGGCCGAGTGGGGCAGCGCGCTCACCAGTGTCCAGCGCATGCGCACGCTCCTCGCGCTCTATCCCGACTCCCTGCGGGAGGCGGCAGGCTGGTACGCGTCGCTCGCCGTCGAGGCGGGCGACAAGCGCTGGCGGGCCTTGTTGAGCGCTCTGCAGCGGCGAGGCGCCGGCCGCGCGGAGAAGGGAGCGGGCGAACTGCGCCTGCTCGAGCCCGCGACGCTGCTGCTCCGCCTCCGGGCGGGCTTCGGCGTGGGCGCCAAGGCGGACACCCTGGCCTTCCTGATTGGAACCGGAAGCTCCGGGACGGAGGGCGCGCGCGCGGCGACCGCGGAGGTCGTCTCGAAGGGAATCTCCTACTCCATCGCCTCCGTGCGCCGGGCCGCCTCCGACATGGCCCTCTCGCGGCTGGTCGACGCAACCGCTGAGCGCCCAGTGCGGTACTCGGTGGATGCAGAAGCCTGGGCGCGACTGCTCCGCCTCGATGATCTCGATCGTCCGATCGCCGCGGCCGGCGACGGCGACTGGTCCATTCCTCGGTGGCGTTTCTGGGCACAGATGTTCGCGTTCCTGGCCGCGTGCCTGGAGTTCCACGAGTGGACGCGTGGCAACGCCGTGGCGCCGGTCGTCGCCGCCTCCCGGGCGCGAGATCTGTTCGAGCGCTACCGCCGTGTGTTGACCTGGAATGGAATCGAGCAGCGCGACCCGCGGATGTTCCCGGGCGAACGGTACCTGGAGGCCTTCGCGCACGGAGTCGCCAGCGCCTGCTCATGGATCGAGGAAAGGGTGTAAGCGCTTGCGTCGAGGCGCAGGCGCTCCGGCGGCTGGAGCCACGAAGCGAATGACGCCGGTCGCCCAGGCGCACCGACGGACCGATGTTCCCTTCGACGTTCCTCGGAATCTCGCGTCCTACCAGGGCGCGGAGCCGACTTCCTGTTGACGGCGTTGAGCGAGGAACTCTCCCGCACGCCACGCGCGCGGCTCCGGAGGCGCGATGATGAAGGACTTCCGCGACCTGAAGGTCTGGCACAAGGCCCATCGCCTGACCCTCGCGACGTACCGCATGACGAAGAAGCTGCCGAGCGACGAGAAGTGGGGTCTGGTGCGTCAGTTGCGCCGCGCGGCTGGCTCGATCGCAGCAAACCTCGCGGAGGGATGTGGCCGGAGCGGGGACCGCGAGTTCGGCCGGTTCGTGTCGATTGCGATGGGATCAGCCAGCGAGCTGGAGTACCACCTGTTGCTTGCGCGAGACCTGGGGCTGATCTTCGGATCGACCCATGAAGCCCTCGCCGCGAAGACCATCGAGGTCAAGCGGATGCTTGCGGCTCAGCTCTCCACGCTGACCGCTGAAAGCTGACAGCTCCTGGTTCTCAGCTCTCAGCGGTCAGCCTCGTCCAAGCTCCGCCTGGAGGGGGTAGACTTGCCGGCTTCGCTGTCCCGACGGATCCGGTGAGTCGTCATGATCGACCAGGCCTTCGCACGGGCCGCGCAGCGCGCCATGGAACGGGAGATCGCCCGTTCCATGAAGAGCCTGCGCATGAAGGGCCACCCGCGCCCGTACTACATCTCCCAGTCCCTGCGCTTCTGCCAGCACCTCGACGTGTGGGGGCGCTACGGCGCGATCTTCAACTCCGAGACGAGCCGCCAGAGCCAGATCTACGCCGAGGTGCGCGTGGGCTCGTACCGCCTGGACCAGACCGTGGACGGCAGCCTGACGAACGACCTGTCCGAGCGCGAGTCGTACCACTGGCTCTACGGCCCGCAGGATCTCGACGCCGACGCCCTGCGCTACGCCTTCTGGCGTCTGACGCAGCTCAAGTACGGCGAGGCGCTGCAGGAGTACTACGACAAGAAGAAGATCCTGGTGGAGCAGCACCTGCGCGCGCAGGCGCCGAGCTTCAGCCGTGAGCCGCGCGTGGTGATGAACGGCCGGGTGCGCGCCGTGCGGCCGTCGAAGCGCCGCTGCGAGGAGTTCGTGCGCCGCACCTCCGATCTGTTCCGCGCGCATCGCGACATCGAGGACCCCTACGTGCAGGCGCGCGGCACCGTCTGGACGCGCGTCTTCGTCAACTCGGAAGGCACCAAGTTCATCACCCAGGACGAGTACCACGACGTCATCGTCAGCGCCTGGCTGCTGACGCGGGAGGGCGAGCGCCTGGAGTCGACGCGCGCCTTCCACTCGCGCGGGGAGCGGGAGCTGCCGCGCATGCGCGAGGTGCGGGCCGCCATCGACGAGATCGCGCGCGACCTGCGCGCCCTGGCGCGCGCGCCGCGCCTCGAGCCCTACGCCGGCCCGGCGCTGCTCTGCGGCGTGCCCGCCGGCCTGCTCTTCCACGAGGCGATCGGCCACCGCCTGGAGGGCGAGCGCATGATTGCGCGCAGCGAGGGCCGCACCTTCGCCGCGCGCCTGGGCCAGCGCATCCTGCCGGCGGGCGTGGACCTGATCGACGACCCGAGCCTGGCGAGCTGGCAGGGCACGCCCCTCTACGGCCACTACCTGATCGACGACGAGGGCGTGCCCGCGCGGCCGGTGACGCTGGTCGAGGACGGCGTGCTCAAGACCTTCCTCGCCAGCCGCACCGGCGTGCCCGGGGTGAAGCGCTCCAACGGCCACGGCCGCAACGAGCGCTTCCAGGACCCGATGGCGCGCATGGGCAACCTGATCGTGCGGCCGCGCGAGCGCCACACCTTCGCCGAGCTGAAGCGCCGCTTGCTTTCCGAGGTGGCGCGCCGCGACTTGCCGCACGGCATCATCATCAAGAACGCCACGGGCGGCGAGACCGCCACGGACAGCTACGACTTCCAGGCGTTCAAGGGCTTTCCGACCGAGGTCTACACCGTCGATCCGAAGACCGGCCGCGAGACGCGCGTGCGCGGCGTCAACTTCATCGGCACGCCGCTCGCCGCCGTCCAGGGGATCCTGGCCTTCGGCGACGTGGACCAGGTGGACAACGGCTACTGCGTCGCGGAGAGCGGCTCGATCCCGGTGGGCACGGTGGCGCCGGCCATGCTCGTCGCCGATCTGGAGCTGCAGCGCGCGGACACGGCCCAGTACCGGCCGGCGATCCTCGCCCCGCCGCCCATGAAAAGGGATGGCGCGGCCGGCAAGCGCGTTACCTCGCCGGACCCGGCCGGTTGATGGACGTGCACAGATAGATGATGAGAAGAGCAGGAGGCTCCCCCGTGCAGCACCAAGCGGTCCCGTTCCTGGCCGTGTCTCTCGCCCTCGCCGTACCGGGCGCGGGTTCGCGCGCCTCTGCGCAGGAAGAAGACCCGAAGCCCGCCGAAGCCAAGCGCGGCCTCATCCAGAGCGAGCCCGGCGCCTTCCCGGGCTACACGCTGTTCACGCCGCTGCACTCGACCAGCACCTACCTGATCGACATGAAGGGCGCGGTCGTGCACGAATGGAAGAGCACGTACACGCCCGGCCAGGAGGTCTACCTGCTCGAGAGCGGCAACCTGCTGCGCTGCTGCCGCGAGCCGGAGAGCCACGGCTTCGACGGCGGCGGCCAGGGCGGGCGCATCCTCGAGCTGGCTTGGGACGGCAAGGTTCTGTGGGACTACGTCTACGCCAGCGAGGAGCACCTGCAGCACCACGACATCGAGCCCCTGCCGAACGGCAACGTGCTGGTGCTCGCCTGGGAGCGGAAGACGCGCGAGGAAGCGCTGGCGCTCGGCCGCGATCCGGACCTGATGCGCGGCGAGGAGTTCTGGCCCGACCACGTGGTCGAGGTCGAGCCGCTCCGGCCGGATGGCGGCAAGATCGTGTGGGAGTGGCACGCCTGGGACCATCTCATCCAGGACCGCGATCCGGAGCAGCCGAACTTCGGCAAGGTCGCCGAGCACCCCGAGCGCATCGACATCAACGGCGACCAGCGGCGCGAGAGGAAGTCGGACGCGGAGCAGGACGCCGAGGACGCCATGCTGCGCGGGCTCGGCTACCTCGGCGGCGGCCCGGGAGGCGGCCCGGGCGGCGGCCCGCCAGGCGCGCGCGGCGCCGACTGGCTCCACATGAACTCCGTGGCCTACAACGCGCAGCTCGACCAGATCGTGCTGAGCGTGCACAACCTCAGCGAGATCTGGGTGATCGACCACGGCACGACCACGGAGGAGGCGGCCTCGAGCGCGGGGGGGAAGCGCGGCCGCGGCGGCGACCTGCTCTACCGCTGGGGCAACCCGCAGGCCTGCGGCCTGGGCGACGCCGAGGATCAGCGCCTCTTCGCCCAGCACGACGCCCGCTGGATCCCGGAAGGGTATCCGGGCGCCGGGCGGCTCCTCGTCTTCAACAACGGGCAGGGGCGGCCGGGGGCCATGCGCTCCACGGTGGACGAGATCGAGCCGCCCATGGACGCGAGCGGGAAGTACCGCCAGGAAGAAGGGCGCGCCTTCGGGCCCAAGCGCGCGGCCTGGACCTACGGCGAGCGCGCGGCCGAACGATTCTTCCAGGGCCATATCTCCGGCGCCGAGCGCCTGCCGAACGGCAACACGCTGATCTGCGCGGGCGAGAGCGGCCGCATCTTCGAGGTCACGCCCGAACACAAGATCGTCTGGGACTACTTGAATCCCCTCGCCGGCACGGCTCCGAACATGCCGATGGGCGGCCGCATGCCGCCGCAGCGGCCGGGCGGCCGCGGCCCGCGCGGCCCGGGGCGCGGCCCCGGCGGCTTCGGTCCGGGCGGGAACATGGAGCCCTACGGCCTGTTCCGCGCCACGCGCCTGCCTCTCGACCACAAGGGGCTCGCGGCCCTGAAGATCCAGGAAGTCTGAGGGCCGTTCTCAGTCTGCTCCCTGCAGACGCTTCAGCAACTCCGCGCACTCGCGGCGCAGCAGCGGCAGATCGTCGGTCGCGAAACCCAATACGGTCTCGTCGTCGACGGCGGCGTAATCGTGGGCCAACAAGTTGCGGAACCCGACAACCATGCGCGAATTGGAGATGCCGTCGGCGATGTCGGGCCCCAGCCGCCGGATGCTGCTGACGGCCTCGCCGCAAGGATGAACTCGCGCTCGACCGCCGAGCGGGTGGCGCGCTGCTGCTGGTAGGTCGGCAGGTCGACGTCGGCCAGGACGGCGATGTCGCGCGCGATGTAGCGGTTCTTGACGGCTCCGGTCATGACCAGGTCGACGTGGGCTCCGAGCAGCTCGCTCAACTCATCGAGCAGGTTGAAGTACGCGTGCGCCTTGTCGTGCCCGCTCATGGGCCCGAACTCGACCAGCAGGTCGATGTCGCTCCGGCCGGGGCGGAAGTCGTCGCGCAGTGCGGAGCCGAACACGAACAGGCGTACGACACGGTACTTGCGACACAGCGCCCCGATTGCCTCACGCTTGTCATCGACGATGGCGACCACCTGATACCTCCGGCTGCCATCCTGCCCGCTGGGAAACCAGGGCGGCACGCAGCGGTCCCTCCGACCCGAGTCGGACTGACGCTCCGGTTCAGCGGCGCCGCGCAGCGCCTGCCGCAGCCGGTCGTGGAGGATGACCTCGGTGTAGGTCCCTCGCTCCGGGGTGGACCCGTCCGGCGCGATGTCGGGCCCGGCCTTGATGGTGTAGCCCAGGTTCTCGAACCAGGCGAGGGCGGCCTGTTCGACGACCGATTCGGTGAAGGCGGTCACTCGATCACCTTCCAGTGCCCGCCCTTGTCCGGGCCGACCCGCTCCAGCCGTCCGGATTCGCGGAGCTTCCGGACCGCGCGCTTGACGGCGCTTTCCGATTTCCCGAGCAGCGGGGCCATTTTGGAGGAAGTCAGCTCGGGCTGCTGCCTCAGCAGTTCAAGAACGGCATCGGGCGTTTTCTGGGGCGCTTTCTGGAGCGTTTTCTGGGGCGTGCTCTGGAGCGTTTTCTGGGGCGTCCTCCTCCCGAATCGGACCATGACCGCACCCGGAATCTCCAAGATTTCGGGTCTCGGGAGACCCAGCTCCTTTGCCCAGGCGGCCATCTTGAGCGTCCCTTGCCCCCATATCTCGATGATGCCGCACCGGTAGAAGACGCTCGCGATGAGCGGGTTCCAGGGGCGGGACTCGTGCGGCTCGAAGAGTGAGTGCGGCGTGATCCCGAAGTGCAGCGTGCCCGACGAGGTCACCTCCATGCGGTCGTCGTAGATCGCCACGCCGATGGAGCTTCCCCCGCTCGTGTACTCCCGGTGGCAGATCGCGTTCGCGACGGCCTCGCGGAACGCGAGGGGTGAGAACGCCGGTTCATCGATGCGCACCATGCTCCCCGGCTCGAAGCGGCTGGCGATCGGCATGTGTTCGAGGAGGAAGCGTTCCGCGTGCCCGAGAAGGTCGAAGGCGTGGCCGAAGTACTGGCGGTTGTCGAGGAACTCGCCCTTCTCGGTCCCCCTGAAGCGAGCCACCCGGAGGAGGCACTGGGTGTAGTCGGGCAGGATCCGGTCCTCACGACCAAAGAGCACGGCAGCGGCGCGGAGCAGAGTGCCCTCCTTCACCAGGCCCAGCCCGCGCAGGATGGCCTCCGGCTCACGGGTACGCGGCTCGCCGACGCGGCCGATGCGGATGCCTTCCTCCAGGGTCCGTCGGATCTCCTCCTCGTCGAGGTCCGCAACCGACCAGCCGGCCGCAGGTTGCAGTTCCCATCGCGACTCCGCATGCAGCCGTTCCAGGAGAACCCGGTTGTACTCATCGCGCGACTACGTTTGGTTCGTCGTGCCGACGCGCCGATACGGCTGGCCGCGATGGGTGCAAGGCTGACTGTGGCCGGGGCCGACAGCGATCACGAGCACCTCGCGTTCGCCGCTCACGACGACGCGCTCGATGGTGGGGAACACCGGCGGCTCGATCTCGCGCAGCTCCTGCCCGACCTCCTCGATCGTGTGGTCGCTCACCTGCTGGCCGACCACACGGCCGTCGGGCTCAACGCCGAAGAGGACACGGCCACCGCGATGGTTGAGCATTGCGCAGATCGTGCGCGCCGCCTCGCGCCGCTGACCCGTTGTGCGCTTGAACTCCTGCGTCTCGGACTCGCCGGCTCTGGCCCAGGTGGCGATCTGGTCAAAGAAAATCATGCGGAACCCTCCCCGGTTCGTGCGCCGGCGCATTCTCGACGACCGACTCGGTGAGGCCGCGATCGGTCATCCGCCGTCCTCCAACAGGTTGAGGATGAGCCGGATCATCAGGTCCTTCTGCGCCGGTTCGCTCTCGGCGATCAGGAGTACGAGCGCCACCATCCGAGATTATGACGTCGAGGTTGTAGTGATCGGCCTCGCGCGTGACCGCCCGCCCGCCCGGAACTCAACCACGCCGACTGCGAAACGCCTCTCCGACGGTCGAAGGCTAAGGGTTCTTTCCAGAGTGACGGTCGCAGGTCGTTGCCGTTTCTCACCTGTCGTCGCCGGTCATTCTGGAACGAACCAGGTGAACGAAGCCACCCGGACAGGAGTTGTAGGGATTCGAAGGCCACCGCTCCTCGGTGGAGGCGAGCTCGTCGTCTCCTGGGGCCGATCTTCGTCCGCCGCCGATTCGATTCTACGTCCCGAAGGCCAGGTTCGGTAGGGGTTTCGAGCTCCCGCGCGCTCGTTGGAGGTTGCGACTCTCGTCCCGCAGCGGCCGGCTCCGAGGTTGAATGGAAGCAGGGCGCTGGTCCACCAGCAGCGCCGAGGGGCGCGGTTGCTGCCCGTCTCCGGAGGATCTCCCGTGGCTGGTCGAGTTTTGCGGTCGGCCGCCGGCCAGAGCCGGTTACCGTCTTCTGCGCGCAAACGCCCGCTTCCGCCCGAACGCGGCCGTGACCGCGGCGCGCAGAGGAGGATCGAACGTGACCGAAGCGAAGCCCGGTCTCCTGGCCCAGATCAAGAGCTACCCGTCGACCTTCTGGGTGGCCAACACCATGGAGATCTTCGAGCGCATGGCGTGGTACGGCTTCTACGCCGTGGCCGCGCTCTACCTGACCGCGCCGAAGGAAACTGGAGGGCTCGGCTTCTCCTCGGTCGAGCGCGGCCAGATCCTCGCCATCGTGCCCTTCTTCCTCTACATCTTCCCGGTGATCACCGGCGCGCTGGCCGACCGCTACGGCTACAAGCGCATGTTCATCATCGCCTTCGCCGGCATGATCGTCTCGTACTACCTGCTCGGCCAGGCGAAGACCGTGCCCACCTTCCTCCTGGTCTTCATGCTGGTCGCGGTGGCGGCGGCCATCTTCAAGCCCGTGGTCGTGGGGACCGTGGCGCGCGTCACCAACGAAGGCAACTCCAGCACCGGCTTCGGCATCTTCTACATGATGGTCAACGTCGGCGGCTTCTTCGGGCCGATCGTGGCCGGGATCGTGCGCGGGGCGAGCTGGAGCTACGTGTTCGTGGCGTGCAGTTGCTGGGCCGCGATCAACTTGGTGATCGTGCTCTGCTTCTACAAGGATCCGAGCACGGAGTCCGGCTCGCGTGGCGCCCGCACCTTCCGCAAGGTGATCGACGACGCGGTCGAGGTGCTCGGCAACCTGCGCTTCTTCATCGCGGTCTTCGTGGTGCTGATCGCGCTCATGATCCCGGGCTTCCAGTTCCAGGGTTTCGGCTGGACGCAGTGCTGGATCTTCATCGGCTGCTGGCTCCTGGCGAACGTCCTGTGGGACCTTCTCCTGCCCAAGGGCAGCGGCCTGCCGGTCTCGCGCGGCGGCAGCCCGCGCTTCCCGCTGTTCAAGCGCATGCATTGCAGCAACTGGCGCTTCGCCCTGTTCCTGCTGATCATGTCGGGCTTCTGGACCAGCTTCCACCAGATCTTCCTGAGCATGCCGGTGTACATCCGCGACTACACCGACACGCGCGGGATGGTGGATCTTGGCCGCCGCGTCTTCGGGGCGATCGGCCAGCCACAGTGGATCGACAAGCTCGCGGCCGTCGAGGAGACCGAGCTGCTGCGCGAGTTCGACCGGCTCGCGCGCCGGGCGCGCGGGCTCGAGCCCATGGTCGCCGAGGAGGGCGGCTCCGAGCAGGCGGAGCTGTCCGCCGAGGAGCTGGCCGCGCGGCTGGGCAAAGACAAGAGCCTGTCCAGCGAGAGCCGGGCGCGGCTCCACGAGCTGGCGGCGCGCTTGAACGCGCTCGGGGCCAAGACGCCCATCACCGCAGCGGACCTCCTGGAGAGCGCGTGCACCATCCTGCGCTACAAGGCCCGCCTCCAGCCGGTCGAGCTGGGCGAGCTGCTGGCGGCCGTGCCGGCCGCTCCTCCGGAAGTCTCGGGCGAGCTGCTCGGCAGCGCGGCCGGCACGGTCAACAAGCGCCTGAAGGACAAGGGCAGGGCGGAGTTTGCGGGCGCGGACCGGGAGCTGCTCGAGAGCGAGCTGCGCGGCGTGATGAGCGGGGGCTCCTTCCCGGCGGCCGCGGACGTGGCGGCGGCGTGCGCGCGCCTGTCGAGCGCCGAGCGGCCGCTCCTGCCCGAGGACCTGGCGCCGGGCCTCCGCGACCTGGCTTACCGGCCGTTGATCTGGCAGCGCGTGGACGCCGGCCGCCAGGTGAACGCCGAGCACATCGTCAACTTCGACGCGGGCTTCATCGTGCTCTTCCAGGTGCTGATTTCCTTCTTGATGGCGAGGTTCCACCGCTTCACCACGATGATCGTCGGCATGTTCATCACCGCCATCGGCGTGAGCTTGTCCGCGCTCGCCGGCGGCACCATGCTCGGGCCGACCGGCGGGCTCCTGTGGGTGGTCATTGCCGGCATCCTGGTCATCAGCCTGGGCGAGATGATGGCCAGCCCCACGAGCCAGGAGTACGTGGGCCGCATCGCGCCGCGCGACAAGGTGGCCACCTACATGGGCTACTACTTCGTGGCCATGGCCCTCGGCCACCTCTTCGGCGGGCTGCTCTCGGGCGAGATGTACCAGCGCTTCGGCGAGGACGCGCAGCGTCCCGACCTGCTGTGGCTCTTCTTCGGCGGGCTCATGGCGTCCTCGGCCGTGATCTTCCTGCTCTACGACCGCTTCGCCCTGCCGAGGAAGTCCTCGCACGACCTGGCCAGCTGACGCGGCCCGCGCGCGCCGCGGCCCCGCGCCCGCGCGCCCGCCGCAGGTGCTAGCATGGTGGCATGAGCGAACCGGCCGACACGGTGGAGTGCCAGCTCTGCCCCAAGTTCTGCCGCATCGCGCCTGGCCAGAGCGGGGACTGCCGCGCGCGCATCAACGTCGACGGCAAGCTCCTGGCGGTGGTGTACGGCCATCCCGTGGCGCTGCACGTCGACCCCATGGAGAAGAAGCCGCTGCACCACTTCCTGCCGGGCACGTCGATCTTCTCGCTCGCCACGGCCGGGTGCAACCTGCACTGCCTGAACTGCCAGAACTGGGAGATCTCCCAGGCGAACCCCGAGGAGACGGACAGCTACTCCCTCTCGCCCGACGAGATCGTCTCGCTCGCCCGGGAGAAGGAGTGCCCCTCCATCGCCTACACGTACACCGAGCCGCTCGTCTACTACGAGTACACGCTCGACACGTGCGAGAGGGCGCGCGCGGCCGGCCTGAGGAACGTGCTCGTCACCGCGGGCTTCGCCAACCCGGAGCCCTTGAAGCGCCTGTACGCGCAGGTGGACGCGGCCAACATCGACCTGAAGGCGCTGAGCAACGACTTCTACCGCCAGATCTGCAGCGCCGAGCTGAAGCCGGTCCTCACCTCGCTCGAGCTGGCCAAGGAGTGCGGCGTGTGGCTCGAGGTCACGAACCTGGTCATCCCCACGTTGAATGACACCCCGGAGATGCTGCGGGACCTGGCGCGCTGGCTGGCCGGCCACCTCGGGCCGGACACGCCGCTGCATTTTTCGGCGTTCACGCCGCGCTATCGCCTGAGCAACCTGCCGCGCACGCCCGTCGAGACGCTCGAGCTGGCGCGGCGCATCGCGCGTGACGAGGGGCTGAGATACGTCTACATGGGGAACGTCATGGGCTCGGAAGCGAGCCACACGCGCTGCCCGCGCTGCGACGACCTGCTCATCGAACGCATCGGCTATCAGGTGCGCGCCCACGGCTTCGGGTCCTCGGGCCGCTGCCCGTCCTGCAACGAACCGATCGCGGGAGTCTGGCAATGAAGCGCGCGTTCGAGAGGCGGCGGTTCCTGAGCTGGCTCCTGTGCGGCGGGGCCGTGCTCGCCGCTGCCCTCACGCGCCGCGCGGCCGCAGGCCTGGGACGGAAGCGGATTCCGGTGAAGCCGTTCGATCCGAAGGTGCTGGACGAGCCGCACGACTGGGCGGGCTGATCTACTACTCCCAAGAATCGTTGCGCCGCGCGACGATTCTCGGGAGTAGTAGATCCCGCGGCCACGGGCCGCGGCCGCGCGCTCTGGGCGCGCGGTGGATGCGCGACAGCGTAGCGAGGGTCCCGCGGGCGAAGCGTCACGC
>DYIW01000187.1 GCA_020723465.1 Phycisphaera mikurensis
GCCGCAAGGCGGTCACGTCCCAGCGCGTGACGTCCACGCCGTCCAGGAAGGCCTGGCCCGCGCCCACGTCGACCAGGCGCGGCAGCACGGCGGCGAGGGTGGACTTGCCCGAGCCGGTCGGCCCGGTGACGCCGATCACCGCGCCGGCCGGGATCTTGAGGTCGATGCCCTGGAGCGCCTCGCGCCGCCCGCGCAGGACGTGCAGGCCGCGGAACTCGATCTCGCCCCGCACCGCCGCCGGGCGATGCGGGTCCTTGAGCGGCGCGATCGCCGGCCTGGCGTCGAACACCTCGTTCAGGCGCAGCATGGACGCCCGCCCGCGCTGGTACATGCTCACCATCCAGCCGAGCGCGATCATCGGCCAGAAGAGCATCTTCAGGTAGAAGGCGAAGATCACGAACTGGTCGAGGGCGATGGCGCCGCGCATCAGCTCGAAGCAACCGGCGGAGAGGAGCACGAGCGTGCCCAGGTCGTTGGCGCCCATGATCAGCGACCAGTTGTGCGCGCGCAGCGTCGCCAGCAGGATGCCCTGGTCCTGCAGGCCGGCGGAGAGCCTCTCGAACTGGGCGCAGGCGCGGCGCTCGCGCGCGAAGGCCTTGACCACGCGGATGCCGGCGAAGCTCTCCTGCGCGGCGTTGGACAGCTCGCCCATCTGCTCCTGGGCCTTCATCGACTCCACGTGGATGGTGCCGGCGTAGCGCTTCATGATCCAGGCGATGAGGCCGAGCGGCAGGAGCGCCAGCAGGCCGAGCTTCCAACTGAAGCAGGCGAGGATGAGGAGCGCCGGCAGCAGGAAGAGGGTCTCGGTCATGTACATCACGCCGGGGCCGAGGACCATGCGCACCGCCTCCACGTCCCAGGAGAGGCGCGCCATGAGATCGCCGGTGCGCGCGCGCTGGAACCAGGCCGGCGGCAGGGTGAGCACGTGGCGGTAGAGGTCGTTGCGCAGGTCCTCCTCGAAGCGGCGCGAGGCGCCGACCACGAAGTAGCGCATGGCGTACTTGGCCACGCCGCGCACGAGCGCGAGGAGCAGCAGCGCCCCGCAGTAAGCGGCGAGCGAGTGGGTGAGCTCCCCGCGCCGCAGCTCCTCCAGCCCGCGGCCGATGACCACCGGGATGGCGAGCGACGCGGCCTGGGCCAGCGGGATCGCGCCCATGCCGAGCGTGATCCGCCCGGCGTAGCGCGGCAGGTAGGCCAGGGCGCGGCGGAAGTCGCCGATCATGGCCGGTCCGGCGCGCGCGCCGCCTCCCCGGCGGGTGCCGTGCGCTCGGCGAAGTCACGCTTGAGGCGCCGGCAGACCTCCGCGTCCACGCCGCAGCGCTGGCAGCGCGCACCCAGGCAGTCGGGCGTCGGCTCGCCGCGCCGCGCCCGCTGCCATTCCCGTTCCAGGAACTCGCGCGACACGCCCGCATCGATGTGGTCCCAGGGGAGCGGCCGCGCCGGATCGAGCTCGCGCCGGAGCGCGCTCTCCGGGTCGATGCCGGCCTCAGCGAAGGCGGCGCGCCACCGGTCCCAGTCGAAGCCATCCTCCCAGGCGTCGAAGCGCGCGCCGCGGCGTCGGGCCAGAAGCAGCGCGCGGCCGGTGCGGCGGTCGCCGCGGCCGAGCAGCCCTTCCAGGACCGAGGCCTCGGCGCCATGGAACTTGAGGCGCACCGCGCCGCCGCGCGCGCGCCCCCGCAGGAACTCCTGGCGTTCGCGGATCTCCCCGGCGCCGAGCATGCCCGCCCACTGCAGCGGAGTGAAGGGCTTGGGCACGAAGGTCGAGACCGTGACGTTGACGCGCGCGTTTGGCTTGCCGGTCGCGCGCCGGCGCGCGCGCGACACTTCCTGCGCCAGGTCCCAGATGGCGGCCACGTCGTCTTGCGTCTCGCCGGGCACGCCGATCATGAAGTAGAGCTTCACCAGGTTCCAGCCCTGGGAGAAGGCCGCGCTCGCCGCGGCGAGCAGGTCCTCGTTCAGAAGCTCCTTGTTGAGCGCGCGCCGCAGCCGGTCGCTCCCCACCTCGGGCGCCATGGTCAGGCTGGAACGGCGCACCGTCTTCAAGCGCTCCGGCAGGAGCGCGAGCTGCTGCGTGACGCGCAGGGAGGGCAGGGAGAGGGAGACGCGCTCCGGCGCGAACTCGCGCTCGCATAGCGCGATCAGGTCGTGGAGCGGCGCGTAGTCGCCGGAGGAGAGGGAGAGCAGCGAGATCTCGTCCAGCCCGGTGTTGCGGTAGGTTTCGCGCGCCAGCTCGAGAAGACGTTCCGGGGAGCGCAGGCGCACCGGCCGCCTGAGCATGCCCGCCTGGCAGAAGCGGCAGCCACGGCCGCAGCCGCGCATGATCTCCAGGGCGATGCGGTCCTGGGCGACCCTGGCCGACGGCACCACCGGGCTGGTGGGGACGTAGGCGTTCTCCAGGTCGAGCACCGCGGCCGCGCGCACCGGCAGGACGAGGCCGTTTCTCAAGGGGCGCAGGCCGGCGTGCTCGTCGGCGTCGTCGAGGAGCGGGGCGAAGAAGCGCGGCACGTAGCAGCAGGGGTGGCGGCGCGCGACTTCGAGCAGGATCTCCTCGCGCGCGGCGCCGGCCGCGCGCAGCTCGTCGAAGGTGGCGAGGAACTGAGGCAGTGCTTCCTCGCCGTCGCCGACGATGAACACGTCGGTGAAGTCGGCGAGCGGCTCGGGCGCGGCGCACCCCGAGCCGCCGCAGACGACGAAGGGATCGCGCTCGCCGCGCTCGGCCGCGAGGAGCGGCACCAGGGCGAGCTCGAGCATGTAGAGCACGTTGGAGTAGGTCAGCTCGCTCTGCAGCGAGAAGCCGATGATGTCGAGCGCACCAAGGGGCGTGTGCGACTCCCAGGTGAAGAGGGGGATGCCCCGCGCCTGGAGGAGGTCTCCCAGGTCCATCCAGGGCGCGAAGGCGCGCTCCGCCCAGACGAAGTCCAGGGAGTTCATCACGCCGTAGAGGATCTTGGCGCCGAGATGGGACATGCCGATCTCGTAGGTGTCGGGAAAGGCGATGGCCGCCCGCACGCGCACGCGCGCGGGGTCCTTGAGCACGCGGTTGCACTCCCCGCCCAGGTACTGGGCCGGGTTCTGCATCGAGTTGAGGAAGGGGCGGAGGCGTTCCAGCACGCTCGTCGACAAGCGAACCTCTCCTGAGCGCGCCCTGCTGCTCGCGACGCGCCCTTGCCACCATAGAATGTTCGTCAAGCAATGCCACCAGCGCGCCGCGCGGGAGAGATCCATGGGCAGGACAGCGTTTCCGGAACGTGCCGTGGGCCGGCGTTGGGGGAGGCGCGGCTGCTGCGTCGCGGCCGTGCTGCTGGCCGCGGGCCTGGCCCGCGCCCAGGAGGAAGAGGCGCCCGCCGCGCCCAGCGACGCCGGCGGCGAGGTTCTGGCGCTGGTGCGCGAGATCGAGGGCAACCTGGAGCGGGTGCGCGAGCGTGAGTTTCTGCTGCCCACCGACGCCGGCGTGCATACACGCGAGCAGCTCCGGGAGTACCTGTGTGCGCAGCTCGACCAGGAGCTGCCGCCAGAGAAGCGGCGGGGCTGGGAGCTGGCGGCCAAGGCCTTCGGCATGATCCCGGAGGAGTGCGACCTGGAGCAGACGCTCCTCGACTTCCTGGTCGCGCAGGTCGGCGGCTTCTACGACCCGGCCACGAAGAAGCTGTACTGCATGAGCAGCCCGCTCAAGCTGCTCAACTACACGGTGCTGGTGCATGAGCTGGCGCACGCCCAGCAGGACCAGTACGACGACCTGGAGCGCTACTACGACGCGGTGCGGGACCATGACGACCGCGCGCTCGCGCGCCAGTGCGTGGTCGAGGGTGAAGCCCAGTTCCTCACCGAGCGCTATCTCGCGGAGTTTCCGGACGCGCTGGCGGCCCTGGCGTCCGAGGGCGATTCCGGGGAGCTGCTGAAGTTCGGCTTGCAGCAGGGCCTGGCGCAGATCGGGGCGCCGCCGTACCTCTCCGCGCTGCTGACGTTTCCCTACTTGGGGGGCATGCGCTTCGTGCGCCAGGTGAAGGACCGGGGCGGCTGGGAGGCGGTGGCGGATCTTTACGCGCACCCGCCGCTCTCGAGCGAGCAGATCCTGCATCCCGAGAAGTTCCTCGATCCGGCGCAGCGCGACGATCCGACGGACGTGCCCGCGGCCGACCTCTGCGCGGCGCTCGGCGCGGACTGGCAGGCGGTCTACGCCAACGCGCTGGGCGAGTTTCAGACCGAGGTGTTCGTGCGCCTCGCGGGCGACCCGGTGCGCGCGCTGCGCGGTTCGTACGGCTGGGACGGGGACCGCTATTGCGTGTACCAGTGCTCCGCTACGGGCGCCGTGTTCCTGCAGTGGGTCGCGGTCTTCGACAGCGAGAACGACGCGGCGGAGATGATCGACGCCCTGCGCCGGGTGCTCGAGCGCCGCTCGAGCCTGCCGGACGCGGGACGTCTGGACGTGAAGATGGACGCGGAGAAGGAGCGCGTGACCGCGCGGGACGCGGTGGGAGCGCCGCGCGCCCTGGCCGCGCGCCGCGGGGAGAAGCTCGTGTATCTGTTCGGCCTCGAGGCGGGCATGGACGCCGCGGGCCTGGAGGGCGCGGCGCTCCAGGCGCTCGGGGCGCAGGGCGAGTGAGACGGCGCCCGCGGGTGGCGCCGCCGCCCGCCTTTTCGGCGCTCGAAACCACGCGCCGCGCTCTACACTCTGGTGCGACGCCGGAGGCGCGGGATGGTCCGTTGACCACGATCGCCGTCATCAATCAGAAGGGCGGAGTCGGCAAGACGACCACCGCCGTGAACCTGGGCGCGGGTCTGGCGCGTCTCGGGAAGAGGGTGCTGCTCATCGACCTCGATCCGCAGGCGAACCTCACCAGTCACCTCGAGGCCGAGTCCCGCGACGGGCGGCTGTCAACCTACGACCTGCTGCGCAGCCGCGCCGCTCTGGCGGACGTGGCGCTCCCCACGGCGGAGGCAAACCTCTTCCTTGTGCCCTCGAGCGCCGACCTGGCGGGCATCGAGCTGGAGCTGGCGGGCGAGATCGGCAGGGAGACGATCCTGCGCGATCAGCTCGCGCGGGCGCGCGCCGCGGGCGCCTGCTACGACTACATTCTGGTCGACTGCCCGCCGTCCCTCGGCCTGCTCGCCATCAACGCGCTGGTCGCGGCGGACGAGGCGCTGGTGCCGATCCAGGCCGAGTTCTTCGCGCTGCAGGGGATCTCGCGCTTCGTCGAGGTGCAGGGCCTGGTGCAGAGCCGCCTGAACGGCCAGCTCCGCCTCGCCGGCATCGTGATCTGCCTGTGGCGCGGACAGGCCAACCTCTCGCGCGAGGTGCGCGAGGAGGTGGCGCGCGTGTTCGGCGACGTGCTCTACGAGACCGTCATCCGCCAGAACGTGAAGCTGGCCGAGGCGCCGTCGGCCGCGCGCACCATCTTCGCGCACGCCCCGGACTCGAACGGCGCGGCGGACTACGCGGCCCTGACGCAGGAGTTCCTCAGGCGTCACGACGAGGCCCTTCCCGCCGCGGCGGCCGCGCGCCTGCTGGCGCCCGGGGACGCGCAGCAGGGCACGAATCAGCATGAGACAGACGCCGGCACCGCGCCCGCGGCGCGGGCCGAGGAGCGCGAGCTAGGCGGTGCGGTTCCGGGCGGCGGCGCCGGACCGGCTTGAAGCGGAGGCAGAGTCGATGGATGCACGAGCGGCACTTGTCCTTCCGATGCTCGTCCTCGCGGGAGCGCTCGCGCGTGCGGCGCTGCCCGCGGAGGGCGACGACTCGGTGGCCTGGTCGGTGGCGGTGGTCACCAAGTCGGGGGCGGAGTTCAGCGGCATCGTGCCGCGCACGGAGCGGACCGCGAAGCTGTTCGATGGCGCGGAGGAGATCGATCCCGCCGGCCTGCCGCCGGGCGGGACGCTCAGCCTCGACCACTTCAACGGGTTGAACGGCTCGATCGGCTTCACCTTCGGCGAGCTGGCGAAGCTCAAGGTGGTGGCGGCGCTCACGGCGGACGACGTGAAGAGCCGTGACGACGCGCGGGCGGCGGCGAAGCGCGCGCGCCTCGAGGCCGAGGAGGCGCGCCTGGAGCTGGTCGCCGAGCAGCGCGCGGCGCGCGCCAGGCAGGAGCTGGAGCGCGCGGCCGCCAAGGTGGAAGCCGGCCTGCAGAGCCTGCCCGAGGCGCTGCGCGCCTGGCTCGACGAGTTCCCGCCCGAGGAGGGCTGGGTTCCCGCGAAGAAGGCACAGCTCTACTACCAGCAGGTAGTGCTCAACACGCACACGCCCACGCCCGAGGAGCGCCGCTGGCTCGACAACTACGCGGCGTGGAAGGCGGCCTACGACCTCTGGCTGGAGATCGAGAAGGCCAAGCGGCTGCTCGAGGAGGAGGCCGCGCGCGCGGCGGCGGCGGACGAAGCGGCGGCGCAGCCGCCCGCCGCGGGCGAGCGGCCCGAGCCGTCGGGCACCTCCGGCTCGGACGCAGCCGCCACCGATCCGGACAATCCCACGCCCGAGGAGGCGGAGAAGCTGCCGCCGCCGGTCGACCCGGACGCGCCCGAGCCCAAGAAGATTCCGCCGGAAGTAGAGGAGCCGGCGCCGCTGAAGAAGGGCGTGCCCGAGCCGGTGAAGGTCAAGGAGGGCGGCGGCTCCTGAGCGCGGAGGTCGAGAGCAGGACGCCTCTGGCGCGCGCCGCAAGGCTCCACCGCCGCCTGCGGCCGGAGAGCGCGGGCGCGAGCTTCGACCTCGGGCGCGCTCTGTTCGCGCCTCTGGCGGCGCTCGCCTCCCTGCCCTACGGTCTGGCCGTGCGCCTGCGGAACGGCGCCTACGACGCCGGCCTGCTGCGCGCGCGGCGCGTCGCGGCCCAGGTGATCTCGGTCGGGAACCTCACGCTCGGCGGCACGGGCAAGACGCCGCTCGTCGCCCTGCTGGCGCGCGCGGCGCGCGCGGCCGGGCGGAATCCCGCGATCCTGCTGCGCGGCTACCGGCGCGGAGCGCGGCGCGCGGCCGGGAGCGACGAGGCGGCGCTGCACGCGCGCCTCACGCCCGGCGTCTCGGTCGTGGCCGAGCCGGATCGCGTGCAGGGCGCGGCGCGCGCGCTTGCAGCGGGCGCCGACCTCCTCATCCTGGACGACGGTTTCCAGCACCGCCGCCTGGCGCGCGACGTGGACCTCGTGCTGGCCGACGCGCGCGATCCCTCCGCTGGCGGCCGCCTGCTGCCGCGCGGCCTGCTGCGCGAGCCAATCTCCAGCCTGGCGCGCGCCCACGCGCTCATCCTGACGCGCTGCGAGCGCGCCAGCGCCGCCGAGATCGAGGCGGGGCGGCGGCGTGCCCTGGCCGTTGCCCCCGGCCTACCGGTCCTCTGCGAGGCGCACCGGCCGCGCGCGCTGGTCGACGCGCACGGGGCGGCGGACGCGGACCTGGAGCGGCTCGCCGGCCGGCGCGTGCTCTGCTTCGCAGGGATCGCTGATCCCACGGCCCTCTGCGAGACCGTCACGGGCCTGGGCGCGAGCGTGGTCAAGGCCGTGGACTTCGGCGACCACCACGAGTTCTCGCCCGCGGATCTGGCGCGGCTCGAGCGCGAGGCAGAGGAGTGCGAGGCCGCCATCGCCTTGACCACCGAGAAGGACCTCATGCGCATCGACCGCTGGGGCGGCGCGGTGCCGCTTCTGGCCCTGCGCGTCGAGGCGGAGCTGCTGGAGCCCGAGGGCGCGGCCCTGCTCGGCCGGCTGGTCGGCTTCCCCTTGTAAGGGCCGAGCGCGTCAGGGCCCGAAGCGGTCGTCCGCGCCCTCGGCGGCGCGCGGGTGCTCGCCCGCCGGGAACCAGCCGGAGCTGGCCCCTGGCCGCGCGTCGAAGCGCGGCACGAAGGGCTTGATGTCGAGCAGGGGAGTGCCGTCCAGCACGTCGATGTCGGCCACGGTGAGCATGCGGCCAACACGTTCGACGAGGCGCACGATCGAGAGGCCGAGGGCGTTGGGCCGCGCCGGGGCGCGCGTGGCGAAGACGCCGTGCGGCTGGTCGTCGAGGAAGGGCACGCAGGTGAGGCCCCCCGGCTGCGCGCGGTGGAACACGTAGAGCAGGTAGATGTGCGAGAACGAATCGAGGTCGCGCAGCCCCTCCTCGAACTCGGCGAAGACCTCGACCGTGCCGCGCGCCTCGCCGGCGAACACGCCCTGGATGGGCGTGCCGCGCGCTTCCTGGAAGGGCGAGCGGATCACGCCGATGGGGCGGAAGCGGATGGCGTCGTTCAGAGGTCGAACTCCATGCCGTCCTCGAGGATGACCAGGTTCGGCTGCCCCAGGGCGTTCAGCTCGGCGACGACCTCCTCGAGCAGGAACGGCTTGATGTGCGACACCAGCACGCGGGCCGTGGGATGCAGCGGCCAGGCGCGCGCCAGCTCGCGCGGGCAGAGGTGGCCCGTGTCCCGGGCGAGGTCGGCCAGGCGATCGGGCCAGGCGCACTCGATGACGATCGCCTCGAGGTCGGGCACGTCCCGCACGATCTCCTTCACGCGCGCGGCCGAGCGCGTGTCGCCGGCGACGTACAGCCTCGACGCGTCCTCTTCGATCAGGTAGCCGAGGCACGGCACGGTGTGGTCCATCTCGCTGGCCGTAAAGGTCAGGTCGTCGACCGTGAACGGCGTCCCGGCCGCGATGGAGCGGAGGTCCAGGGAGACGGACCGGCGGTTGCGCAGCGCGGTGAAGTCCGGCCAGATGCGGTTGTTGAACACGCCGTGGCGCAGGTCGCGCACCGTCACGTCGCTGCCGTAGAAGGTGATGGGCTGGCGCTGGCGCGCGAAGCGGTTGTCCAGCAGGAACGGCAGGTTGCCGGTGTGGTCGAGGTGCGCGTGCGAGAGCACGACGTGGTCGATGCGCTCCTGGCCCTCGGCGGAGAGGTTCGCGGTCACCGCGCCGCCGTCCAGCGCGACGCGGCCGTTGATCAGGAAGCTGGTGGGATGACGGCCGAGGGCCGAGCCTCCTGAACAACCGAGAACCTGAAGACGCACTGGCAAGGCCTCCCTGAGGATCGCGGAAGCAGTCTACGTGAGAGGAAGCACAAGAGGGAGCGTCGCGGCCGTTTCCCCGGCATCCGGGAGCGGCAGCGCGGCTTCCGGTGCACGCCGTGCGCGACGAACGCGAAGCGGTTCGCTTCTGGCGGAGGCGATGCTGGCGGCGGTCGCGGGCGGGAGAGGAGGCCGCTCCCGCCCCGGAATGAGTGCACCGCGCGGGGCGCGCAATGAGGAGGAGCGTCTCCGTCGCTCACTTCTTCCGGAGCTTCCCGATCACGGTCAGTGCCGGCGAACCCTGAGCAGTGTCGAGCAGCCAGCTCATGGAGTCGGGGAAGAGACCGTCGTCGGGCCAGATGGTGAGGCGCCAGGGCCTTTCCGCGATCTTGACCACGCCCAAGGCGACATTCCGCTTCCTGCCCTCCCACACTGCGTTTCCCGGGAAGCCACTGATGTTCGGGTGGCTGATGGTGGAAGCAACCGCACCATCAACGAGCGCCCGGATTTCGTCCGTGCTCAACGCGACCCATTGACCGTCATGCTCCTCGAACTCCATCTCAGTGATGCCGAGCGAGAGGAGGGACGGCGGCGCCGGACGCACGAGGCCGCTCAGCTTCTCGATCTTGTCGATCGTTCGCCGGCAGGGCGTGTCGCCGCCGGCGTTCAGGAGCCACCTCTTTTTCTTGCCCAGGAAGCCGGTGTCATCCGTCAGGTAGAGCGTGAGCACCCAGGTACGCCCCGCCTGGTACGCCATGTTCCCCATGAGGAAACGCCGTCTCTCGCCGCGCACGAGCGCGGTGCCGTCGAAGCAAGCGTCGTAGAACCAGTAGCCCCAGCACGTGGCAGCGGCGTCGAGCAGGGAACGGAGGTCAGCTCCGCTGATCGAGACCGGTCCCGCGGCAAACGGCAGGCCCTCGTAGTTCTCAAAGACCAGCTCGGTTGCTGCGGGCCAGTCCAGCGGGTACTCGTCCGAGGGTCCCGAGGACTCCTCCGCGAGGGCCTGGAGCGGGGGTTGACTGCTGCAGCCGAAGAAGGACCCCAGGAGGCCGGCGAGGGCGATGGTGCCAACGAACGACGCGGCCGGCGGCGCTTGCCTGTTCCGTGGCGTGGACGCGTTCATGGTCATACCCAGCCGCAAGTGATCGCGCTTGCGGCGCAGGACGGCCTGGCAGCCGAGCTGGCCGACCAAGCTGACGATGTCGCCGGGAGAATACCACGCCCGGCCCCGGCAGACCGGAGAAGTCCTCAAGCATGACGGCGGAGACAGCGAAGACCGCCAGGCTCAGGATCAGAACACGAGAAAACGATGAACGGAGGATCTTGCTGCGCATGGGTTGAACCTCCGGCACGCCGCTGCGTCACGCGCCTGGGCAGATCGAGGTGCGGCCGCAAGCAGTGGTTTCGACCGAGGATCGGGCTTCACGGGCTCCATGCCGTTGTACGCCCAGGGCTCGGCCATGCGGCTCGTGCGCCGCGCGGAACCAGGAGGCCGAGTCTTCGCCGAGCGCAACGGAACTCTGCCGGGCCCGTACTCGGGCGCGATGGTGTTGCGCTGTCCTTTCGCTCTTTGATACACTTGCGGCCCAAGACGTGGGAATGCCGGCTGTCGCCGGCATTCTAGCCGGGACCCCAAGACAGGAGTCCCCAAGAGATCGTTCAGCCACGCATGTTCGGGGCTCGAGGAAGAACCCCACTTCCGGACGCTTGCGTCCATTTCAGGAGAGGTGGTTATGCAACTCAAGTCAGCTGCAGTTGCCGGCGCCGTTCTGTTTCTGTCGGTCTCAGCCGTGGCGGCCACGACCACGGCGCGGCCGCAGGTGACCAACACCGGTGAGACCCGTGCGGCGGTCTTCACCGGCCACGTTCTGACGCCTCCCCAGTTGAAGCTCACACCGAGCGACCGAATCCTCTACGCCCCCAGCGAAGCCGACGACCCCACGTTCCGCGCGGCGGTGTCCACCGCGGCTGGCGGCGCGACGGTCGACTACTTCAACGCACAGGCCGGCACGCCCAGCCCAGCCCTGCTCGCCACCTACGACGCGGTCTTTACCTGGACGAATTTCGCCTACGCAAACAACGTGGCGTTCGGCAACGTGCTGGCGGGTTACTGCGACAACGGCGGAAACGTGATTCTGGGCCCGTTCTGCACCTACACGTCAGGGAACTACCTTTCTGGACGGATCATGGGAAGCGGCTACTCGCCGGTCAAATCCCCCGCCGGCACCAACCACTTCTCGCTCAGCACCTACGTCGGCGACGGCACCACCATCCTCTACACCAACGTGACGACCCTCTCCGGCTACTACCGGGACTACCTCGCGCTGCTCGGCGCCGGGGTGAAGGACGGGACGTACGCGGACGGCGAGATCTGCATGGCCTACAACAAGTCCGCGGCTCCCGCCGGCGGGTACATCGTCTACTTGAACGGCTGCTCCGCCTCGCCCCTCCTCGATCCCGGCGACTGGGCCATCGCGGTGGCGAACGCGGCCCTTGCCACGACGATCGGCTGCACTCAGCCGAGCCAGTACGGCAGCGGTTGCCCGGGTTCCGGGGGGTTCACCCCGACGTTCAACATGACGGGTTGCCCGACGCCGGGCGGTTCGCTGAACATCATCATCTCCCAGGGACTCGGCGGCTCGAGTGCATTCCTGTTCCTGGGGGCGTTCCAGGCCGCCATTCCCATGGGCGCCGGATGCACCATGAATGTCTCTCCCATCTTCGGACCGTTCGGCCCGCTGCCTCTGTCGGCCGGCGGCCCAGGTGCTGGCGCGATCAACTCCGTGGTGGCGATTCCCCCTGGGTCGCCCCTCGGTACGGTCGTGCTCCAGGCGTTCGTCGTCGACGGCGGCGCGCCGCTCGGATACTCGAACTCGAACGGCGTGACGCTGACGATCCAGTAGAGCATCGCACGCCCCGCCTCGCGGGGCGCGGTGCGCCCCGGCGCAGTTGGGGTTGAGCCTCAGAGCCTGAGCAGGAATCCCCCGCGGCCGCGTTGCGAGCGCCGGGGGGCC
>DYIW01000188.1 GCA_020723465.1 Phycisphaera mikurensis
GAGGCACCCGAGTGCGCGGAGGCCGGCAGTCGGCCGAAGGGTCCTCCGGCTTCCAACTTCGGACTTCGAACTTCGAACTCGCGGCGGCGCTGGTCGGACCCGATCGGCAAGCCCGGACACGTTCGCCGGCGGCGCCGCCGCGATGCGCCTTGATCTCGCGCGAAGCGGGCACGATACTGAGCCCCCTTCCACCCGGAACCCGAGCACGAAAGGAACCCTCGTGAACGCGCAGCCGGAACCCGAGCGCAGCCGCGGCGCCGTCAGGTGGGTCGTGCTGGCGCTGATGAGCCTGGTCATCTTCGCCAACTACTACCACTACGACTGCTTCACCACGCTAAAGCAGACCTGGCAGACCGAGCTGCACGCGACGTCAAGCCAATGGGGCGACGTGCGCAACGGCTACAACTTCCCCAACGTGGTCCTCTTCATGGTCCTGCTCGGCGGGATCTTCGTCGACCGCTTCGGCATCCGCAGGACCGGCTTCGTGGCCACGCTGTTCTGCGCGCTGGGAGGCGTGGTCACGGCGTACGGGGCGAGCGACTCCTTCCTGAACGGCGGGTTCGGCTTCGACCTCCTCGACTCCTTCCTGCCCGACTGGTCTCCGGGCGTGAAGATGATGATGCTCGGCCGCATCCTCTTCGGCCTGGGCGCCGAGACGCAGATCGTGATGCTGAACAAGGTGCTGGCCAAGTGGTTCTTGGGCAAGGAGCTGGCGCTAGCCTTCGGCATCAACTTGGGCGTGGCGCGCGTCGGCAGCACTCTCGGCATGTCCCAGTCGCCGCGCGTGGCCGAGGCGTTCGGCTTCACCGCCGCCCTGTGGCTCGGCGCCGTGGTCATGGGCGCCGGTTTGATCCTGTTCCTGATCTATATGGTCATGGACTGGCGGGACGAGAAGCAGCGCGACGCGACGCGCGGCGCCACCATGCTCGCGCCCGAGGAGCAGTTCCACTTCAGTACGCTTGGGGCCTTATTCGCCAGCAAGCCATACATCCTGATCACGCTGCTGTGCGCGACATTCTATGCGGTGGTCTTCCCGTTCCAGGACTACCTCGCTGACCTCCTGACCCACAAGTACGGCTTCGATTCGGTCAAGGCCGGCGACTTCACGTCGCTCATTCCCTGGGGAGCCGCGGTCTTCACCATCGTCTTCGGCGCGTTCGTGGACAAGAAGGGCAAGCGCGCCACGCTCATGCTGGGCGGCGCCTCGCTCTTGCTCGTCACCAGCCTGTGCTTCGGTCTGACCATGCTCTCGCCCTGGATTCTCGTACCGATCTTCGGCATCTCCTTCTCCCTGGTACCCGCGGCCATGTGGCCCGCGGTGGCGTTGATCGTCGACGAGAAGAAGCTCGGCACGGCCTACGGCGTGATGGCCTGGGTGCAGAACCTGCTCTGGTGGAGGATGACTCCGCTGGCCGGCTGGGTGCTCGACAGGTCCAATCCGGACGTGACTCCCGAGACGCTGGAAGCGGGCACCGGCGTCTACGACTACACCGCCACCATGATGGCCTTCTCCGCGCTGGCGGCCGTGGCCCTGATCGTGGCCATCGCCCAGAAGCTCACGGATCGAGGAAAGGCCACTTGCGGCCTCGAGCTACCGAGCGCCGAGGCGGCTGCCCTCAACAAGGCGCGGCGCGAGCAGGCGGGGTGAGTCTCTGGCGCGCGCGCCCGCGCGGTGCGCTCGCGCGCCGTCCAGGAAGCGTCAGGGGCGTGTGAAACGTATTAGGCCTGGTCCGTCATTCTGGAGTCGATCGTGGGCTACCAGTTCGAATGGGATCCGAAGAAGGCCGCGGGCAACCTGAAGAAGCACGGGGTGACGATGGTGGAAGCTTGCACCGTCTTCGACGATCCGCTCGCCGTGCTCAAACCAGATCCCGATCACTCGGTGAGTGAGATGAGGTACATTCTCCTCGGCACGTCGGCGAGGGAGAGGCTGTTGGTCGTCGCGTTCGCGGAGCGGCCGCCGCGCACACGGCTCATTTCAGCCAGGAGAGCGACGCGCCGAGAGCGGAGGCAGTATGAAGAAGAGAGCTAGCAAACGGAAAACGCGGGCGGACAGAGACACGATGCGCCCGGAGTACGACTTCTCGGGCGGTGTCCGTGGCGTGACGGCGGCGCGGTACCGGGAAGGCAGCAACGTGGTGGTGGTCGACCCCGATCTCCTCGACGTGTTCCCCGACAGCGAGTCGGTGAGCCATGCGCTGAGAGCCCTTGCCAAGGTCATTCGCCGCGCACGCGGGAAGCAGAGCGCCTGACAGCCGGGTGCAGCGGGCGGCGCGACGCGACGCCGCTGATGCTGAACGATAGGAGGAGGACGATGAGGACTTGGGGTACCCCATTCCTGCGGCCGTTGCTGCCCGTGCTGCTCCTGTGCGCGGCGTGGTGCGCGGCCTGTCCGGCCGGCGAAGAAACGGCCGCGCTCTTCCCGCCGATCGAGCCCTACGAGTCCGGCTTGCTGCAGGTCTCCGACCTGCACTCGATCTACTGGGAAGTGTCGGGGAACGAGGAGGGCCTGCCGGTCATCGGTCTGCACGGCGGGCCGGGCGCCATGTGCGGCCCATCGATGCGGCGCTACTTCGATCCGGAGCGCTTCCAGATCGTGCTCTTCGACCAGCGCGGCGCGGGCCGCAGCCGGCCGCACGCCGAATGGCGCGAGAACACCACGGACCTGCTCGTCCAGGACATCGAGGCCCTGCGCGCGCACCTCGAAATCGAGAAGAAGGCGATCCTGTTCGGCGGCTCCTGGGGCACGACCCTGGCCCTGGCCTATGCCGAAGAGCACCCGGACAAGGTGTGCGGCCTGGTGCTGCGCGGCGTCTTCCTGGCCACCAAGCAGGAAACACACCACTTCTATCACGGCGGCGCCGGCCTGTTCTTCCCCGACGCCTTCGCCGAGCTGCAGAAGGTCGTGCCCGCGCCCGAGAGCCTGGACTACCCGCGCCAGCTCTTCGAGATGACGCAGTCCGCGGACGCCGCGACGCGCGAGCGGGCGGAGATGGGCTGGGCCGGCTACGAGTCACTGCTCGCGCACCTCGAGTCGTCGCCCGAGGAGGTCCAGCAGTCGCTGCGGCAGAACCGGCCGGTGGTGAGGTCGCTCGCCGTGCTCGAGAACCACTACATGATGAACGCCTGCTTCCTCGAGGAGGGGCAGCTCCTCAGGGACAGCGAACGCATCGCCAGCGTGCCCACGTTCATCGTCAACGGCCGCTACGACGTCATCTGCCCGCCGCAAGCGGCCTGGCAGCTCAGCCAGCGCCTCGAGCACGTGAAGCTCGAGCTGGCGCCCGCCTCCGGGCATTCCTCGTCCGAGCCCGCCATCGAGCAGGCGCTGCTGCGCGGGATCAAGTGGGTGGCGGACCAGGTCGAGCAGGGGCGCTGAAGCGCCCCTGCCCCGCGCTGGCCGCTACATGGCCACGGGCGGCGGCGCCGGCTCGTCCGGCGAACCGGCCTTCCTCAGCGGGACGAAGATCAGGTAGCAGGCCAGAAGCAGCGCGAAGGCGACGGCCAGGCCGCCGTGAGGCGCCCAGTCCACCTTCCAGAAGTTCTCGGGATGCTCCCGGAAGAAGAAGAACCTGATCGACTCCGTAACGAGGCCCATGAGGGCTTCGCCGGCGATCAGTCCCGAGGCCACGAGGATGCCCACGTTCTCCACGCGCCCCCTCTGCGCGTCGTTCAGCTTGCGGCGCGCGGCCAGCACGTCCACGATCCAGCGGATGACGCCTCCCACGAAGATGGCGAAGGTGGTCTCGAGGGGCAGGTACATGCCCACTGAGAAGAGCATGGGGCTCCGCACGCGGATCATGATCAGCGAGATCCCCATCACGATGCCGACCACGACCAGCGGCCAGGCCATCTCGCCGCCCACGATGCCCTGGGAGAGCGTGGCCATGAGGCCGGCCTGGGGCGCGGAGAGCTTGGTGTCGCCGAAGCCGATGCCCCCATCCTGGATGTTCGCGAAGTGGAGGATCGAGAGCGGCAGGAACATGAAGGCGCCGGCCGCCACCACGCCGATCAGGTCGCCGACCTGCATCTTCCACGGCGTGCCGCCCAGGATGTGTCCGACCTTCAGGTCCTGCAGCATCTCGCCGGCCACGGCCGAGGACACGCAGACCACGCTGGCCACGCCGAGCACCGCGATCACGCCCTCGCTGCCCGACATCCCGATGATCACCATGACCAGTGCGGCGATGATCAGGGTCGCGAGCGTGAGGCCGGACACCGGGTTGTTGGACGACCCGATCATGCCTACCAGGTTGCCCGAGACCGCGGCGAAGAAGAAGCCGGTGACGAGCATGACCGCGGCCGCGGCCACGGCCCCGCCGATCGCGCCCGTGAACCAGGCGTAGAGCGCCGACATGACCAGGAACACCGCGACGATGCCGCCGAAAACGACCTTGAAGTTCAGGTCGCGCTCGACGCGGCTCGTGGCCTCTTTCGCCTCGGCGGACTTCCTCAGGTCGCTGACCGCGCGGCGCAGACCCGAGCCCAGGTTTTTGCGCATGCGGAACAGCGTGTAGCCGGCGCCCACGAGCATCCCGCCCACAGCGATCGGCCGCACGATGAACTTCCACATGTCGATGGACAGGGCGACCCAGGTCGAATCCTCGGTGGCCGGCAAGCCCTTGGCTGCCGCGAAGTCGCCGATGATTATCGGGCCGAGGAAGAAGACCAGCATGGGGACAAAGAGGCCCCAAGCGAGCAGGCCTCCGGCGAAGTTGAGCGCGGCCAGGGTCGGGCCGATGATGTAGCCCACCCCGATGTAAGCCGGGCTCACCTCGGGCGCGGAGATCGTCGACACGCCTCCCGCCTTGATCGTGAAGGCGTCCTGCTTGAACCCGAGGCGGACCAGGCTCTTGCCGATCTCGCCGATGTTCAGCAGGAAGCTCTTGGCGGCCGTGAAGACGTTCAGCACGGCGAGGAGCTTCACCAACGCGCCCACGCCCATGGCCTGGAAGAGCTGGATCGCCGCCTGGGCGCCGCGCTGCCCCGCCTTGTGGATCTCGGAGGCGGCCACGGACTCGGGGAACTGCAGATCCTTGTCCTCGACCATGACGCGGCGCAGGATCGTGACGAAGAGGATGCCGAGGATGCCGCCCACGATCATCAGCGCCGAGGCCTGCAGGTAGTCCTTGAACGTGTTGAATTCCCAGAGGTGCAGGATGGCGAAGGCTGGGATCGTGAAGATCGCGCCCGCGGCGATGGACTCGCCGATGGAGCCCACGGTACGCGCGAAGTTCTCCTCGAGCAGGCTGCCGCGGAACAGGCGCAAGACCGCCATGCCGATGACCGCCGCCGGATAGGTCGCGGCGATGGTCATCCCCGCCTTGAGGCCGAGATAGGCGTTCGCGGCTCCCAGCACCAGACACATGACGAGGCCGATGATCAGCGCCCTGACCGTGAACTCGGTCATGGTCTTCTCGGGAGGCACGTACGGCTTGTAATCCTTGTCCGCCATGAGACCTACTCCTTGCGCTCGGCGTGCCGCGCAGGGCGGGCGACAACGCCACCCCCCGCGAGACCGTTGCGGGCCGGGAGCCTAGCACATCGCCGCGCCGCAACCAAAACGGTCGTTTCAGGCCCTTGCGCGCCGCCCCGCTCCCGCCAGGGCGGCCAGGCCTCCCAGGCCGACGGCCAGCATGATCCCGGCCTGGATGGCCGTCTTGGCCGGGACACCTCCGGTCGCGGAATGGACGTGCCAGGTGATGCCGGCCGCGGCGAGGAGCAGCAGGCCGTAGACCGCGAACATGACCGTGCGCGCCCGCGCCCGCGTCGCCGGCGTGTCCTGGCCGAAGAGCGCGTTGTAGGCGAAGAGCAGCACCGCGGTCGCGACGCCGACGGCGACGAAAGTCAGCCAGAAGCCGCGCAGCGCGCCGGACGGATCCTCCGCGCCCACGAGCGGCTTGAGCAGGGCCGTGTACATCTCGCCGCCGAGGTTGGCGCCGACCAGCGCGCCGACCACGCCGTAGAGGAAAGCGTAGCCCATGTAGACCGCCTTCTGCTCCTCGGGCGCGACGAGGCCAACGTAGCCGTAGTACTTCGGGTGGCAGGTCATCTCGCCGATGGAGAAGACCACGATGCCGAGCACGAACACCCAGGCGTACTGCGACGCGGAGAGCAGCAGGAAGCCGGCAGAGCCGATCAGGATCCCGCCCACCATCGTCGGCAGGGCCTTGAAGTTCCTCACCGTGCGGCTCACCACGATCTGCAGCAGCACGATGGTCCCGGCGTTGATGGACGTGACGAACTCGGCGTCGAACTTCCAGGAGAACGGCAGGTAGGCGAACACGGCGTTCACCGGCGCCGGATCGATGAAGTCGCGCAGGTACCAGAGCACGGCGCCGAAGTTCTGGAAGTAGAGGATCCAGAAGCCCGAGTAGACGAAGATGAGCAGCATGAAGCGCGCGTCGGAGAGCACGGTGAGCGCGCCCGCGAGCACCTCTTGCACGCTCTTCCTGCTCTGCGGCCGCGGCGGCTCGCGATAGGCCACGGCGGTCAAGAGCAGCATGAGCGCGCAGTAGAGCGAGCTGGCGAAGAAGACGTAGCTCCAGGAGAAGCCGCGCAACCAGCCGGCGACGAGCGGGGCGATGAGCGCGCCGAGGTTGATCATCCAGTAGTAGATGCCGAAGCCGAAGCCCGAGGTCTTCTCGTCCGTGACGCGTGCGATCGTCCCCGTGATGATCGGCTTGAACAGGCCCGAGCCCGTGGCCATGACCAGCAGCGTGGCGAAAAACACCCAATAGGCGGTCACCTGTCCCGAGAGGAAGTAGCCCGCCGAGAGCAAGGAGAAGGCCAGGAGCAGCATGCGCCGGTAGCCGTAGCGGTCCGCGAGGGCCCCGCCGAGGATGGGCACCACGTAGGTGGCGGCGTAGACCACGCCCTGCAGCAGACCGGCCTCGTCCTCGTCGAAGCCCAGTGCGCCGCCGGTCTTGTCCGTGAGGTAGCGGCCGAGCAGCGCGTTCAGGCCGTAGTAGGCCCCGCGCTCGAACAGCTCGAAGACGTTGGCCAGCCAGAACGTGGCCGGGAACGCGCGGAGAAACGACCTCTTGCTCTCGGTCGGTCCGGTCTGGTTCATGGGCGGGTGCTCCTGCGCCTGGGGGAGGGCGCATTCTGCGGGGGCGCGGAAGCCATGTCAAAATCCGCCTGTCGCATTGCTGCGGCGATGCAGCCGACGGAGCGCCCGGCAAGCAGCCGCTCCGCGGCTGATCGCCGAGACCGGGTCCGCTGCGCGCGACGCGCGGGCCGTCAGTCGCCGGCGCTCATCTCGTCCAGGGTCCGGTTCGCGGGCAGGCGCCCGCTCTCGGCGTGGAAGCGGTCGAGCAGCTTCCCGACCTCGTCGCCCGCCGCCGCCTGGCCGCCTCTCCCTCGCACCGCGTCCAGGACGGACTGGATGCGGATCCGGTCGAGCGAGGTGCCCGGGACGTAGCCGCCCCCGGCCGCGCTGTCCGCCTGGATGAGCAGTCCGCCGTCCACGAGCGGCCCGAGCGCGTCGCCGACCAGCCGCGGCGGCACGGCGAAGCGCGCGGCGAGCGCCGTGGTCGAGACCGGCCCCTCGCCGCGGCGGAAAGAGCGCGCCACCGCGACCATGGCATGCACCGCGAGCGACTCGAGGTCGGCGACCTTGGTCTCGGACTCTCGCATCAGCTCGCGGTGCTCGGGCTCGGCCTGGTGCGCCCACGCGAACTGCGCGCCGAGCAGGACCGCCACCCAGCCGGCGTAGACCCACACCAGGAACACGGGAATGGCGGCGAAGCCGGCGTAGATGGCGTTGTAGCGCGCCACGCCCATCTGGAACTCCACGTGCAGCACCTGGAAGATCTGCCAGAGCGTGCCGCCGAAGATGCCGCCCACGAGCGCGGAGGCGGCGTTGACGCGCGTGTTCGGCATGGTCATGTAGACGAAGCCGAAGCCGACCCACAGGACGAGCAGCGGCAGCAGCCGGAAGCCGAGCGAGAGGAGCGGCCCGAGATGCAGCTCCTCGGTCAGGTAATCGACGAAGGCGTTGCTCCGGGCCGCGCCCGTGGCCGCGGTGGCGATCATCAGCACGACCGGCGTGACCACGACCAGCGCCAGGTAGTCGGCGGTGCGGCGCACGAAGGTGCGCGACTTCTTCACGCCCCAGATGCGGTTGAAGGCGTGCTCCATGCTGGTCAGGAGCTTGACCGCGGTGAAAAGCAGGAAGGCGAGCCCCAGGATCCCCAGGTTGGAGAAGCTGGTGCGGCTGACGAACGAGAGCAGCCGGACGATGGCGTCGCGCACGTGCGAGACCTGCGGGCCCGCGGGGTCGCCCTCGGCCGCGCCGCTCCCCGGTTCGCTGCCGAAAGCGCTGTCCAGCGCGGGCATGATCGTGTCCGCCACCAGGCTGTCGTAGAAGCCGAAACCCTTGGCCACGGAGAAGGCGAGCGCCATGAGCGGCACGAGCGACAGCACCGTGACGTAGGTCATGGCCGCCGCCTGGTTCAGGCACTCGTTCTTCACCAGGCCGCGCACCGCGAGGAAGAGCACCCGCGCCGCGCGATAGAAGAGAGCGCGGAAGGTGGGGATGCCGCCGAGATCCGCGGCCCAGACGTCCTTCTTCAGGAAGCGCCGCAGGCGCTCCCACGCGCTCCCGCCGTCCGCCCCAGACTTCCTCGCGCTCGCATCATCCTTGGGCCGCTCCGCCATACCAACACCTCACCGCTCGCGACCGGCCGCCCGCCCCGCCGGCCCGCGCCTCAGTCCGTGACCGCACCGTGCTCGCGGTAGTACGCGAGCAGCCGCGCCATGTCCGCGGGCAGGGGCGACTCGAAGCTCATGCTCTCGCCGGTCACCGGATGATCGAGCGTCAGGCGATGAGCGTGCAGCGCGTGCCGTTCGATGTCCGGGTGCGGCAGCCCCTGCTCCTTGGCCTGGGCGCGGGCGGCGAACCAGCTCTGGCCGTAGCGCCGGCCGTAGACCTGGTCGGCCATGACCGGGTAGCCGATGTGCGCGAGATGGACGCGGATCTGGTGGGTCCGGCCGGTGAACGGCATGGCCTTGACGTAGGTCGCGTCCTGGAAGCGCTCCAGCACCTCGTAGTAGGTCGACGACGGCTTGCCGTCCTTGGGATCGACCATCATCCGGTCCTTGTGGCGCAGGTCCTCGCCGATGGCCAGGTCGATGTAGTCCGAGTCGAAGGGCATGGCGCCCACGACCACGGCCCGGTACTCCTTGCGCACGCGCTTGGCCTTGAACTGCTCGACCAGGTGCACGCGCACCGGGTTGGTCTTGGCCACCACCAGGGCGCCCGAGGTCTGCCCGTCGAGCCGGTGGACGATTCCCGGCCGGAACACGATCCCGACCTTGCCGATCCCCGGGTCATGCGCGACCAGGGCATTGACGAGGGTCCCGGACTTCGTCCCCGGCCCGGGATGGACGATCATGCCGGCCGGCTTGTTGACCACCAGGATGAAGTCGTCCTCGAAGAGGATGTCGAGAGGGATGGGCTCGGGCTGCGGTGTGTCGTCGGCGCGGGGTGCCAGGATCGCCTTGATGCGGTCGCCGCGGCCCACGCGGTAGGCCGGACGAACCGCGGCGCCGTTCACCGTGATCTCCCCCGAGGAGATGAGCCCGGTCAGAAACGACCGGGAATACGCGGGATAGAAACGGTTCCCCAGGTAGCGGTCGATCCTCGACCCTGCCTCGTTCTCACCGATGACGATGTCCACTTCCGTGGGCTGTGGTTCCGTCATGTCGCTGTCGTGCGCTCCGCGAGAATGAAACACGCGCGCCTCGATGGTCAGGCCCCGCGCGCGCGCGGCGGGAATTCGGTTGCGCGATCTCGCGATCCTGTTACCCTTGCCCAGCTTACCGCTACACGAAGAGTCCTGTTGCTCGAATCCGCCGGTCCTTCCGGAACCCGAGGGACCTGGGCTTCCTGGATCGGCGCCGGGAGTGCAGCGGTTTCCATTCTCCCTGAGAGTTGCTAGCAGAAGAAGCGACTGATCCGCAAGTCGGAGTTCTCATGGACACGTCGTTCAGCCCGAGGGCCGCACCAGTGAAGACGCTGTTCGCCGTCGTGGTCGCCAGCTTGTTCGTGGCGTGCCCCGCGTTCGCCTTGTCTCCCGGGGACAGCTTCCGCCAGTCGCCCTGCCCTCCGGACCAGGCAGCCGTGGCGCCGCCGGGCATGGTTCTTGTACCGGGCGGCGCCGCCACCGTTGGTCTCGACGAGCAGGAAATCCAGGAGCGCGGAGTCGAGGTCCTGAGCTTCTTGAAGACCCTGGCGGCCTCGGTCCCGCGTCATGAAGTGCAGCTCGAACCGTACTTCATCGACCGCAACGAGGTCACGAACCAGCAGTGGAGGATCTACCTCGATCTCAACAACCTGGAGCCGAACAAGGACCTCGTCCAGTACTACTGGACCGACGGCAAGATCCCCGCGGGCCACGAGAACATGCCCGTGGTGTTCGTCTCGTATCTCGAGGCCGAGGGGTTTGCCCGCTGGGCCTGGAAGCGACTGCCGACCGAGGAGGAGTGGGAGTTCGCGGCCCGCGGCGCGGAGGCCTTCCTCTGGCCCTGGGGCAACGAGTTCGTTGGTGACAATGCCTGGTGCGCCGACACCAAGCCCTTCGTCAAGCACGCTCAAGCGGTGGGCGGCAAACCCGAGGGCAAGAGCCCCTTCGGCGTGTTCGATCTGGCCGGCAACGTCTGGGAATGGACCGCGTCCAGTTTCGATGCGTACCCGAAGTACGCGGACATCCAGATCAAGACCAAGTACAGCCGCGGCAAGCCCGACAAGGTCTCGGCGGCCGAGTTCTTCAGGAGCAGCAAGCGGGTGATCCGCGGCGGCGCCTTCGACTGCAAGGACGTGGCCCTGCTCAGCGCCGTGCGCCAGAGCGCGGACCCGAACACCTGGTACAACACACTCGGCTTCCGCTGCGCGTGCAGCGCCCGGCCGGGAGTCGACGCGGTGCGGCGCGCCGTCGCTCAGGCAGGCCCGCAGCACTTCAACGACTATCCCATCGACTACGCCTCGGTCCTGTCGCTGGAAGTCACGCACCACGACGACCAGGGCCTGGTGACCGGGAATAAGGGAATCGCTTTCGCGGCGGTGAAGGACTGGAAGAGCCTCACGGACATGCAGAAGCTGTCCAGGCGCGGGCCCGTGGCCGCCGGTGTGCTCATGACGACCGAGAACATGATCGAGCCCACGATCGTCGCGGGCGCGTACGTCGTCGCCTACAAGGCAGCAGAGCCGAAGGCGAACGGCAACGGCAACGGCGCCGCGGCCAAGTTGTTCCCGCTCGAGGGTTGGACCTACCCGGGATGGGAGAGCCACGATCCGACGCTCGAGGCGAGGACCGCCGAGGCGGCGCGGAAGAAGGCCGTTGCCGACAAGAAGGCGGCGCGAGACGCCAAGAGGGCGGCCAAGAAGAAGGACGGAGAAGCGGCCGAAGGCAAGGACGAGGAACAGCCCGCGGAGGAAGGTGAGGCGGAGGGCGAGGCCAAGGCGGAGGAGCCGGAGGCCGAGCCGGAGGTCAAATGGGCAGCCAATCCCGGCAGCGTGGAGTGGGACCACACGCGGGACCATGTCCTCCTCATCGACAGGTCCGGCGAGGTGGTCGCAGCGTTCGCCATCGAGCCGCCGCAGGAAGCGGGCCGCGCCGGCGAGGCCAAGCTGGCCCGCCAGAAGATGAACGAGGACAGGCGGTGCGGTTTCCCCGCGACCGAGAAGTACGAGTTCGCGTTCAGCGTCCCGCTTACGGCGAGCAAGTGGGTGGACTTCACTCTTCCCATCCGCTTCGCTCCCGACATCTTCGCCGAGAGCAAGGAGAAGGAGGCGGCGCAGAAGCCCGCGGCGCCGACGAGCGCGGAAGCAGAGGAGAAGGACAGCCGCTGAGGCCGGCCGCGCCCTGAGCACCGGGAGGGGAGAAGCGGAGGGGAGGTGCGTGGAGCATCGCGGCCGTTTCCCCGGCCTCCGGGAGCGGCAGCGGCTCCCGGTGCACGCCGCG
>DYIW01000189.1:0-6679 GCA_020723465.1 Phycisphaera mikurensis
GGCCCCCCCGGCGCTCGCAACGCGGCCGCGGGGGATTCCTGCTCAGGCTCTGAGCACGCCGCTCCTCCAGGCGCTCTGGCCCGGAAAAAGACCGGACCCGCGGCCGGAGGCCTCAAGGGCCCCACGCCACGGGTCCGGTTGCTCACAGCCCCCGTCGAGCCGGTTGGCTTACCGGCTCAGGCATATACCCGGAGCTTGCTGCTCAGCCCTGTCTCGTCTGCCTCCACGGGATCACAGAGATCCCGATGAAGAAGCACGAGCCGGCCGTGAACACCAACTTTTCCCTCATGGGCGCCGATGGCCGGCCACCCGCCTCCCGGTTGTCGTATCCGCCACTCGTCCACGACGCCATTGGCGATGTCCACGAACCGGCTCGTTTCTGTTCCATCGAAGCTGCTTCTCGCACGACCGGCGGTTTCTCGCCGCTGTTATCTAGTTGCCGCGAACATGGTTTCTTTTCCCCGAAAAGCGGGATTCTTCGCCGTTTCCCTCCCAGGAAAATGCACAAAGCCGCAAGACAGACTTGGCCGGTGCGCGATCGACCGCCCCGCCAGGGCCCTCCCGCCAGACACCGGTCTTCGTTTCCAGTTCCTGGACCCGGCGGCAACCGGTCCGGGAACCTGCTCGCCGTCGCCCTGCGCGCGACCTCTACTTCGGCGCCTCTGTCGCGCCCGCGAACGCGATCCTCGCCCCGCCTTCCTCCACGAGCAGCATCCCGAGCATCTCTCCCGTCTCGCGCGATAGCACGCAGGCCCCGTGCCAGCACGCGTCCACGGTGAAGGACGCCTGGACCCGCAGTCCGCCTTCCATTGGTTCGAGGCGCTGGGCCGGGAGCGGCAGCGGCGTCGCCGGCTGATCGCCAAAGGCCAGGCACTCGACCGCCTGCGAAGTCCGCGGGCCGACGGGACGCTCCCAGACCGACGCCACGACGTGCGCCTCGAGGAGCAGAAGTCCTGCCCCGCACGGCACGAGCGGCGCCTCGAGGGGGACGACGGTGCCGGCCGCCTCGAGCGCGGTCGATCCCGCCTTGGCCTCGGCCGGGGGGGAAAGCAGATCCGCCGGGCCGAGCAGCCCCTCGCGCGTGTGCAGCAGCCAGCCCGAACGGCTCTTGCGCCGGTCGAACAGACCCTCGCGCCAACTGAGCCGTGCGCGCACCGGCCGCGGCGCCTCGGCCCCTTCCGGCAGAAGGGCGCTGCCCACGGCGATCGCCGGCTCCCACTCCAACCACTCCTCCTCCGGCTCGCGCACCAGCAGGAAGCGATGACCGGTAGCCACCACGCCGCCGCCGTCCTCGGGCGTGGCGAGCGCCACGGAGCCGCCGAGCAGCACGCGGGCCAGGCTGCCGCCGAGCTCCATCCACAGGAGCCTCGAGCCCCAGCTCGCCCCCACGCCGCCGGCGTTCCAGAAGCGGCTCTTCTCCTGGATCAGCGGCACGTACTCGGCCTGGATGTGCACGCGCGCCTCGACCGTGCGCGCGTCCGCCGAGAGCCCGGCGGAAAGGACCGTACCCACCTGGATCTCGCGGAAGGTGACCGGAGTGCCGGGGCCGAGGTTGCCGCGCTCCGCGGCCTCGAGGAGGATCTCCAGGTCGCCGGGCCGCATGTCGTCCACGATGAGCGGCTCCTCCAGCCCGACGAAGGAGCGCTGGCTGGCGGCGCCGCCCGGCAGAGCGGCCACGTGGCGCGGGCCGAGCAGGGTCTCCAGCCCGCGCACCCCGGCCAGGCTGACCTGCGGGCGCACGATCCAGAAGCGCGCGCCGGCGCGCGCGAAGCGCTCCGCGCCGGGTTCCAGGCGCAGCGCCACGCGGATCGCCTGCGCCGCCGGGTCGAGCTCCACGCCGCGTACCTCGCCGATGGCCGTACCGTGGTAGCGCACCTCGTCCCCGGGCTTCAGGCCGTACCCTTGCTCGAAGAGCACGAGCACGTCGCTGCCGCGCAGGGCCAGCGCCCGGAACCCGAGCCAGCCAGCCAGGAGGAGCACCAGGAGCGGCAGGAGCCAGGCCAGGGAAACGCGCCGCTCGCGCTTGACGACCGCCTGGGGCAGTCTTCCTTCGTCGCCAGGTGTCATGCGGCAGCCTCCTCCCACAGGGCTCGCGGGTCGAAGCAGGCCGTGGCGGCCAGGCTCAAGAGGACGCAGGCGGCAAAGGCGAGCGCGCCCGGCCCGGCGCTCACCGACATGACGTCGCCGAGCTTCACCGCCGCGACCAGGATCGCCACGCAGAGCACATCCAGCATCCCCCAGCGGCCGGTCCACTCGACCAGGCGGTAGGTGAACGCGCTGCGCCGGCTGCCGAGTCGATCCACGCCCGCCGAGAGCACCAGCAGGCAGAGCAGCTTGAAGAGCGGCAGCACGACCGAGCAGGCGAAGACGATCAGCCCGACGCCGATGTGCCCGTCGGCCAGCAGCCGCGCCGTGCCCTCGAGGATGCTCGCCTCGCTGTGATGGCCCAGCTTGGCCACCTGGACGATCGGCAGGCTCACGGCCAGCGGATACAGGATGAGCGCCGCGCAGGCCACGGCCGCCGTACGGCTGTTGCCGCGCCGCAGGCGCGTGGCGGAGCGCAGCGTCGTGTCGCAGCGCCGGCAGCAGGCGCGCGTGCCGCGCGCCAGCTCGGGCAGCGCCTGGGTCAATCCGCAGCAGGGGCAGGCCACGAGCACGCGCTTCCTCCGCTTCCGCCGCCGCGCTTCACGGCTTCACCGGCAGCCACACGGTCGCCGGCAGCACCGAGGGCGAACGCCTCATCGTCAGCGCGATCGGCGCCGCTTCCTCGAGCGTCTCGCGGCCGAAGGGAATGAACGCGGCCGGCCCGAGCCGGCGCCAGCCGATCTCGAGGTCGAGGATCCCCTCCTCGCGGTCGATCGCCACGCGCAGCACGTCGCGGCGGCCGTCCGGGTAGGTAGCCTGGACACTCACGTTCCAGAGATAGAAAAGCGCCTCGAGCGCGGCGCCGCTCTGCGCGCCGGGCAGAAAGGCGGTGAGCTCGGCCCCGCCCTCGCCCTGGATCGTGACCGAGGTCCCGCCCGCCACCTCGGTGAAGCGCGCCGGCAGGAACACGACGTGCGGGCGCTCGCCCTCGGCCATGGCCACGATCACCGCCAGGTAGCGCTCCTCGCCGAGCACGGCCTCGCGCACCGACATCCTGCCGAAGTCGAGGCCGAAGAAGGTCTCGATGGCCAGGTCCTGCACGAACGCCCGGCGGCAGGTGTCGTCGATGGAGGCTCCGGCCCGCACCTCTCCCGGCGCGCCGCAGCCCGCGGCGGCGCACAGCGCGAGAGGCAGGAGGGCCGCGAGGGCCCGGTCCGGCCGCCAGCATCGAGTCCTGTCCGCCATCGCATCGCTCCCGAAGAACGCCCGTTGCCGCGGAGCGCCATCGTACACTCGTTCCACGCCCGGGCGGCCGCCAGTCCGGGCACGGCCCGGTGGACGAGGGAAAGCCCCGTCACCTGGGACGTGTCCCGCGCGTATAGCGTTCGGACGGCACGTACTTGCCAAGGAAACACCATGAGGCGCACGCTGCTCGCCGCCGCCCTGATCAGCCTGGTCGCCCCCGCCCCGCTGTTCGGCCACGGCGGCCAGTACCAGAGGCCACAGCACCTCGGCCCCATGACCGGCGTGCCGCCGGAGGACGCCAACCGCTTCGGCGCGGGCACGAATCAGCCCGGAGCCGGACCCTACGCACCACCAGGCGGCCCGCTCGCCCGCAAGAAAAGGCCGCTCGCCGAGGACGAGGAGTGGCTGGCGTGGTGGCGCCTGAATGGGCCGGCCCTGATCGAGTCATGCGCGCGCGGCGCGGCCGGCGGCGCGCGCGCGCGGCTCTCGGTGCGGGCGCGCGGCGCGGCGGCCGACTGGGCGCCGGTCCAGGCGCTCTTTTCCGAGGCGCTGCGGGCGGATGCGCCGGACGTGGTCGATTCCGCGCTCATCGCCTGCGGCCGCAGCGCCACGCCCGAGGGCGCGGAGGCGCTCTTCACCCAGGTGTGGCCGCTGGTCGCCCACCCGGACGAATCGGTGCGGCGCTCGGCCCTGCTCGCGCTCGGCCTCCTGCACAGCCCGCGCTCCGCGCCGGTGCTGCTCTCCTTTCTGAACAACCCGGGCCGCTCCGACCCCACGACCAACTCCGTGGCGGCGATCGCGCTGGGCTTCCTGTCGGAGCCGCGCGCGATCAACGAGCTGAAGCGCACGGTGACGCGCGAGGAACAGCCCGATCTCGCAGCCGCGGCGCTGGTGGCGCTCGGCCTGTTCCAGCAGGACCGCCGCGACATCGTCGTCTTCCTGCTCGAACGCCTGGCCGAGGCGCCGCTGCCGCAGATCCCGATCGCCCTGGGCCGGCTGGGCGCCGAGGCCCAGGTGGCGCTGCCGGCGCTGCGCGAGGCCGTGGCGGCCGGCGGCCGGGAGCTCGCGGTGCGGCGCTCGTGCATCATCGCGCTCGGCGCGCTCGCCCCCTGCGACGACGCGGAAAGCGCCGCCGCGCTGATCAAGGTCGCCATGAGCCACCCCGACGCGCCGAGCCGCGGGCTGGCCCTGATCGCACTCGGACGCATCGCCGGGCGCGCGCAGGCGGGCTCGCCCGGCGAAGCGAAGCTGCGCGAGGCGCGGGACTTCCTGCGGCACTCCATTTCCGGCGCACGCTACCGGCGCGACGCACCCTGGGCCTGCCTGGGCGCGGCCCTCGCCTTCGGCCCGTGCGGCCGGGAGGCGCGCGCCGCCTGCGCGCAGGCGCTCTGCTCGTACTTGCGGAGCGACAAGCACGCCGCGAAGCGTGGAGCGGCGGCGCTGGCGCTCGGCCTCATCGGGGCTGACGACGCGAAGGGCGACTTGCGTGCCCTGCTCGAGCAGACAGAGGACCTGGACCTGCGGGGCTGCGCGGCCCTGGCGCTCGGGATGCTCCAGGACCGCGGCTCGATGTACGCGCTCGAGGGCCTGCTCCTATCCGGCGGCGACCCGGGTATGCGCGAGCAGGCGGCCGCCGCGCTGGCGCTGCTCGCGCCCGAGCAGGCGGCCGCGGCCCTGCTCGACGAGTTCGAGCAGGCCGGCACGGCCGCCGAGGCGGTGCTCGCCGCGCAGCTCCTCGCCCGGGTCGCGGGCCCGAGCGCCATTCCTCCCCTGGTGCGCGCCGCGCGCGACCAGGAGGCGGACTCCCTGGCGCGCGCCTTCGCCCTCGTCACGCTCGGCCGCGTGGTCGAGCGCACGTCCCTGCCCTGGAACTCTCGCCTGGCCGTGGACGCGAACTTCCTCTCCCTCTGCCCGGCCGAGGAGCTGCTGCTCGACATCTTCTGAGCAGTCGCGCTCAGCGACTCTCGACGAGGATGGGCAGGAACAGGCGGAGGATGCGGCCGCCTTCTGCCTTCGCGCAGAAGGCGAAGGTCAGGCGCTCGCCCTCCATGAGCTGCTGCCGGGTCAGCTCTGCCGGAGACGCCGCGGCCACGTCCACCCATGGCACGTTCAGCTCGATGCTCTCCCCTGCCAGAGGCGTACTGCTCGCGGGCTCCAGCACCACGCTGGCCGGAAAGGCCCAAGAGCCGAGGACGAGATAGTCACCTGCCTGAGCCCGCGGCTCGAGCAGGTCCTCGCTGGTGGAGAGCACGCCGAGCACGGACCGGGCTGCGCCGGCTGCCCCGGGCCCGCGCACTCGAGGGCGCGGTGCGTCCTGGAGCTGCAACGGCGCGAACACCACGCGCCGGAAGCCCGTGTTCGCGCCCTGCTCGTCGCGCCAGGTCTGCTCGAACGCCAGCACGGATTCGTTGTCGATCATGGCCTCGGAGAGCAGCCAGCGGCGGGCGCTGGCGGCGATGACCGCGCGCACGGCGTCGAGACCGGGCCGGGCGCTGCGCGCGCAGCGGAAGCCGACCGTGTTGAGCCAGGTGGTCTGGTCCGCGTACTGGCGCACGGCGCTCTGCAGGGCCACGTCCTTGCTGTCGAAGGCGCCGCCGCGGAGCACGCGCCGCGTTGTGCTGAAGAACTCGGCGGCCGAGATCCACTCGGGGTTGCCGCGGCTGAACTTGGTCTTGATCTGGATGTTCGCGTGGTCCGGGTACGCCTCGAAGGTCGACGAGGTCCACTCCCACACGTTGCCGGCCATGTCGAGCACGCCGAACGGGCTCTCGCCCTCAGGCTTGGAGCCCACGGCCTGGGCGTGCCTGTTCAGGGGATTGGTGTCTGCGCACCAGGCCTTGTCGCCGCTGAACTCGTTCCCCCAGGGCCACTGGAAGCCCTCCGGGCCACGCGCCGCGTGCTCCCACTCCTCCTCGGTCGGCAGGCGCTTGCCGGCCCACCTCGCATAGGCCTCGGCCTCCTTGCATGACACGAAGACCGCGGGCATCTTCTCGTGGCCGGCGGGCATGCGGCCGCCGGTCCAGTAGTAGTCGACGAGTTCCCGGGACGGCGGCAGCCCGCTGGCATCGAGGTAGGCCTGCCACTGCGCGTTCGTCACCTCGCAGCGGTCGATGTAGTACGGTTCGAGCTGCACCTCGTGGCGCGGGACCGAGGCGGCCAGAGTCTTCAGGAAGGCGAGGTTCTCCACTCCGCGGTCCTGGATCTCCTGCTCGCTCATGCCGATCTGCGCGGCCCCGCCAGGGATGTACACCATGTCCTCGATGGGAGCGGTCTCCCCCCACCAGGTCCCGAGCGCTGGGCGCGGGCGAGCCGCTGGCTCCTCAGGGGCGCGCTCGCCCTGCGGGTCCCG
>DYIW01000189.1:6689-11853 GCA_020723465.1 Phycisphaera mikurensis
GGCGCGCTCACAGGCGGAGGCGCCCGCGGCTCTTCTGGCGGCTCTTCTGGCGGCTCCTCGGGCGGCGCGGCGGGCGCGATCGCCGCGGGCTCCTCGGGGGACGGCGCGGGCGCGCGCGCCGAGGTAGAGGGCGGGACTGGTTCCTTCCGCGTTCGCGGGGCCTTGCCGTCGCCGAGCGCGGCCAGGGTCAGGAGCACGGCCGCGAGCACCACGCCCACGGCCAGGACCGGGCCCAGCGAGCCGGCGAGGGCGGCGCCCGCGGCGGCTGCCCAGGAGTGCTGCGGGAAGGCGAGCAGGAGCAGGGCGTTGCGCCATTCCTTGCGGCCGCCGGGGAAGGACCGGTCCAGGTCGGCGCGCAGCCGGTCCAGGCCGCGCTGCAGGCGCGTGTTGACCGTCGCCACGGGCAGGTCCAGCCGGCGCGCAATGGCGCGCGGCGGCAGGTCGTCGAAGAAGCGCAGGAGAATGACCCCGCGGTAGGGCTCCTTCAGGGCCAGCACGGCCTGGACCACGCGCGCGTGCGTGGCCGCGCGCTCCACGACTTCGAGCGTCGAGGGCTCCGCGTCCCCGCCCGCGGCCGCGGTCTCGCGCCGCCGCCGGCGCTGCTCGCAGCGGTAGGCGTCGCGCACCAGGTTCAAGAGCACGGAGCCGAGCCAGGCGCGCGGCGAGCGCGGCGGGTCCTGGCGGTGCTCGAGGGCCGCGACCAGCGTGTCCTGGGCCAGGTCGTCGGCGAGGTGCGGGTCCGCCACCAGGCGGCGCGCGAGCTCCCTCACCCACTGGGTCTGGGCCAGGAGCTCCTCGAGCAGGGGCGTCGCGCGTTCGGTCATGTCGTGCAGGGAGACGCCGCGGCCGCGCCATCCTCTTCACGGTCTTCTCGATTACCTCGATGCCGCGGGCGCCGCGCCCTCCGTGCCGCCCCTTCTACCCTGCTTCCCGGGCCCGGTTGCCGCCCGGATCGCCGCGGAATCTTGCCTGCCGGGTTTACGGCGGCCCCGGCTTGTGCAATAAATCGAGCTTCGTTGCCGTCTCCCGCTCCGCATGGAGGGACCCGCCGTGACCAGCCAGCCCGAGAAGATGGAGTTCCAGGCCGAGGCGCGCCAGCTCCTCGACCTGATGATCCACTCGCTCTACCAGCACAAGGAGATCTTCCTGCGCGAGCTGATCTCGAACGCGAGCGACGCGCTGGACAAGGTCCACTTCCAGTCGCTGACCGATCCGCAACTACTCGCCGGGGACGACCGCCTGCACATCCGCATCGACGCCGATCCCGAGAAGCGCACGCTCGCGGTCAGCGACAACGGCATCGGCATGGACCGCGACGAGCTGATCGCCAACATCGGCACCATCGCCCGCTCCGGCACGCGCGAGTTCCTGTCCGCGCTCAAGAAGTCGGGCGCGCAGGGCGCGGCGCCGCCGGAGCTGATCGGCCAGTTCGGCGTCGGCTTCTACTCCTGCTTCATGGTCGCCGACGAGGTGGTGCTCGAGACGCGCCGCGCGGGCGCCGCTCTGGGCCTGCGCTGGCGCTCGACGGGCGACGGCTGCTACACCATCGAGGAGTGCGAGCGCCCGGCGCGCGGCACCACGGTCACGCTGCGCCTCAAAGACAAGGGCCCGGCCGACGAGGAGTTCGCCGACTACTCGGCCGAGTGGCAGATCCGCGCCGTGGTCAAGCGCTACTCCGACTTCGTCGCCTATCCCATCGAGATGGAGGTGGAGCGCGAGGAGGGCGAGGGCGAGGCCAAGCAGCAGGTGCGGCGCGTCGAGACCCTGAACTCGCTGAAGCCGCTGTGGACGCGCCCGCCGGCCGAGATCAAGGAGGAGGAGCACGCCGACTTCTACCGCCACCTCACGCACGACTGGGAGAAGCCGGCAGCGCGCATCCACCTGCGCGCCGAGGGCACGCTCGAGTACATCGCCCTGCTGTACGTGCCGGCGCACCGGCAGCTCGCCCTGTTCGACCCGCACCAGACCAAGTCCAGGATCGCCCTCTACGTCAAGCGCGTGTTCATCATGGGCGACTGCGAGGAGGTGCTCCCGCCCTGGCTGCGCTTCATGAAGGGCCTGCTCGACTCCAGCGACCTGCCGCTGAACATCTCGCGCGAGACCTTGCAGCACAACCGCAAGCTGGCGCCGATCCGCAAGCACCTGGTGGCGCGGGCGCTCGAGACCTTCAAGAAGATGCTCGAGGACGAGCGCGCCCGGTACGAGGCCGTCTGGCGCGACTTCGGCGCCGTGCTCAAGGAGGGCATCTACTTCGAGGGCGAGGAGGAGAAGTTCCGCGTGGCCGAGATCGCCCTCTTCCAGAGCACGCGCGGGCCGGGCCTGGTCTCGCTCGATCAGTACATCGAGCACATGCCGGCCAAGCAGAAGGAGATCTACTTCCTGGCCGGGCCGGACCGGCAGACCATCGAGGCCTCGCCCCACCTCGAGGCGTTCAGGAAGAAGGGCTTCGAGGTGCTCCTGCTCACCGATCCGGTGGACGAGTTCGCCATGCAGCGTCTCACCGAGTTCGACGGCAAGCCGATCCGCTCGATCGAGCGCGGCGAGGTCGAGGTGGAAGACGTCGAGGAGAAGGAGGCGCGCGAGCAGAAGGAGAAGGAGCTGAAGCCGCTGCTCGAGGCGGTGAAGAGCGCGCTCGGCGAGCGCGTGGGCGAGGTGCGCTTCTCCAACCGCCTGACGGACAGCGCGGCCGTGCTCGTCTCCGGCGAGCACGACCTGACGCCGCACATGAAGCGCATGCTGAAGGGCGCGCTGCGGGAGGTGCCGGACCAGGCGCGCATCCTCGAGCTCAACCCCGGCCACCCGCTGGTGGAGAAGCTCGACCAACTACGCGCGCGGCCAGAGGAGAGCCGCTTCGCCGACTTCTGCGAGATCCTCTACTGCCAGGCGCTCCTGGCCGAGGGCACGCCGCTGCCGGACGCGGCGCGCTTCAACAAGCTGCTCAGCGAGCTGCTCGTCGCCGCCGCCGGTCCGCCGGCGGCGTAGCGTGGCCTCCGGTCCTGTCCCGCGCAGAAGGGACCGAGCCGAAGGTCGTTGGTTCCCCCGCCGCACGGGTCGACCGCTGCGCGAGAATCCCGGCGACTGTCGCTCAGGGCGCGGACTCGAGGACACGCGCCGGCCTCAGACCGAGGGAGTTGAAGCGGTACTCGGCGCTGTAGCCGCTGCGGTTGCTGGAGCGCGCGTGGTAGGCGAAGATGGAGAACGCGCCGCCGCGGAACGCGAGGTGGCGCGCTCCCTCCACCAGGCGCAGGCCGTCGCCTTCCGCGACCGGGATGACGTAGTCCCCGAGCCCGTCGCGGCACCACTCCCACACGTTGCCGATGGTGTCGTGCAGCCCGAAGGCGTTGGGCCGGTAGCTGCCGACCGGCGCGTGCACCACGTAGCCGTCGTCCAGCTCTTCCTCGTAAGTCCAGCTCGCCGGCCCACCGTTCTCCCGGCAGAAGCGGTCGGCGAGGTTGGCGGCGCCCTGCAAGTCCGCGACCGCAGAGCCGCACCACCAGGGCGTGGCGCTCCCGGCGCGGCAGGCGTACTCCCATTGCGCCTCGGTGGGAAGCTGCAGGTCCAGCCAGCGCAAGACCTCCTGCGCGCGCTGCCAGCAGACGTTCTCCACCGGATGGAGCGGCGTCACGTCCTTGCCGGCGAAGCGCAGCCCGGACCGATAGGCGCTCGGGTTCTCGCCCGTCGCGCGCAGCCACTGCGCCTGGGTCATCTCGTACTTCGCCAGGAAGAAGGGCGCGAGCGTCACCTCGTGCGGCGGCCCCTCCTCCGGCTCGGTGCGTTCCTGGTAGCCGGCGTCCTGCGGTGTGTTGCTTTGCGCTCCCATGAGGAAGCTGCCGCCGGGAATGAGGACGAGGACCAGGCCGCTGCCCTCGCCAAGCGTCAGGCCGCCGTCCGGCGCGCGCTCCGGCCGCTCGCCGCTCTGCGCGTGCCAGAACTCCCACAGCCCTGACTGGGGATTGCGGCCGAGCGGCACCAGGCCGAGCTGCGGTGCGAGGTGCAGGCCGCCGTAGCGCGGGCACAGGTCCGGGTCGGCGATCGAGCGCACGCATTCCTCCCAGGCCGCCGCCTCGTCCTCGAGAGTGCGCGCCTGGACGCTCGCGGCGAACTCCAGGCGCCCGCGCATCGCCGCCACCGTGTGGCCGTGCGGATCGCCGGCCGCGAAGGCGGCGAGCGCGTCCACCAGTCCGGCGAGCGTGTCGTGCCACCAGGCGGTCGCGGCGTCGGCGAAGACGCGGCGCTCCCCGCCCGCCCCGTCCGGCTGGACCTCGGCGAAGCTCCTCAGGTCGGCGAGGGTCTCCTCGTGCTCGCCGCGCCGCTTGAGCAGCTCCTCGGCGCGCGCCAGCCAGGCGGTGATGGGGTGCACCATCTCCGGCCCGGCCGGCCACAGGCCGTCCATCTCGGCGATCAGGTCGGCGAGGCGCTTGGCGTCCGCCAGGCGCAGCACGCGGTCGCGCTCCTGCTGCGCCAGGAGGCGCTCCCGATCGGCCCGCGCGGCCAGGTCGCTGGCGCGCTCGCGCGCGCCGTTGGCCACGGCCTCGTGCTCGCGCGCGCGGCGCTCGCTCGCCCTGGCCACCTTGGCCTCCGCGTCGAGGCGGACGATGAAAAAAATGGTCAGCGCGATCAGGGCGGCGCTGGCGGCGGCGAGCGTCTTGTTGCGCGCCACCCACTTGCGCAGCACGGCGAAGGCGCCGCTCTCGTAGGCCTGCACCACGCGCCCCTCGAGATAGGCGCGCAGGTCGCTCCCCAGCTCCTCCATGGTGGCGTAGCGCTGCTCGATGTCGTGGGCCATCGCCTTCTCGCAGATGGCGATGAGTTCCGGCCGCGTGCGCGGCGCGACCAGCTCCAGGGGCTCGGGCGGCCCGCGCAAGAGACACCGCAGCACCGCACGCGGCCCGAGGCGCGCGCCGCTCCGCTCGTAGGGCATGCGCCCGGCCAGCAAGTGGTAGAGCATCGCTCCCACCGAGTAGACGTCGGAGCGCGGCCCGACCTCGTCGATGCGTCCCATGCCCTGCTCCGGCGCCATGTAGGACGGCGTGCCCACGACGTCGCCCTCCATCGTCAAGAGCGGGGCCTCGGAGCCGCGCGTGCCGGAGCGCGGCTCCTCCTCCTTCTCCGGGTAATCGAACACCTGCTGGATGCGGAGGTCGCGCGGGTCCTTCTTGCCGAG
>DYIW01000190.1:0-4846 GCA_020723465.1 Phycisphaera mikurensis
AGGAGCCCCGGCCGCGCTTCTTCTCCTTCAACTCGCACCTCGGCGCCTGCGAGACCTGCTCCGGCCTGGGCCGGGTGGAGCGCTGCGATCCGGACCTCTTGATCGCCGACCCGGAAAAGCCCCTGCTGCAGGGTGCGCTCCTGCCTCCCTGGGACGTGGACCTGGCCAAGCCCCACTTCGGCTTCCGGCACGAACTCGACGCCCTGGCCGCGGCGCTCGCCATCGACCTGGATGAGCCCTGGCGCGACCTGCGCCCGGCCGCGCGCCGCGCCATCCTGCACGGCTACCACAAACCGCTCGCGGTCGAGATCGTGCGCGAGTCCCGCAACCGGCGGCGCGAGTACTCCTTCGAGACGCAGTGGGAGGGGCTGTGCGGCCGCTTCGAGCAGAAGTACGGCTCGGCCGAGGAAGGGGGCTGGTGGCGGCGGCGCCTGCGGCCCATCATGACGGAAGGCGAGTGCCCGTCCTGCGGCGGCACGCGCCTCAATCCCCTGGCGCGCGCCTTCACCGTGGCTGGCCAGACGCTCGACCAGATCTGCCGCATGACCGTCGGCGCGGCGCGCGAGTTCTTCCGCGACCTGCGGCTCGACGGCGCGCGCGCGGCCGTGGCGCGCGAAGTGGTCGTCGAGATCCAGAACCGCCTGGATGTGCTGCACGGAGTCGGCCTGTCCTACCTGGAGCTCGGCCGTCGCTCTGCGACGCTCTCCGGCGGCGAGGCGCAGCGCATCCGCCTGGCCACTCAGCTCGGCAACCGGCTGGTGGGTGTGATCTACGTGCTCGACGAGCCGACCATCGGCCTGCACGCCCGCGACACCGCGCGCCTGGTGGCGACGCTCAAGGGGCTCCGCGACCTCGGCAATACCATCCTGGTGGTGGAGCACGACCTCGACGTGATCCGCGCGGCGGACCACCTGATCGACGTGGGCCCGGGCGCCGGGCAGCGCGGCGGCACGGTGGTGGCGGCGGGCACGGTCGCGGCGGTGCGGGACGACCCTGCATCCCTGACCGGGGCGTACCTCGCCGGCCGGCGCTCGGTGCCCCCGCCCGCGCGCCGACGGCCGCTCGGCGCGGCCGCGGTGGCGGTCAAAGGCGCGCGCCTGCACAACCTGAAGTCGATCGACGCCGCCATCCCGGAGCGCGCCCTCACCTGCGTCACCGGCGTCTCGGGCTCCGGCAAGTCGACGCTCGTCCTGGACGTGCTCGAGCCGGCGGTGCGCGCGCGTCTGGCCCATGCGGAGCGCCAGGGGCCACGCGGCGCCGAGCCGTTCGACGCGCTCGAGCTGGCGCCCGGCATCGAGCACCTCGCGGTGGTGGACCAGTCGCCGCTCGGACCCACCCCGGCCTCGAATCCCGCGACCTACACCGGCGTGTTCGACCTGGTGCGCGAGGCCTTCGCCGCCCTGCCCGAGGCGCGCATGAAGGGCTTCAGCAAGTCCTGGTTCTCGTTCAACCAGCCCGGCGGGCGCTGCGAGGCGTGCGAGGGCAAGGGGCTGGTGCAGGTGGAGATGCACTTCCTCTCGGACGTGTACGTGCCGTGCGAGGCCTGCGGCGGCCGGCGCTTCAGCCGCGAGACCCTGGCCGTGACCTACGGCGGCAAGTCGATCGCGGACGTGCTCGACCTGGAAGTCGAGCAGGCGCTGCACTTCTTCGCCAACCGGCGCCGCATCCGGGACGTGCTCGCCCTGCTCGCGGACATCGGCCTGGGCTACCTGCGCCTGGGGCAGAGCGCCACCACGCTCTCGGGCGGCGAGGCGCAGCGCATCAAGCTGGCGGCGGAGCTGGCCGGCCCGCGGCGCGGCGCCACGCTCTACTTCCTCGACGAGCCGACCACCGGCCTGCACCCGGACGACGTGGCGCGGTTGAGCGAGGTGCTGGCCAAGCTGGTGGACGCCGGCCACACGGTGGTGGTCATCGAGCACAATCCGGACCTGATCAAGCTCGCCGACTACGTCATCGACCTCGGTCCCGAGGGCGGGGAGGAGGGCGGCTGCATCGTCGCCCGCGGCCGGCCCGAGGAGGTGGCGCGCGAGGCGCGCTCCGCCACCGGCGCGCGGCTGGCGCGCGAGCTGCGGCGCGAAGACTGCTCCGCGCTGGCGGAGGGCAGCGCATGAACGGCGCGCCGGGAGAAGGCAGCCCGAGCCAGCCCCTGACGGTGCAGGGGGACCGCACCGTGCTGCTCGAGGTGAACGCACCGGGCTTCGCCGAGGCGCGCGACTTCCTCTCGCGCTTCGCCGAGCTGGAGAAGTCGCCGGAATTCTTCCACACCTACCGCATTACCCCGCTGTCCATCTGGAACGCGGCCGCGGCCGGGCTGGATGCCGCGTCCATCCTGGAGTTCCTGCGCGCGCGCTCGCGCTACCCGGTGCCGCCGAACGTGGAACGCGACGTCCAGGAGAACATCAGGAAGTTCGGCCTGCTGCGCCTGGAGCGCGCCGGCGGCGAGGTCTACCTCTGCTCCAGCGAGCCGGGGCTCTTGCGCGACGTGACGCGCAACCCGGCGGTGAAGAAGCTTATCGGCCTGGCCGGCGAGGCCGAACGCCTGCGCGTGCCGCCCGAGCACCGCGGCGAGGTGAAGCAGGCCCTGATCCGCATCGGCTACCCGGTGGAGGACCTGGCCGGCTACGCCGTGGGCGCGCCCTTCGCGCTCTCCTTTCGCGAGTGCATGGGCGACGGCGCGCTCTTCCAGGTGCGGCCCTACCAGCGCGACGCGGCCGACGTGTTCTACGCCGGCGGCACGGAGCGCGGCGGCTCGGGTGTGATCGTGCTCCCCTGCGGCGCCGGCAAGACCGTGGTCGGCCTCGCGGTCATGGAGCGCGTGGCCGCGCGCACCCTCATCCTGACCACCAACGTGGTGGCAGTCCGGCAGTGGCGCGCCGAGATCCTGGACAAGACCGGCGTCGCGCCCGCGGACATCGGCGAGTACACGGGCGAGTCGAAGGAGGTCAAGCCCATCACCATCGCCACCTATCAGATCCTCACCTACCGCCGCCGCAAGTCGGACCCCTTCGTCCACTTCGACCTGTTCTCGGCCAACGCCTGGGGCCTGGTCATCTACGACGAGGTGCACCTCCTGCCCGCGCCGGTCTTCCGCGTCACGGCCGAGATCCAGGCCACGCGCCGCCTGGGCCTCACGGCCACGCTGGTGCGCGAGGACCACAAGGAAGATGAAGTCTTCTCCCTGATCGGGCCGAAGAAGTGTGACGTCCCGTGGAAGGTCCTGGAACGCCAGGGCTGGATCGCGCAGGCGCGCTGCATCGAGGTCAGGGTGCCGATCCCGGACGCCCTGCGGCCGCGCTACCAGTCCAGCTCGGCGCGCGCCCAGTTCCGCCTGGCATCGGAGAACCCGGCGAAAGAAGCGGTCATCGAGTTCCTGGTGGAGAAGCACAAGGACGACCGAAAGCTCATCATTGGACAGTACTTGGATCAACTGGCGCTCTTGGCGCGCCGGCTCGGGGCGCCCCTCATCACCGGGAAGACCCCCAACCGCGAGCGCGAGCGCCTCTACAACTTGTTCCGAGAAGGCGAGATTCCCCTGCTCCTGGTCTCTAAGGTAGGAAACTTTGCAATCGACCTACCGGATGCCTCGGTGGCGATCCAGGTGTCCGGGACCTTTGGGTCCCGGCAGGAGGAGGCCCAGCGGCTGGGTCGAATCCTGAGACCGAAGTCGAACGGGGCGCCGGCGTGGTTCTACAGCCTGGTCACTCGTGAGTCGAAGGAGTCCGACTTCGCCAACCACCGGCAGTTGTTCCTGACCGAGCAGGGATACGCCTACGAGATCCGCGACGTGGACCAGGTGATGCCGAGCGCGCAAGGCGGCGAACAGAAGAGATGAACGATCCGCTCCGCGGCCCGCGGGCGCCCAGCCTCGAGGGATTGCTGCGCGAGAAGTCGCGCGCCGACCTGAGCGAGCTCTACTCGTTCTGGGACGGCCGCGCGCCCGTGCCGCGCACCTCCGACTCCCTGGTGGACTCGCTGGTGCGCCGCATGACCGACGAGGACTCGGTGCGCAAGCGCCTCAAGTTCCTCTCCAAGAAGCTGGTCGACCTGGTGCGCTTCCTCCTGCGCGACCGCGCCTTCACGGTCACGCGCGACAGCGTGCTGCACTCGCGCCTCTTCAACTACATGAGCCAGTACGAGGTCGAGGCGGCCCTGAACGCCCTGCAGAAGCGCGGCTTCGTCTTCCAGCTCGACGCGCGCTCCGGCAGCGACAACGGCTCCCTGCGCTTCTCCGTGCCCGCGGACCTGGGCGAGGTCCTGCAGACCTTCCTCTGGGACGAGGAGAGTCCGCTCAAGGACATGTTCAGCCTGCGCTCCTGCGTGAAGCGCCTCGGCGCCGCCGCGCTGCCGCGCTTCGCCGCCGCGCTGGCCGAGCCGCGGCCGCTGGCCGACCTGGACGAGGCGGCGCAGGCGCTCTGCCTGCCCGGCGAGGCGGCGCACCGCGTGCGCCAGCTCGACCCCGACCTGCAGGCGCTCGTTGCCATCGTCGTCAAGGAGACCGGCGGCTTCGCCACCAAGTCGCAGTACGACCGGCTGCGCGGCAAGGACGGCCCGCGCTGGGAGCGGCGGCGGCTCAAGGCCGCGATCGAGAACCAGCTCCTCGGTACGGTGCGCCATCTCGCGCTCGGCGAGTACGGCATCAACCACTTCGACGAGACGCTGGTGCTGTTCGACGAGGTGGTGGCCGCGCACCGGCGCCACCTCGGTCCGGATGCGGCGGGCAGCGCGGACGACGTGCGCACCTGCGGCGTGGACCTGATCTCCGACATCTCCAACTTCCTCTCCTTCGTGGCGCACAGCCGCGTGCGCCTCACCCACACGCGGCTTGCCAACTTCATCGGCTCCTGCG
>DYIW01000190.1:4856-11808 GCA_020723465.1 Phycisphaera mikurensis
CAACGGGCAGATCTACCGCACCGTGGCCAAGAAGCTGGCGGAGCAGCTCATCCTCGGCCAGAAGCCGGAGCTGTGCGCGCTCGACCCGTTCCAGTACATCTACGACCTGTGCGTGGCGCGCAAGCTGGTGGAACGGCGCGAGGACCGCACCCTGCATGTGACCATCCGCGGGCGCAAGTGGGAGCAGGAGCCGCTGGAGAAGAAGCTGCGCGTGCTGCTCGACTTCGCCTTCCGCGAGCGCCTGAGCGACGGCGACGGCTTCCACGGGCAGCGCCTGCGCGACCAGCTCCTCGAGGTGCTGGGCACGCAGCAGGTGGGCACCTTCCACGACGTGGCGGCGCTGCCTTTTGCCGCGCGCAACCGCTACATCTCGCTGCTCGAGGAAGACCACGTCCGCGACGCCTTCCAGAACCGCTACCAGTACGCTCCGACCGCGGTGATGCGCGACGCCGCCGGCCTGGCGCAGTGCCTGCTGCAGTGGCAGCGCGACCGGCTCTACCTGCTCGGCCTGGTCGATCTGGCCTTCGCCGGCGACGCGCCGCTGGCGGTGCGGCTCACGCCGCTCGGGGCGCGCGCGCTCGGCCGCTCGCTCCCGGCCGATCTCGCGGCCGCGGGGCGGCCGCTCATGGTGAACCCCGACTTCGAGGTCCTGCTCTTCCCCGAGGAGGGCGACACCTACGACCTGATCACGCGCCTGGACCGCTTCGCCGAGCGGCAGAGCTCGGACGCGGTCTACCGCTACAAGGTGACCGCCGGCTCGATCGAGAAGGCGGTGGCCGAGGGGGTGGACGTGGCCGAGATCCTGCGCGTGCTGTCGGAGAACGCGCGCAGCGCCATCCCGCAGAACGTGGTCTACTCCATCAAGGAGTGGGCCGGGAAGGTGCGCTTCGTCTCGGCGCGCCGCATGATGGTGCTGCGCGGCCGCAACCGCGAGATCGTGGATCGGCTGCTGCGCGCCCTCGCGGCCCTGCAGGTGGCCTGCGAGCGCCTGTCGCCCACGGCGATCGTGCTGGACGACGGCTCCGATCTGGACGCGCTCGAGGGTCGTCTCGCCGACTCGGGCATCTTCCTGCGCGGGGACGGCGCCGAGGAGAACGGCCAGCCGCAGGCGGAGAGCCGCTCGGGCGAGCGCCCCGGCGGCGACGAGGAATGAGCCTCGCCTCGCGCCTGCGCCTGGTCGTGCTGACTCCCGGCCGGGGCGACGCGGGCAAGGCGCTGCGCGTGGCCGAGGGGGCGCTCGCCGGCGGCGCGACCGCGATCTGGATCCGCGAGCGCTCGCTCGCTGCGCCGGCGCTCTGCGCGCTGGCGCGGGCCGTGGCCGCGCTGGCGCGCCGCGCCGGGGCGTTCGTCATGCTCTCGCGCGAGGCCGAGATCGCCGCGCAGGAGGGGCTCGACGCCGTGCACCTCGGCTTCCGCGACGAGGCGCCCGCCGCGCTGCGCCGCCGCGGCCTGCCACTCCTCGCCGGCTTCTCCGCGCACGATCCGCTCGACGGCGCGGCGATCGCCGCCGCGGACTACGTCACCCTCTCGCCGCTCTTTCCCACGCCCGGGAAGCACCTCGCGCCCGCGCCGCTCGGCCTGGCGCGCTTCCAGCAGCTCCGCGCCGCGATCGAGGTACCGGTGGTGGCCCTCGGCGGCATCGACGCCGAGAGCGCCGCGAGCGCGCTCGCGGCCGGCGCAGACGGGGTGGCCGTGCTGCGCGCGGTGTGCGACGCGAGCGACCCGGCCGCGGCGGCGCGGGCGCTCCGCGCGCGCCTGGACGAGGCGCCGGCGTGAGCAGCGGCGCCGCGGAGTCGGCCAATCCGGCGCGGCGGTTCGATCCGCGCTCGCTGATCCGGCCGCTGCGGCTCATCGCCATCGTCGCCGTGGCGCTGCTGCTCTGGCGGGCGCTCGCGGACTACTCGCTCGCGACCCTGCCGGCAGGAGAAGCGCCGCTGTTCGATTTTGCGGCCGGACAGCGCGTGATCGTCACGCCCTTCTCCGCCGAGCGCGGCCCGGAGCCCGGGGACGCCGTGCTCTTCGAGACGCGCGCCGGGGCGCGGCACGCCGGCCGGGTCGTGGCGCGCGCCGGCGACGATCTGGAAGTGGACCTGGCGGGCGCCAGGGTGCGGCGCGCGCGCGAGGCCCTGTGGTACCCGGCGCCGCGCCGCGTGCTCGACCGGCTGCCCCTGCAGGCCGGCGACGTGCTGGTCCTGGCCGAGGACCCGCTCGCGCGCGAGGCGGGCGCGATCCTCGAACCGGGCGACGCCGCCGCGCGCGTGCTCGCCGCCTTGCCGTCCTTCGCCTCGCGCCCAGCCGCTGGCCGCTGATCCCCTGCCGGCCAGGGCGCCGGCCGCCGGCCATGCCCGCGGCCAGCGTCCGCGCCGGCCGGCCGGGACCTGACCCAGTGCTCGGGAGACAACGGAACACCTGGCACGCCGCAAACATGGGCGGCAGGGGAGGCCTCTCTTCGCACTTCCGGCTCGCGGCGGCCCCAGCGCGATGCGAGACTGATCGGCATGCCGTTCGGCGAGCTCGATTTCTTGGCCATGCTGCACGAGCGCCTGTGCGTGGCGGAGAGCGTTCCCGGGCTGCTCGTGGGCGTGGGGGACGACGCGGCCGTGCTCTCCTCTGAGGGGCGCGAGCTGGTCGCCACCACCGACCTCCTCATCGACGGCATCGACTTCCGCCTGGCGGAGTGCGGCTACCGGCTCGCCGGCCGCAAGGCCATGGCCAAGAACCTGAGCGACATCGCCGCCATGGGGGTCCTGCCCTGGACCGCGTTCGTGTCCGTGGGCCTGCCGGGCGGCTGCACGCGCGCGGACGCCGCGCTGCTCCTGGACGGCCTGATCGAACCCGCCTCCGCCTGCGGCTGCGCCATCGCCGGCGGGGACACCAAGCGCTCGCCCGGGCCGCTCATCGTCAACGTGGCGCTGCTCGGCCGCGCCGGCGGCAAGCCGCCGGTGCTGCGCTCGGGCGCGCGGCCCGGGGACCTGCTCTACGTGACCGGACGCCTGGGCGGCTCCCTGCTCGGCCGCCACCTCTGCTTCGAGCCGCGCGTGGCCGCCGGCCTGCGCCTGAACGAGCGGTTCGGCGCGCGCGCCATGATCGACCTGTCGGACGGGCTCTCCAGCGACCTGGCGCGCCTGTGCGCCGCCAGCGGCGTGGGCGCCGAAATCGAGGCCGAGCGCGTGCCCCTGTCCCCGGACGCCGAACGCGCCGCCGCTGACGGCAGGAGCGCGCTCGCGCACGCCCTGAACGACGGCGAGGACTACGAGCTGCTCTGCGCCCTGCCGCCGGAGAACGCGGCCGCGCTGCAGGCCGACCCGTTGCTCGGCCCGCTCGTGACCTGCCTCGGCCGCTGCCTGCCGCCGGAGCAGGGCGTCCTGCTGCGCCGGGGCGGCGCTACGGCGCCCCTCGAGCCGCGCGGCTTCCTGCACCGCTTCGACGCGCGGCCGGGAGGCGGCCCGTGACCGTGGTCGAGACCGCCTCGGCGCCAGAGACCGAGCTGCTCGGCGAGCTCTTGGCAGAGCGCCTGGCGGGGGGCGAGACGCTGCTGCTTTCCGGCGAGCTCGGCTCGGGCAAGACCTGCCTGGTGCGCGGCCTGGCGCGCGGCCTCGGCATCGATCCGCGCCAGGTGAGGAGCCCGAGCTACAACGTGCTGTACAGCTATGCCGGCGGGCGGCTGCCGCTCGACCACTTCGACGCCTACTTCGTGCGCGAGCCCGAGGAGTTCTACCGCTCCGGCCTGCTCGAGTTCGCGGACGCCAGCCACGTCATCGCCGTGGAGTGGGCCGACCGCTATCCCGGCTGGTTCGACGCGGGCGCGCTGAACATCCGGCTGGAGCACGTGGGGACGCGGCGGCGTCGCGCTAGCATGAGCGGCGGCGGGCAGCGGAGCGCGGTGCTCCTGGCCGGCCTGGCCGAGCTGTTCGCGGCGCGGCGCGGCCGCCCGCGGCCACCGCGCAGGAGGCGGACTTGAGAGCGCTCTGGACGATGGGCCTGGGGTTCCTGCTCGCCGGAGCGAGCCCGTGCGGCTGCGTGGCGCCGGAGATGGGCCGCGCGCCGCCCATCGAGAGCGTGGATCCCGCGCAGCGCGTCTCCATCCGCGTGCTGGACACGCACAACGAGTCGCCGATCGCCGCGGCGGCCGGTCTCACCGCGGCCACGAACGCCCTGCTGGTGCAGCTCCTCGAGCGCACCGGCCGCTTCCAGGCGACCGCCCCGACCGAGAACGCGCGCTTCCGGCTCGAGACCTCCATCACCGCCCTGCGCGTCGACGTCGTGGGAGAGGGGGTGACCTACCGCGGCAGCCCCCTGGCCAGCACCAGGCGCCGCGCCGTGGTGGAGATGAAGTACCGCCTGGGCGACGGACAGCGGGTCTTCCTGGAAGGCGAGCTGGCCGGCGACTACGAGGTCGCCAACAAGGCGATCGAAGCGCCGAGCGAGCTGGAGCTGCGCACCGGCGCCTACTGGAACACGCCGTTTGGCAGCGCCACGCGGGAGTGCCTGGACAAGCTGGTGCGCACGATCAGCGACATCTTCTGAGCCGAATCGCCGAACCAAGGCGCGCGGCCGCCGTTTCCTGGCGCAGGGGCCGGATGAATCGACCCGACTCGGACTTGCTGGTTCGATTCCGCGAGGGCGATCCGAGTGCCTTCGACGCGATCGTCGAGCGGTTCGAGCGGCGGTTGATCGGCTACTTCTACGGGCTCTGCGGTGACCGGCAGCTCGCCGAGGACTGCGCCCAGGAGGTATTCGTCCGGCTCTTTCGCGCCCGCGAGTCGTACGAGCCGCGGGCTGACCTGGCGACGTTCGTGTTCCGCATCGCCCGCAACCACTGGATCGACGTGTATCGCAGCCGCAAGGTGAGGCCGCCGGAGCGGTCGCTCGAGGCGACGCGACCCGACGAGGAAGGCGGCGCCCTGGCCGACGCCTTGCCGGAGAGCGGCTCCACGCCCGAGGAGAGCGCCCTGGCCGAGGAGGAACAGCGCCGGCTGCGCGCCGCGTTGGCCAAGCTGCCGGAAATCCAGCGGGCCGTGCTCGCTCTCGCCGGCGGTCAGAGCATGAAGTACGAGCAGATCGCGCTGGTGCTCGGCATCCCGGTGGGCACGGTGAAGTCCCGGGTGCATGCGGCCGTGTTGAACCTCAGGCGCCTGCTGAGCGCCGAGGAGCCGAGGACGCAGAGATGAAGTGCGCCGAGTTCAGGGAACAGGTGGTCCACGTGGTCCTCGGCCAGGCCGAGGCCGGGGTCGTGGCGGCGGCGCGGGCGCACGCGCGCGCGTGCGTTGCCTGCGGCCGCGAGCTGGGGGAGGTGGAAGAGGTGACGCGCCTGCTGCGCGGCCTGGAGGCCCAGCCGGCCAGCGCCGCGTTCCGGCCGCGCCTGGCCGCGCGCCTGCGCGCGGAGCGCGCCGAGGAGGAGAGTCTGCTGCGGAGCGCCACGCTGGCCGACCGCGCCGCCGCGCGCGTCGCGTACATCGGTCATCGCCTGCGGGCCTCCCTCGGCCTGCGCCTGCTTCTCGGCGCGGCCGCCCTGCACCTCATCGGCCTGGGCGTCTACCTGCTGTGGAGCCCGGCGCGCGCCCAGCTCCCGCGCGCAGTCGAGACCGCGCGCCTCCCGGCGCCGCCCGTCCAGCCGGACGCGGGCAGGCCCGCTCCGGCCGTTCCACCGCCCGTGGAGAGCGCCCCGGAATCGGTGGAGGAGCTGGCGAACCTGACGCCGCCCGCGCTGGACGACGTGATCGAGCCGCCCCAGGTCCCGCTGCCGGCCTTCGAGGAGGCGCTCGACCCCTTGCCGTCGGAGGTGGTCGAGCAGGTGGTGCAGAACACGGTGCGGGACAACTCGCTGGCCCTGTCGCGCTTCCGCATGCGCCAGCGCTTCGCCGCGCCCGCGGGCGATCCCGCGGACCGGGCCGCGAGCCGGGGCCTGCGCTGGCTGGCGGAGCGGCAGGAGGACGACGGCTCCTGGAACCCGGCCCTCTACGGCGGCGCGGCGGAGGCGCGCGTCGGCGCCAGCGCCCTGTGCGTGCTCGCCTTCCTCGGCAGCGCCGAACGCGGCCGGCCAGGCGGGCCGCAGTGGCGGCACGTGGAGCGCGGGCTGGCCTACCTGCGCTCGCAGGCGACCTCCGACCGCACCATCGGCGCGGTGCGCGGCGACGAGGACGTGGTGCTCTTCAACCACGCGGTGGCGACGCTCGCCCTGGTGGAGAACTACGTGCTCGGCGGCCGCCAGGACGAAGCGCTCATCACGGACGCGCTCGAGCGTCTGGCGGACCTGGGCGCGCGCCGCCGCTTCCGCGAACGGCAGAAGGCGGACAACATTACCGCGCCCTGGGTGGCCCTGGCGCTCGAGACGGCGCGCGCCGCCGGAGCGCCGGCGGTCTTCGACCTGGCGCGCGCGGCCGAGGACGCCCAGGCCTTCGTGGCCAAGCTGGTGGACCTGGATCCGCTGACGGGGCGGGCGCTCATACCGGGCAGCCAGCTTTGCGCCATCGCCTGCGCCGCCGCGCTCGATCCCCTGTTCGACGACGTGCGCGACTGGGAGCACTACGAGCCGCCCGTGGATCTGCTGCTGCAGCACCTGGGCGAGCCCTCCCTGCGTGAGCCGACCAAGATCTTTTTCGCGGCCGTGGACGTGCAGCAGCGCGGCGGCGTGGACTGGGCGCGCTGGCAGGGCGAGGCGCTGCGCATCCTGCCGGCGGAGCAGGACGAGGACGGCGCCTGGAAGAGCGAGTACCAATGGGATCCGGTAGGCAGCATGGGAGGAGCCCTCTACGAGACGTCCCTGGCCGTGCTCACCCTGTCCGTGCCGCGCCGCCTCGCGCGGTGAGCCCGGGTCCCGCGCGCGCGGCAGCACCGGGGTTTCCTCGCCGGGAGGGGAAGGGAAGGGAGGAATACGTGCCGAGCGTCGCGGCCGTTTCCCTGGCCTCCGGGAGCGGCGGCGGCTCCCGGTGCATCGAGCGCGCGATGAATG
>DYIW01000191.1 GCA_020723465.1 Phycisphaera mikurensis
GAGAATCGTCGCGCCGCGCGACGATTCTCGGGAGTAGTAGATCAGTCGAACAGCTCGACGCTGCCGTATTCCGGCTGCTCCCGCCGTTGCCCCTTCTCCTGCTCCAGCACGAGCTGCGCCGTGTCGATCTCGACCTGCTTGACCCGAGCGCGCCCGCTGTCGGTGAAGAACTGGACCATGCGCGCGCAGCGGCCGCCGAGATCCTCGCCCGCGACCGGGATCTTCTCGTCCGCCAGGTACTGGCGGATGAAGAGCATGTTCCTGCGCGGCACGCTGTCGGCCGACGCCGTGCCCGACAGGACGTGTCCGGCGCCGAAGACCTTGGCCAGCAGGCGGCGCCGATCGGCGCCGAGGCGCATCATCATGCCGATGAGAAGATCCATCGAGTGGGCGCCGAAGCGGGTGGCTTCCTCGGCTTGGCTCCCGTCCCTGGAGTAGGGCAGCATGAAGTGGTTCATGCCGCCAATGCACATGACGGGATCGTACAGGCACGCGGCGACGCACGAACCGAGGAGCGTCCTGATGAGCGTGGGCTCCTTGGCGGCTTCCACGCCGCCGATGATGATCGTCACGTCCCGGCGCGGAGGAGCGGCTGGCGCCGGACGCGCCGAAATGAGAGGCCGCGACTGCCGAGTCATGAAGCGACTGAACCGAACTTGGTGAGCGCCAGGGCGACCGTGTCGCCGAGCTGCTTGGGATTGAAGGGCTTGACCAGCCAGCCGTTCGCGCCGGCGTTGCGTCCTGCTTGTTTGATGTCGTCGGCGAACTCCGTGGTCAGGACGAGGATCGGCAGGCGCGCCAGGCCAGGCTGCGCGCGCACCTCGCGGATCAGCGCGATCCCGTCCATCTCCGGCATGTTGATGTCGGTGAGCAGGAGGTCCGGCACCTGTCGGGCCAGCACCGACAGGGCGACCACACCGTTCGACGCCTCGAGCACGTCGTATCCGCGTCCCTCGAGCGCGGTGCGTGCCATCATGCGGATGGTGCGCGAATCATCGACGATCAGAATGCATTCGGTCATCGTCCTGTCCCTGGATCGTGGTCCCTGCGCCCGCGGCCGCCCGCGAGCACCGCGGTGGGATGAGCCGTGAAGTCTCCGTCCCGGAACGAGCCATCCACTTCCTCCGGGGCGAGCTGGTAGATCGTGTTTCCCACGGGCCGGAACGGCGTCGCGCCGCGCTTCAGGCTCTCCGAGTGGCCCAGGATGAGGTGGCCTCCGGGACGAAGATGCGCGGCGAGGCGGTGCACGATCATGTCCTTCTCCGGCCGATCGAAGTAGATGAGCGCGTTGCGGCAGAACACCAGGTCGAGCGGGCTGCGGATGGGCCAGCGCGGTCCGACCAAGTTGACCTGCCGGAACTGGATGAGCGCGCGCGCTTGCTCGCGCACGCAGAGGAGTCCCGCGGCCTCCCCTTCTCCTCGGGTGAACCAGCGCCCGAGCAGCGCCGGCGGCACGGCGGCGAGCTGCTCCTTGCCGTAGGCGCCGCGCGCAGCCTTCGCCAGCACGTCCGTGTCGATGTCCGACGCCAGGATCCTGATGTCGAGGCCGCTTGTCTCGCCGCGCAGCGCCTCGAGCAGCGCCAGCGCGATGGAGTACGGCTCCTGGCCGGAGCTGCACGCCGCGCTCCAGATGCGCAACACGCGCTCGCCCGTCCTGGCGGCACGCGCGCGCATGGCGGGCAGCCACTCCTCGGCGAGGAAGCGGAAGTGATGGGCCTCGCGGAAGAAGTCGGTCTTGTTCGTGGTCACCGCGTTGATGAGGTACGCGGTTTCCGTGCGCTCATTGCGCCGGAGGTGCGTCAAGTAGTCGGCGAACGAGGGAATGCCCAGGGCGCGCATGCGCCGCGCGAGCCGCGCCTGCAGCATGCTGCGGCGCGCGTCGCCGAGGGAGATCCCGCTGGCACGGAAGACGATGTCGCGGAACGAGGTGTATTCCTGGTCGCCGAGCGCGGGCAGCCTCTGCCAACTGCCGGGCGCGTCGTGTCGTCGCGGGGGCGCCATGCTCACACCGCCTGCAGCGCGCGTCCCGAGGCGAGGGCGAGCAGCCCCGGGACGTCCAGAATGAGCGCCACGCGGCCGTCGCCCAGGATCGTGGCGCCCGCCACGCCCTCGACCTTGCGGTAGTTCGCCTCCAGGTTCTTGATGACCACCTGCTGCTGGCCGAGCAGCTCATCGACGAGGATGGCGGCCAGCCGGCCTTCGTGCTCGACGATGACCAGCAGGCCGCGCCGCGGGTCGTCGCAGGCGCCGGAGATGGCGAAGAGTCGGTGCAGGCGCACGATGGGCACGGGCTGCCCGCGCACCAGGACCACCTCCGCGATTCCCGCGGGCGCGTGAAGCTGTTCCGGACGGGGCTGGATCGACTCGATGATCGAGACGAGGGGCAGGATGTAGGTGTGGCCGCCGACCCGCACCGCCTGTCCGTCGAGGATCGCCAGGGTGAGCGGCAGCGTGATGCGGAACTGGGTCCCCGCGCCGCGGTCCGTGCGGATGGAGATCGTGCCGCCGAGCGCCTCGACGTTCCTGCGCACCACGTCCATGCCCACGCCTCTGCCGGATACTTCGGTCACCTCCTGCGCCGTGGAGAAGCCCGGGCGGAAGATGAAGGCGTGGACCTGGTCGTCGCTGAGCGGCTGCTCCGCGCCGATGAGCCCGCTCTCGAGCGCCTTGGCGATGATCCGCTCGCGGTCGAGTCCGCGGCCGTCATCGCTGACTTCGATGCAGATGCTCCCGCCCTGCTGGTAGGCCTCCAGTCTGACCGTGCCGGCCGCCGGCTTGCCCGCGGCGACGCGCTCCTCCGGCGTCTCGATGCCGTGGTCGAGCGAGTTGCGGATCAGGTGGGTGAGCGGGTCCCCGATCCGCTCGATGACCGTCTTGTCCAGCTCGGTGTCCTCGCCGGCCACCTCCAGCGCCGCCCGCTTGCCGGTGACGGCCACCAGGTCGCGCACCAGGCGGTGGAACTTGCTGAACAGCGTCTTGATGGGGACCATGCGCACGGCCATGATCCGCTCGCGCAGCTCGCGCGCGTGCCGGTCCATCTGCGCCACCGCTTCTTTCATGCGCGGCAGCCGCTCGGCGGAGAAACCGTCCACGGTCTGCGCGACCATGGACTGGGTGATGACCAGCTCGCCCACCAGGTTGATGAGGCGGTCGACCTTCTCCACCGGCACGCGGATGCTCGTGCTCTGCGGCTTGCGCCCCGCGCCGCCTGGGGCCGGGGCTGCAGCCCGGTCCGATACCGCGGCTGCCGCCTCCGCTGCGCTGTCGTCTCGGTGCGGCGCCGGCGGCTCGGTTGCCGGCTTTTCGGCCGCGGCGGCCGGCAAGACGAAGGAGGAGACCACCGAGATCGCGTAGTCGCGGACGCCCTCTGCCGCGAACAGCTCCTCGAGCGCCTTCTTCGGCGCCAGGGACTGCAGCCCGATCCGGATCCCCTCGCGCCAGTGCCGCGCCGTCAGCGCGCCGAGGTCGATCGGCTCCGAGGCACGGGTGCGGACCTCGATGCTCTGGGAGAGCGCCGCCAGGCGGTCCAGCACGCGCGTCCCCGCGCAGCCGGATGCTCCGTTGTCCCCGCTGGCGGTGAGCTCGATCTCGTAGAGAGTCTCCTCCACCGGCGCGTCCGGCGGCGGCGGAGGAGCTTCGCGCGGCCTCCTGCCCGGAGTCGCCAGCGGCGCGGCGATGGCCTGCGCCGCGCGCGCTGTCGCGACTTCCCCTGCCAGGGTCTTCAGCGCGGCGAGGACGCGCTCGGTCTCGGCCTGTTCCTCCCTGGTGGCTTCGTGCTGTCCGGCGCGCGCACGCCCGAGCATTTCCTTGAGGACGTCACCCGAGGCCAAGAGGGCGCTGACCGTGTCGGCCGTGACGTCCCGCTCGCCCTTGCGCAGGCCGTCGAGCAGATCCTCGAGGGCGTGCGTGAAGTGCGCGATCTCCTCCAGGCCGAGCATGGCGCTGTTGCCCTTCAGGGTGTGGGCGCTGCGAAAGATCCGGTGGAGCACTTCGGGATCGACGGACCCGCCTTCCAGGGTCAGCAGGCCTTCCTCGTAGTCGGAGAGCAACTCCTCCGCCTCTTCGAAGAACGCCTCGATGATGGGATCGCTGTCCACGGCCTCTCCCGCGGGGGAAGACGTCGAATCGGGTTCCGGGCTCCGGCCAGGAGTTGACCTGGCCAGTGATCGGCGTGTTCCTCGCGGGGCTTGAGACCTGCGAGCGAGTCGCGGCGCCCCGTCTTCGGTTGGTGAAACGAGAATCCGTCCCGCCGCGGCCAGCGTCCGGCTGTCCACGTGCTAGACTTCGTCCAAGAACTGGACGGCAGGCAGGCCCGGCGGAGGCGGCGTGGGACGCGGCGTAATCTATTTGTTGACAATGATCTGTGTGCTCCTCACCGCTGCAGCCTTCGGCGGAGAGAGGCTTTCGCTCGTGCGCGTGCGCGTTCTGGACCCGGCGGCGTTGGACGCGCTGCTCCGGAACGGATTCGACATCGCGACGTTTCATCCCTTCGATCCGGACGGAGGGGAGTGCCCGCCGCGCGCGGCCGACGTGGTCGTCACCCGCGCCGAGGAACGGCTGCTGCGCGCGCTCGGGTTCCGGCCGCGGCTGCTCCTCTTCGATCTCGAGGGGCACTTCGCTCAGGCCCTGGGCCCGGTCCAGAAGGTCGCGGTGCCCGCTCCGCCCGGCTTCGGCCAGGGCGCGATGGGCGGCTACTACACCTTCGCCGAGGTGGAGAACCTGCTCGATCACTACGCCCTGTCCTATCCGGGCATCGTCTCGGCCAGGCAGTCCATCGGCACGTCGGTCGAGGGCCGGCCGATCTGGGCCATCAAGGTCTCCGACCACCCGAACCAGGCGGAGAACGAGCCGCGCGTGCTGATCGACGCGCTCCACCATGCGCGCGAGCCCGCGTCCATGCAGACCCTTCTGCTCCTGCTCCACCACCTCGCGTCGAACTACGGCGCCGACCCGGACGTGACCAGCATCGTCGACGAGCGCGAGCTGTGGTTCGTGCCGGTCGTCAACCCCGACGGCTACGTCTACAACGAGACCACGAATCCCGGCGGCGGCGGCATGTGGCGCAAGAACCGCCGCCTCTCGGGCGCGGGCTGCGCCGGCGTGGACCTGAACCGCAACTACGCGGCGCAGTGGGGCTTCGACGACACCGGCTCGAGCGGCGATCCGTGCAAGGAGACGTACCGCGGCGCCGCGCCCGCGTCCGAGCCCGAAACGCAGGCGCTCGCGGCCTTCGGCGCGGCGCTCGGCTGCGAGGTGGTCGTGAGCCTGCATGCGTACGGCCGGCAGATGGTGCATCCCTTGGGCTACGCCAACGTCGCGCCCGCGAACCTGGCCGCGCTCGAGGAGCACGGCGCGGAGCTGGCGCTCCTGAACGGCTACCTGGCGGGCGCCGTGTCGTCGGTCCAGGCGCCGGCCAACGGCAACGCCCTCGACCAGCACTACCTGGCCGGCGGCGCGGAAGCCTGGGCCTTCGAGGTGGGCACGTCCTTCTGGCCGATCATGGACGAGATGGTGGCGGCGGCCGCGGAGAACGTGGCGCCGCTGCTGCTCCTGGCGCGGCTCGCGGGCAGCCGCCTGGAACTGGTGCACCATGCGGTGCAGGACGGCGCGGGCAACGGCAACGGCTGCGCCGATCCCGGGGAGACCGTGGATCTCGAGGTGACCGTGCGGAACAGCGGGCTCGGGGCGAGCGGCGCCGCCAGCGTGACGCTCGGGAGCGCCGATCCCGCAATGACGATCCTCGCCGGCCAGGCCCAACTGCCGCCGGCGGCCAGCCTGGCGGAGGTCTCGACCTCGGCTCTGCGCCTGCACGTGTCGCCTTCAGCCGTTCCCGGGCAGCGCGCGCGCCTGACGCTGGCGCTCGACTGCGACGGCTTCTCGGCGGCGAGCGAGATCCTGCTCGACATTGGCACGCCGCGCGTCATCCTCGCGGACGACCTGGAGCGCGACCTGGGCTGGAGCGCCGGTCAGGCCGGAGACGACGCGCTCACCGGCAAGTGGAAGCGCGACGACCCGCGGCAGATCGTGCAAGGCCCCGACCTCGCCCAGCCCGAGGACGACGCCACGCCTGCTCCGGGCCGCTTCTGCTACGTCACCGGCAACAACGGCACGGCCGCGGGCCAGGACGACGTGGACGACGGCAAGACGACGCTGCTGGCGCCGCGCTTCAGCCTGGCCGCGGCAGAGGACGCGCGCGTCTCCTGGCAGCGCTGGTACTGGTGCAGCAAGGCTGACGACCCGTTCGTCGTCGACATCTCCAACGACGACGGCGCCACTTGGACGAACCTGGAGACCGTGACCGGCGCGCCGAACGAGTGGCTGCGGGTGGAGCGGCGCGTCGCGGACTTCGTCGCGCCCACGGATCAGATGCGCCTGCGCTTCGTCGCCTCCGACCCGCTGAACACCTCGGTCACCGAGGCGCTGGTCGACGACTTCCAGGTGCTCGACTTCGGCGCGGCGCCGCATCTCGCGCTGCTCGGCAGCGGCGCCCTCGGCGCGGACGTCGAGGCGCAGGTGGCCGCGCCCGCGGGCGCGCGCTTCTTCCTGCTGGCCGCGCCGCAGGCCGGCGCGGCGGCCATCGCCGGAGTCCAGGGCACGCTCGCTTTGGACCTCGCCTCCCTCGTGCTGATCCTCGACGCCACAATCCCGGCGGACGGCCTGGCGCGCGTGCCGGCCACGGTGCCGCAGGATCCCCTGCTCGCGGGCGCGACGATCTTCGTGCAGGCGGCGGTGCTCGGCGCGCCGCCGGCCTTCAGCAACGCGGCGGGCATCACGCTCTCCCATCCCTGAGCGCGGCGGCGCGGCCCGGGCATTGGTAGAGTCCGCGCATGATCTGGGAACAGCGCTGGCACCCCTTGCGCGAGGAATGGGTGATCGTCGCCGCGCACCGCCAGGACCGGCCGTGGGTCGGCGAGACGCTCGCCGCGGGCGCGGGCGCCCCCGTTCCTGCCCACGATCCGGCCTGCTCCTTTTGCCCGGGGAACGCGCGCGTGTCGGGGAAGCGGAATCCGCCCTATCGCGGCGTGTTCGTGTTCGACAACGACCACCCCTGCGTGGGAGAGAACGCGCCGCGCGACCTCGAGGCCCCGCCCGGGCTGAACCGCAACCGGCCGGCCACGGGCGTGGCGCGCGTGGTGTGCTACACCCCGCGCCACGACCTGTCGCTGGCCCGGCTCGCCGAGCAGCAGGTCGACGAGCTGCTCGAAACGCTCGGCCAGCAGTACGCCGAGCTCTCTGGCCGCGCGGGCGTCGAGCACGTGCTCGTGTTCGAGAACCGCGGCGCGGTGGTGGGCGTGTCCAACCCGCATCCGCACTGTCAGATCTACGCCACGAACTTCGTCTTCAAGACCATCGCGGTGGAGCGCGACGTCTGCCGGCGTCACTTCCGCGAAAGCGGGCGCGCGCTCTTCCAGGACATCCTCGCGGCCGAGGCGCAGGACGGCCGCCGCATCCTGTGCGAGAACGACTCGGCCATCGCCTTCGTGCCCTACTTCGCGCGCTACGCCTACGAGGTGTTCGTGGCGCCGAAGGAGACGCATCCGAGCCTGGCCGCGCTCTCTGCCCCGGAGCGGCGCGACCTGGCGCGCGTGCTGCAGCGCGTGCTGGTGCGCTTCGACAATCTGTGGCGCGCTCCCTTTCCCTATGTCATGCCGCTGCATCAGGCGCCGGCCGACGGCGGCGACGCGAGCGGCTTCCACTTCCACATCGAGTTCCACCCGCCGCTCAGGCAGAAGAACCTGCTGAAGTACCTGGCCGGCCCGGAGATCGGCGGCGGCAACTTCCTGAGCGACACCTGCCCGGAGGAAAAGGCGGCGGAGCTGCGGGCGCTGTCCGACGAACACTATCAGGGAAAGGAGATGGCGCCGTGACCTGGTCGGTCGCGGGCGGCGGGGCGGAGCAGCGCCCGCAGGTCGCGGAGTTCCTGGCGCGCCTGGCGGACCTGCCGGAGCGGCCGGAAGAGGGCGCCGCGACCCTGTTCGACGCGCGCCGCGACCTGTTCTGCGCGCGCGCCCCGGGCCGGCTCGACGTCATGGGCGGGATCGCCGACTACTCGGGCGCACTCGTGCTCGAGTACCCGCTGCGCGAGGCGGCCTGGGCCGCGGTGCAGCTCCACCCCGAGCGCGAGGTGAAGGTCGTGTCGCTCGGCGCGGACGGCGAGTCGCGCGCGGCCGACTTCTCGCTGCCGCTGGCGCGCCTGGAGAGAAGCGGCCGGCCGCTCGCCTACGCGGCGGCGCGCCGCCTGTTCGAGAAGGACCCGCTGCGCCGCTGGGCGGCGTACGTCGCGGGCGCGCTGCTGGTGCTGGCGCGCGAGGGGCTGCTCTCCTTCGACCAGGGGGCGCGCATCCTCATCGACTCCGCCGTGCCCGAGGGGAAGGGCGTGAGCTCGTCCGCGGCGCTCGAGGTTGCGGCCATGTTCGCGCTCTGCGCCGCTCACGGCATCGCGCTCGAACCGCGCGCCGCGGCGCTCCTCTGCCAGAAGGTCGAGAACCTGGTGGCCGGCGCGCCCTGCGGCGTCATGGACCAACTGACCGCCGCCTGCGGCGAGGAGGACCGGCTGCTGGCTCTGCTCTGCCAGCCGGCGGAGCCGCAGGGGACGATCTCGGTGCCGCGCGAGATCGCTTTCTTCGGCCTGGACTCCGGCGTGCGCCACGCCGTGTCGGGCGCGGACTACGGCGCGGTGCGCACCGGGGCGTTCATGGGCTACCGCATCCTCGCGGACCACCTCGGCTGCGCGATGCGGCGCGGCCGCTCCGGCCAGCCGCTCCAGATCGAGGACGAGCGCTGGCGCGGCTACCTGGCGAACGTCGATCCCACCGAGTTCGAGGTGAGCCTCGCCCGGCTGCTGCCCGAGGAGATGGACGGCGAGGCCTTCCTCGAGCGCTACGGCGGCATCTCCGACCCGGTGACGCGCGTCGATCCCGAGCGCATCTACGCCGTGCGGCAGCCCGCCGCCCACCCGGTGTTCGAGCACGCACGCGTCCGAGAGTTCGCCGAGCTGCTGCGCTGGCCCATGAGCGCGGCCACCTGCGTGGAGCTGGGCAATCTGATGTTCGCCTCGCACGACAGCTACTCGCGCTGCGGCCTCGGCTGCGGCGGCACGGACCTGCTGGTCGAGCTGGTCAAGGAGGCGGGGCCCGAGCGCGGCCTGTTCGGCGCCAAGACCACGGGCGGCGGCTGCGGCGGCACGGTCGCGGTGCTGGCGCGGCGCGGCGCGGAGCAGGCAGTCGAGGAGGTCGCGGCCGAGTACGCGCGGCGCACGGGCCGGCGGCCGCACGTCTTCCGCGGTTCGTCGCCGGGGGCTGTGGCCTTCGGCACGCTCTGCCTGCGTGGCCCATGCTCCGGGTGAGGTCGGTGGCGATCTTCCTGGCGGTGTTGCTCCTCGCCTGGCTGGGGCTCGCGCTCTTCCTCTACTTTGTGCAGGACCGGATGCTGTTCTTCCCCACGCGCGAGATCGGCGCCACGCCCGCGCGCATCGGCCTGCAGTTCGAGGAGGTGACGCTGCCGCTGGAGAACGGCCGCGAGCTCGGCGCCTGGTTCGTGCCGGCCCGGGAGGCGCGTGGCACGCTGCTCTTCTGCCACGGCAACGCCGGCAACATCTCGCACCGCCTCGAGTCGATCCGCGAGTTCCACGGCCACGGCCTGAACGTGTTCATCTTCGACTACGAGGGCTACGGCCGGAGCACGGGTACGCCCAGCGAGGCGGCGCTCTACCGCGACGCCGAGGCGGCGTGGCGCCACCTCATTGAGGCGCGCGGCGTGGCGCCCGCCGAGATCGTGCTGTTCGGGCGTTCGCTCGGCGGCGGCGTCGCGGCCTGGCTGGGAGCGCGCGTCCAGGCGGCCGGGCTCATCGTCGAGTCGGCCTTCACCTCGGTCCCGGACATGGCGCGCGAGCTGTACCCGTGGCTCGCCCTGCGCTTCCTGGTGCGGAACAAGGTGGACGCCCTGGCAGCCGTGCGCGGCGCGCGCTGCCCGGTGCTGGTGGCGCACAGCCGGGAGGACGAGATCGTGCCCTTCGCCCACGGGCAGCGCATCTTCGCCGCGGCGCCCGAGCCCAAGGAGTTCCTCGAGCTGCGCGGCGACCACAACAGCGGCTTCCTCGTTACCGGCCAGGAGTACAGCGCCGGGCTCGGCCGCTTCTTCGAGCACGTGCTGCCGCGCCGCGACTCGCGGCGCTGACCGAGGCTACGGCTTCCAGCCGAACTTGGCCGGGTCGTAGGGGACGTCCTTCTGCGGGAAGTGCTCGAGCAGCTTCTCGGCGCGCAGGATGAGCGTGTCCTGCTCGCGCGCCAGGTCTTTCGGGTCGTACTCGACGATCTCGTGCGGGAGGACGCCGATCCCCTCGATGCCGCGGCCGTTGTTGAAGCGTCCCATGTTGGAGCGCACGGACACGTAGAGCGCGAACAGACCGGAGGGCAGCTCGATGGTGGTCTTCTGCGAGGACATGCCCGCGGTGGGGCTCTCGCCGATCAGGTAGCCGCGGCCGTCCTCCTTGAAGATGCCGCTGCCCGTTTCCCCGGCGCTGCGCGTCAAGGCGTCGATGATGACCACGACGGGCCCGCCGTAGGGGTTCGGGCCGGCGCTCGGGTAGCTGCCCGCGAAGGAGAGGGTCTTCCCCGCGGGGACGAAGCGCCCGAGGAAGGCCTCGTGATCGAAGCCGCCGCCGCCGCAGGCGCGGAAGTCGAGGATCAGGCCGGGCGCGGCGCCCACGGCCGCCAGGGCCTGGTCCATGAGGTCCGGCAGATTGTCCGGGCAGCGGCGCACGTGGACATACCCGTAGCCCTTGGCCGTCTTGCCCCAGCGCACGTCGTCCGTGCCCTGAAGGTCCGGCGGCGGGAAGGCCGTGCCGTCGGGCACGACGCTCGCCTTGGTGTAAGTGACGGTCCGCTTCTTCTTCTTGCCGTCCGTGTCCGCCACCTCCAGCTCCATGCGCGTGCCCGGGGCGTCGGCCAGCCCCCAGTGGCAGGCGGCGGCCAGGGCCTGGTGGTCGGTGGAGAAGCCCTGCGTGTCGCGGCGTTTGGCGACGAGCGCCTCGAGCCACCTGGCCGCGGGCGTGCCGTTCACCGTGACCACCTCCATGCCCGGCTTCACGCCCGAGGCCGCGGCCGAGGACCAGGCGCTTTTCACGTGGACCTTCTTGCCGATCCGGCACCAGAACATGCCCGGCCCGACCGTGGCGCCCTGGCCGTCGTCCGGCCAGCGCACGTCCTTGCCCTTCTCGAGCGGCTGCACCCCGGCGTGGCCGTCCTCGAGGCGCGCGAGCAGGCGCGTGAGCAGGACGAGATGCTCCTGATCGTTTTTGACCTTGGCCGCGTCCTTGAGGAAGGCCTTGCTCACCTTGTCCCACTCGATGCCCTTCTGCTGGAAGAAGGAGCCGCAGTGCTTCTCCAGCTCCTCGAGGGCGAAGCGCACGTCCTGCACGTAGACGTCGTCGCCCGCGGCCGCGGCACGCGCCGCGGCCGGCGGTGGGCACGCGAGCAGCGCCGCGACCACGAGCAGTCCCGGTCGCAGGACCCGCGTCATCGTTTCTTCGCGCGCTCCACGAGAATGCCGTTCGCGGACTGCGCCGCGGCCGTCTCCAGCCAGCGTTTCGTGAGCTGGTCGAGCGTGAGGCGCCGCGCCTCGGCGAAGGCCTCGGCGTGGGCGTCGAGGGCGTCCTTGCGGAAGCCGGCCGGGTCGTAGCCGTGCGCCGCCAAGCTCGCCAGCAGCCGGCCGATGCACGGCTCTTCCTCGCCGAGAAGGGCGCGCGCGAGCACG
>DYIW01000192.1 GCA_020723465.1 Phycisphaera mikurensis
CGTTCGAACTGGTCCTTCGGCCGTGTCGCCGCGCGCTTCTTCGCCGGCTACGCCGTGCTGCTCGTGCTGGCGTTCGCCGCGAGTGCGCCGCTGATCAGCCGCGAGCGCGAGGCGCGCGCGCACGTGCTCGCCTCCCTGCTCGTCGACCTGCACGGCGGTCCGGCCTGGCCGGCGCTCGGCACCGGGAGCTGAGGTCGATGGCGCGGCTCGTCATCCTGCGGCACGGCGAGACCCGGGGCGAGTCGAGCGTCCGCTACTGGGGCCGGACCGACGTGCCGCTGTCAAGGCGCGGGCGCGAAATGGCGCGCGCGGCCGGAGGGCTCATCGCGGCCGAGCCCATCGAACGCCTGATCACCAGCCGCCTGTCGCGCAGCAGGGAGTGCGGACAGCTCGCGCTCTCGGGGCGGACGGTGCCGGGAGTGGCGCTTCCCGAGTTCGATGAGATCGACTTCGGCCGCTGGGAGGGCTTGACGCGCACGCAGATCGCGGCGCAGGACGCCCAGCGCTTCGCCGAGTGGGAGCGGGCGCAGGGCGACTTCGCGTTCCCGGGCGGGGAGTCGCGCGCGCAGTTCGAGGCGCGCGTCAGGCAGGGCTTCGAGCGGCTCGACCCGGCGTGGCTCGAGGGCTGCGTGCTCTTCGCCCTGCACCGCGGCGTGATCCGGAACATCCTGCGTCTGCTTCTCGGCGCGGAGGACGGCCGCGGCAGCTTCGACGTGGACCTCGGGGCGCTGACGATCCTGGAGAGGGCGGATGCCGGCGCCTGGACCATCGAGGTCCTGAACCGGACGGACTTCCTCTAGTTGCTGATGCCCCAGGCCGCGTTCGAGAGGGTGAAGCCCGTGCCCATGACCGCGGTCGGGTCCGCCACGGCCCATTGGATGTAGAGCGGGGTCTGGGCCGGGATGAGAGCCGGCCAGGGGAAGGTCAGGGTGATCTGGCCCGAGGCGTTCGTGTTGACCGGGATCGCGAGCGTGAGCACGGGCCAGAGCATGCCCTGGCCGACCGGGTACGCCTGCCAGTCGTTCGAGGCGATGAGCAGGGTGAGCGTCGAGGCAGGGGCGTTCTCCAAGTCGAAGCTCACGGACGAGCCGAGCTGCAGCGTGCCCGTGGCCGCGAGCACCGGTTTGCCGAGCGAACCCAGCGTCCCGCCGCCGAGAAGGGTCCAGGCGCCGCTCGCGGGGTGTAGGAGGTTCTCGTGGACGAAGGCGTCCGGGTTCCCATTCGTGTCCCCTGGGACCAGGTTGGTCGCATACGACTGGAACACCACGAAGCGGCCGTCGGCCGAAGGGGACAAGTGGTAGGAGGAGCCATTGCCCTGGGCCCCAGCGGAGTCCACGCTGGCGCGGGACGTTGTGCCCGTCAGCCGGTCGTGGACGAAGACATCCCACGTCCCGTTCGTGTCCCCTGGGACCAGGTTGGTCGCATACGAGCAAAACGCCACGAAGCGGCCGTCGGCCGAAAGGGACGGATAGAAGGTGTAGTAATCGCCCTGGGCGCCAGCGGAGTCCACGCTGGCGCGGGACGTTGTGCCGGTCAGGCGGTCGTGGACGAAGGCGTCTCCCCACCCGTTCGTGTCCCCTGGGACCAGGTTGTTCGCATCCGAGTAGAACGCCACGAGGCGGCCGTCGGCCGAAAGGGACGGATAGCTGGAGTGGTTATTGCCCTGGGACCCTGCGGAGTCCACGCTGGCGCGGGACGTTGTGCCGGTCAGCCGGTCGCGGACGAAGACGTCGAGCCAGCCGTTCGTGTCCCCTGGGACCAGGTTGTTCGCCCACGATACGAACGCCACGAAGCGGCCGTCGGCCGAAAGGAACGGAGAGTGGGAGTCGTTATTGCCCTGGAACCCGCCATAGTTCACGCTGGCGCGGGACGTCACGCCGGTCAGCCGGTCGTGGACGAAGACGTCCCCCTTCCCGTTCGTGTCCCCTGGGACCAGGTTGGTCGCCCACGAGTCGAACGCCACGAAGCGGCCGTCGGCCGAAAGGGACGGACGCTGCGAATGGCCATTGCCCTGGCCTCCGGCCGCGTCCACGCTGGCGCGGGACGTCGTGCCGGCCAGCCGGTCGTGGATGAAGACGTCCAGACTCCCGTTCGTGTCCCCTGGAACCAGGTTGTTCGCAACCGAGTCGAACGCCACGAAGCGGCCGTCGGCCGAAAGGGACAGAGAGAAGCAGTCGCCATTGCCCTGGGCGCCGGCGGAGTCCACGCTCACCCTGGTCGTCTGCCCGTGAAGCCTCGGGAGGCAACTCCCCTCGGCAAAGGCGCGCATGTCCGCTGCCGACTGCGCATGGAAGGTGGTCGTGATGTTTCCGAGCGCGCCGGGGCAGAGGTGGCAGAAGCTCATGAGCGTGCCGCTGCTCGTGCACACCTGCTGCGTCTGGCAGGGACCGAAGGAACCGGGTGGCGCGCACTCGTCGAGGGGCACAGGGCAGTACTCGTGCGTGTGGATGGCGTCGAAGTTGTGGCCGATCTCGTGCGCGAGCACGTAGAAGTCCCAGTTGGAGGCCCCCTTCGGCACGATCGGGATGGGGGTCAGGGAGTTGATGCCGGTGGAGACGCCGAAGGACCAGTCGCCATTGCACACCGTGCCGAGGTAGGCCTCGCCGCCGCCCGCGAATCCCGAGCAGAGGAAGTGGTGGAGGTCGGCGACGGCCGGCGCTGCGCCCTGATCCCAGGCCTGGCGGAACTCGTCGAGCAGCATCGTCGTCGTGGCGCCAGGCGTTTCCGGCGTGGCCCAGGGGTCGCTCGGGTTGTCGTGAAGGCCCACGTACACGGGGAGCAGCACGATCCCGGCCTGCTCTTCGTATCTCAGGCTCGCCGCGCCAAGGAGCGTCATCGCGTACGTGCGCGCGGCGTCGAGGTCGTTGAAGAGCGAGTAGAACTGCCAGTCGGTCTCGAGCGCGACGCGAGCCTGGATCAGGGGCAGGAAGCCCCGGTCGCCGGTCGCGAAGGACGGCGACGTGCGCGGCGCCTTGCCAAGAGCCGGCCGCGGACTCGGAGGCGGCGGCGTGGCGCAGCCAATGGGAGGTGTGGCGCCCGAGTCCCGGAGGTCCTGGTCGCGCAGGAGTACGAGGCCGGGGCTCTTCCAGCCGCCCGAGTCACCCGGCCGCGCGAGGACGTGGACGAGTTCGCCACCCGACCGCACCCAGCCGCGCGTGCCGGACGGCGAAAAGGCGAGGAACACGTCGCTCCCCGCGTCGCCCGGCACCGACCCGGACCAGAACGTCATGCCCGCAGCGAGCGCCTTTCCGAGCGCGAGCTTGCCGTTCATTCCCAGGAGCCCCGATGCCGGCGGCCAGTCGAAGCGCTCGAGCCGCAGGTCCACGGCCCGGCCACCGGGCAGCGGCACATCGGTCAGCACCGCGCGGTTCTCGGCCGCGAGCCGGCCGAGTAGGTCCGGCGCGAGCGCGACCTCGAGGCCATGCGCGCCGCGGTCCTCGACCGCGACCACCGCCTGCTCGATCCGCGCGGCCTGAGTCGCCGCTGCGGCGGGCGCTGCGAACGCCAGAAGTCCGAGAAACAGGGCAGCGGCTCCGCTCAACGCAGCGCGTGACGAGCGCTGGTGCATGGGTGTTTCCTCCAGCCCACTGCGATCTTCCTGACCTGGGACATGGTAACCGCCACCCACCGGCTCGGGCCAGGGGGAAAGCGCCGACGCTCGACCCGACTGCGTCGGGTTCGGTGCGAACCCCCCGGGTGCGCCTCCGCACCCGTCAGGTGTTCTCGCCGTTCAGCGGAAGGCCGAGGCGCTTCCTCACGTTCAGAGCCTTCCACGCCAGGCCCGGATGATCCCTGATGATCGCCTGCATGGCCGGTTCGTCGCTGATCAACTCGGGCACGATCTCTCCGGCGCGGTTCAACCTCTCCAGGAACTCGCGCTCCCGGTCCGAGAACGGCAGCACCGCGGCCATGAGATCGCGGGTTTCGCGGACCAGCTTCTCGGTCCAGCGCTCGATCTCGCTGCTCGGCGGCCGCACATCGAACCTCAGCATGGGGACGAGCTGGGCACTGACGTCCCGCGCCGTGGTCCGGATCTGCTCGACCGCGACCTCGCTCCAGTCCCTGCGTTGGACGCCGCCGTACACGACGAACGCGAGGCGCAGGCGCGCCTGATCCAACCCCGGGCGGCGCAGCAGCTCGCGGGCGTCGAAGAGATCGCGGCTCGCGCCGCGCGCCACCAAGGCCGCGAGCTTGCCCGCGGCCAGCTCGTGCTCTTCCAGCACGAGGACCTTCTTGGCCGTGTCTCCCGCGACGCAGTGCGAGTCCCGCCGAACCACGGGCCAGAGCGGCGTCCGGAACATGAAGTTGACATCGATCTCGAGGCTGCCGCGGCGTCCGAACGGCGTCGCGTACGAGAGCCGCCACTTGCCTCCGGCGTGCTCTGCCGGGACGCGCCGAACGGCCAGGCCCATGCGGCCCGCGACCTGCTGAATGGCCTGCTCGACCCGAGGCCGGTCGGCGAGCATGTGGGCGCGATGCGCCGTCCCCAGGTAGTTGAGGTCGACGTCCACCGAGAGTCGGGGCATGTCGAGGTGGAACAGGTTGAGGGCGCTCCCGCCCTTGAGCGCGAGCCGCGGCCCGAGGAACGGGTGACCGCGAACCGCGTCCAGGAGCCGCACGAGCATGTGCGCCTTCTCGTAGGACTCGACCGAGAAGCGCGCGTCCCTTGCCCCGCGCTCGAGCTGTTCCCGGGAGAGCGTCACGGGACCTCCTGCCAGGAGCGGTTGAGCACTCGCTCCGGGATCACGAGATTCCAGGGCTTCACGAGCCGTCCGGGCTCGCGACTCCGATCGAGGTAGCGCGGCTGGCGAGGGGCGTGCTCGGCGAGCGCGAGCAGGTGCCGTTCCTCCACGAAGAGCGGTTCGCGATGCTGCTCCAAGAAGAAGCCCACGCGCGCGATCGTGAGCGCCGACTCGAGCTTGAGCGCGTGCTCGATGACAGCGGCGAGATCGAAGTACTCGACCATCTCGAGCGAGCGCCAGATTTCCTCCCAGCCGCCGCCGAGATCCGGCACATCGAGCACGTCGACGAGCGTTCGCTCGAACGTCGTGACGCGAACGCTCCCGCCGGCGTGAGCCCCTTCCACCACGCCGCCGCCTTGGTCGGGCAGGCCTTCGAGCGCGCGGGGCGGCTGCACGCCAACGAACTCGTTGCCCTGGAACAGGAGCGGCCGCGGGTGGGCGCGCGTGAGCACGGTGAAGCGATGCCAGATCGAGTAGGTGCGGCCGCGGAACTGCAAGGCGGCGTGGTAGGCGACTGCTGCGTCAGGGGCCAGCTTGCTCGCCACGAGGAAGGGATCCACTTGGAAGGAAGAGGCCGCCGCTCCGGCAGGGACTGCCGCGTAGAGGCCGCGCCGCACCCGGACGATCCTCCCGGCGCGAACGTGTCGGGCCAGGAGGCTCTCGGCCGTCCGGGGGCTTCGGCTCTCACCCTCTTGCCGCGCGGCGAGGTACTCATCGTGAGTGAACGCCGGATGGGTGGCGAAGAAGTCGGCTGAGCGCATCTTGTCTATTTTCGAGCGAAACACCTACAAAAAGTAAGTAGATCGACGAGATTCGGCAAGTCACAATCCGCGAGAACTTGACGAGTGTGACCACGCCTGGATCCGGTCGCGGCCGTCACCTCATCGCCCGGCCGCGCACCCAGATGGGGCTCGCCCACGCGCGCGAGAGATTGCCGTGCTCGTCGAGGTCGGCCTGGGTGACGCGCACGGTGTACCAGCTCGCGCCTGCGAACGACTCGTCCACGAAGGCGAGACGCGCCTCATCCGAGTTCGGGCTCACGACGCGCAGGAGCGCGCCGTCCCTAATGACCGCGATCTCCTCGATGCGGTCCGTGCCGCGCACTTGGACCGCGATCTCCGGCTTCCCCTCGATCTCGATGTCCTCTCCCATGACGTGGCCGTTGATGCGGAAGTCCAGCTCGATGCGGGCGTGGCTGACCGCGTAGCAGCGCCGGCTCCGCAGCGCCTCGAACACGGCCGCGCGCGTCAGCTCTCGCGCCAGGACCGCAGTGCGCGCGGCCGGCTTGCCCTCGTGCGTGTCCGTGCCGCGCACGAAGCCCGTCCTGCCGCCGCGGTCCAGGTACGCGCGCACGGCGCTCTCCGTGCCGGGTTCGTGCTTCTTGCCCTCGTACCACAGCACGTCCGGACCGATCTCGCTGTTCCTGATGACGAGCGCGCTCGCCGCGCTGTAATCCCACTGATCCACGGCCTCGGGCCCGGGCGAGGGATGGCAGTTGTGGATCAGCCCGCCCGCGTGGCGCACGGCCTCTGCGAGCAGGTCGGGGCTGGCGTAGCGCGCATCCTTGGCGCTGAACAAGTCGGGAACGCGTGCCAGGAAGTAGACGTTCTTGTGGTTGTAGTAGTGCGGCGTGCCGGCGAAGAGGCGGTCGGCCGGGCCGCCTTCTTTCGCGCCGGACCAGTACTTCGGCTGCGAGGTCCACTCGAAGCCAGCGATCGCCACGAACTCCCCCGCGACGGTGAAGGCCTCGACCGCGTCCTGGGTGTGGAGCCATGCCTCCGCCGGCATGCGCCAGGGCGGGGCGTTGCCGAAGTCGTGATCGGTCACGATGACGAAATCGAGGTCCGCCGCGTCGCGGGCGTGGCGCAAGTACTCCTCCACGGTCCCTTGGCCGTCGGAGTACGCGGTATGCCCGTGGACGTCCCCCCAGTAGACGCGCTCGCGCGCGCAGGCGCAGAGCAGCACGCCGGCAGCAGCCAGCAGAACCGCCGCGCCTCGTTCCGTTCGACTCAAAGCGGACCTCAACAGGCGCAACTCAGCGCCGGCGCGACCAGAGCAGCGGCAAGAGGACCACGACCGCCTGGATGGCGAAATGCAGGACCGCCATGGCCTGCACCACGGACACGCAGGCGGCGGCCGACGTGCCGCGCTCGATGAAGAAGGTGCATTCGATCACCAGCACCACCGGCGGCAGGAGCGCCAGCGACACGCGGCCGAGCGCGATGCCGAAGAGCAGGACCATCTCGGTCAAGCCGTACACGGCCGCGGCCAGGGCATAGCGCGCGTACAGGCGCTCCAGGCCGCCGTACTTTCCGTCGTCCAGCACGAAGCCGAGGACCCAGCCGCCCAGCTCGTTGATGAGCAGCACGCACAGGCCGAGCGCACAGAACGCGAGCGCGAGCTTGGACAGGAACTCCGGCAGCGGCGGCTCGCGCCGGCGCAGGCGGCCGCGCGCGGCCGCCATAGTGAGGAGCGCCAGGGGGAAGGGCAGCAGCACCAGGAAGCGGCTCGCCACCGCGAGCGCGGCGAAGCGCGCCGCTTCCACCGGCGTGAGCACCAGGCGCACGAGCGCCACGTCCAGGAAGGCGACCAGGCCGAAGCTGGCGAGGGCGGCGAGCGCCGATGGCGCGGCGAGCGGCGTGCGGGCGCGGCGCCGGTGCCGTGCGCCGTTTTCGGCCGGCGGCGCCTCCTCCGGCAGCCAGAAGCGCGCCAGCGCGGTCGTGGCGCCGCTCGCGCACAGGATGGAAGCGAGCGGGCCGAGGCCCTGCGCGCCGAGCCCGAGCGTGGCGCACACGGCCGCGAGCAGGCAGCGCAGGATCGGCTCGAGGACGATGAGCACGGCGAAGGCGCGGTCCTCGCCGGCCCCGAGCAGGGCGCCGGTGGCGTGGCCGCAGAGGAGCGCCGAGCCGGCCAGGAGCGGCATGAGCGCCGCCACCCAGGGCGAGGGCAGGTCGAACCAGGCCGAGCAGGGCAGCACGCGCAGGAGCGCCGCGAGCAGGAGTGCGCCCGCGCCGACTTTCACCGCGAGGGCGTCGAACGAGGCGCGGGCGCGGCGGGCGCTGCCGCCGCCGCCCGCGACCCCCTCGGCCACGTTCTTGGCCTGCAGGGCCAGAGCCATGAGCGTCACCGCGAGCATCAGAGTGACGCCGGCCGCCACGACGCCGAACGCCTCGATCGCGAGGAACACGGCCAGTCCCTTGAGGAAGGCCAGGGTCGCCAGCGCGGCGCCGAGGTAGGCGAACGCCACGGTCCACGACGCGGCGGCACCCGCGGCGAGTTCGTTCGAGTCGTTGCTGTTGGGGGGCGATGGGTTCAGCACGGCGCTCCGCGACGCGGCTGCTCGAGTCTATTCGCCGCTCTCCTCGCCGGTCAGTCTCTCCCGGTCGCGGCGCGCCGCCTCCAGGAACTCGGGCACCACCAGGCCGTCGAGGGTGGCCTCGGGCTGGCCCGCGGCGCGCGCGGCCTCGAGCACGCGCTCGAGCTCCTCCCGCGGGATGGCGGTGTCGAAGCGCACCGCTTCCAGGCTCTTGAGCCAGACCGCCTCGGGCGGCACGGCGTGGCGCGCGCTGCCGAGCAGGACCAGCGCGCGTCCGATCGACAGGTCCGCCTGCTCGCTCACGAAGAAGGCAGACGTCTCGTGCGCCTGCACCAGCAGGCCGACCAGCTCGCGCTGCCTCTCCAGGAAGGGCGCGGCCACCACCAGGACCGCGCCGCCAGCGAGCCGCCCGCCTTCGATGTCGCCCGGATCGATGACGTGCGAGCGGGAGAGCACGGCCGTCTCGGAGGCGAGCGGCTCGGGCAGCACGGCCAGGTCCACCTCGCGCGCCAGGAGGCTCCTGGGCAGGGCCCGAGCGTCGGTCAGAATCAGCGCCGGCTCGTCCGGCGAGCCGAGCCGGAGCGCCGCGCGCAGCTCCAGCGCCGGTGGCTCGATCAGTCCCACGCGAGCGGGAGCGAGGTTGGCGAAGGCCGTCTTCTCCACGCCCGCGGGCAGGACGTAGCGCTCGTCGCCGAGCGCGGCGCCGGCCACGATGCGCGGCGCGGCCGCGCCGTGCTCGAGGTAGAGGGCCACGGCGTCGCGGATGGGCAGGGTGGCGACGTCGATGCCGCCCTCGAGCAGGGCGCGCGCCAGCTCGGAGGAGCGAGCGAAGACGGTGGCCTCGATCCGGCCGCCCTCGATCACGTCCTGCATGGCCCCGGCGTAGAGGTTCATCTCCAGGCCGGAGAGGGCGACGAGGTGCGCGGTGCGAGCCAGCACGCCGAAGCGCAGCGCCGGCGCGCCGCTGGGCCGCGTCTCGCCGCCGGCCGCGGCCGCGCCGCCCGCATCGCCGTCGCTCGCCGCGGTCTGATCTCCCGAGGAGTGCTGCCACGGCGTGAGGAACTCCGACTTGCGGGTCGCGAGCACCGCGACCACGATCAGGCAGATCCCCCAGATCACCAGGCGCGTGCGCGATGGCCTGAACGACCAGGTGCGGCGGGCGGCGTTCATCATCACCTCGTCAACGGTGCAGCATACGCTGCGGTTCGCCTTTTGGCGCGGGCCGGCCGCGGTTCACGGGGCAAGGTCCAACTCGGGTCCGGCCGCGGCCAGCCCGCGGCGCAGGGCCTCGATCCGCTGCCAGTGCGTGCCGCGCCAGAGCAGGCGCCCGCAGCGCTGGCAGCGCTGGAAGCTGTCGACCAGGGCGAAGGTGCGCGGCGGCGCCTCGGCGCGTACGCTCTCCTTGTCCACGGCCGCGAGCTCGCCGCCGCAGCCCATGCAGCGCGCCGGGCGCAGCAGCAGGTGCAGTTCCGCCAGCGCGCGGCGCGCCTGCTCGCGCGGCGGCAGCTCGTTCGGCACGTACAGGGCGCGCGGCCGGCCCTGCTTCACCGCGCGCCGCGCCATGATGCCTGCGTCCGCGGTCAGCACGATGCGGCGCTCGCGCGCGGCGGACTCGAGCAGCACGTCGTCGTCGATGCCGTAGACCCAAGTCGCGTCGTAGCCGCAGGCGCGCAGCCAGCGCGCCAGGCCCTTCATCATCGCGTCGCAGGCGAACGCGGGAGCGGGATCGGGCGCCATGCCACCGTCCTACCAGAGCGCCCTTGTCTTGGCCACGACGCGCGCAGTAGCATTCCCGCGAGCGAGGAGCGCCGCCATGCTGCGCGAGTTCGAGATCACCTGTCCAGGCTGCCAGGGGTGGATCATCATCGACCTGGAGACCGGGGAAGTGCTGCGCCACGGCAAGAAGAAGGAGAGCCGCAAGAAGAAGGAGAAGGTCGATCCCAAGAAGTTCCAGGAGGCCATGGACAAGCTGAAGAAGCGCGAGGACAGCGGCGACGAGACCTTCGCGGACGCGGTGCGCTCGGTGGAAGAGACGAAGCGCAAGCTCGAGGACGCCTTCGAGCAGGCCAAGAAGCGGGCGGCCGAGAACCCGGACGAGCGGCCGCCGAACCCGCTGGACGACTTGTTCGCGTAGCCCCGCTGGCGGCGGCTTCCCGCTTGACCGGCCGCGGCGCGGTGCTAGGCATGTGATCTTTCCCCCCGCGCCCGCGAGGGCGCTTCACCGATTCGAGGAGCGTGCAATGAAGCGAACGATTCTCCTGGGCGTCTGTGTCCTGTTCTGCGTGGCCGCGCTGGCCGGCTCGGTCGCGTGGGCGCTGCAGCAGCAGGGAGACGAGGGCCAGGAAGGCGGCATGGACCCGGCGATGATGGCGAAGTGGGAGGAGTTCATGACTCCCGGCCCCGCGCACGAGGTCCTGAACCAGAAGATCGGCAAGTGGTCCATGGTGGTGAAGATGTTCGAGCCGGGCGCGCCGGCGCCCATGGAGTCCACCGCCACGACCGAGGCGAAGTGGATCCTGGACGGCCGCTACGTCGAGGACCACACCGAGGGCTCGTTCATGGGCATGCCGTTCCGCGGCCTGGGCCTGTGCGGCTACGACAACCTGAAGAAGAAGTACGTGGGCGTGTGGCTCGACAACATGGGCACGGGCCTCATGCTCGCCGAGGGCGACTATGACGCCGCCACGAAGACCTTCACCTACGCCAGCCAGGGGCCGGACGTCATGGCCGGCGAGTACGTGCCCATGCGCTCGGTGGAGAAGATCGTGGACGCCGACCACTGGACCATGCAGATGTTTCAGCCCGGTCCGGACGGGGAAGAGTACATGTGCATGGAGATGCACTACACGCGGCAGAAGTAGCGTCGCGGCGCGCGCCCGCGCGATCGCTCACGGGCTTGCCGGCCGGCGCAGGCAGGTACACCCACACCCAGCCGCGGGTGTGATGCGCCGGCCGATAGGGCTCGCCCTTCCTCCACAGCTCGGCGCGCCCGCTCCTGGTAGTCGTGATCCCGTCGCCGTCCCAGTCGGCCCAGAGCGGGGCGGCGTGGCCGATATCCACGTCGATCACCTCGACGCCGGCCGGCGCGCCGCTTCTTCCCGTTTCTCCACTTTCTGACGAGATGCCCCGAGTCGCCATGTTCTATGCTCTGGTCCCTCAGAGCAGGGTTGGAGGCTCTTCACATGAGGGTGGCGTGGATCCTGTCCGGTCTCGTGCTGGCCGGTTGCTCCAACAGGTACGTCCTCTCTTCGCCCGACGGGCTGCCGGTTCCGAAGCTGTCGCGCCAGGCATCCGCCTACGTCGCGCTGCCGGCGAACGGCTCCTACGAGGCCGCCGAGTACGCCAGTTCGGGCACCCAGACCGCCAAGACGTTGTGCTCCGCGCTTGAGCGCCGGCTCGGCCGCGTGGTGGTTGGCCAGGAGGTCGAGCCGTACGAGCTCGCCCTCGCCAGCGCCCGGCGGCTCGATTCGGACTACCTCTTCCTGCCGGTGATCGAGCACTGGGAAGAGCGGGCCACGGAGTGGTCCGGCAGGCCTGACCGCATCCAGATCAGCGTGTTCGTGTATGACGTCGCGGACGGCTCGCTGATCAGCTCGGTGCAGCTCTCCGGCAGGAGCCGCTGGGTCACCTTCGGCGGCGA
>DYIW01000193.1:0-9945 GCA_020723465.1 Phycisphaera mikurensis
CCCCCCGGCGCTCGCAACGCGGCCGCGGGGGATTCCTGCTCAGGCTCTGAGCCCGGATCCCGCCGACTTCGCCGCCCGGCTGGAACTTGTCCCGGCTCTGAGCGCATGGCCAGACGGGAGACAGTTCTACCTGGCGCAGTTCGAGCTGTGCTGGCGCCTCCTCGACGAAGCCGAGGATGACGAGGGGAGGGCAAGGCTGCTGCTCCAGCTCGCCGCGCTGAGCGGCAGCGACTGGGAAAACACCTGGCCGGGGAGCACCATGACGAGAATCCTGGTGCGCGCGGCGGCGCGTCTGCTCGCGGAGAACGGCCCTGCGGAACCGCGGGCGAGAGTGATCTCCCGGGTCGCCGACGCCGAGCACGCGGCCGATAGAAAGGACGTCGCCGCGGCGCTCTACCTGCACGTCGCGCGCGACCTGAAGGAGACGCTGGACTGGGGCCGGGCCGCGTACAACTCGGGTCTCCTGCTGCGCCAGCTCGGATTCCCCGAGGAGGCGATCGCGGTTCTCCTCATCATCTTCCCTTCCCAGGTCGACGACGATGAATCGGGAGGGAACTTGATGGAGACGAACCGCAACTACCGCCACAACGCGGCGATCCAGATCTCCGGCGCCTTCGAGGACCAGAAGGACTACGCGCAGGCCCACGAGTGGCTGGTGAAGGCCAGGGAGGTCTACACGTTCCGCTCCTGGTGTGGCACCTGCGCGGGGGCGGCGAGCGAGAGAATGGAGAAGGAGCTGGAACGTCTGAAGAAGCTCGCCGGGCTCTGAACGGCTTGCCCCTGCGGCGGCTGACCAGTGGTGCGCCCGCCGCCGCAACGACCAGAGGCGCGCCGCCGCCGAACGCCGCCGTGGTGGTAGGATGCCGCGCAGCGACCGACCTCGACGGGAGAGGCCGGTGCCATCATCGGAGGAGGCAGGACGCCATGAAGCGGATCAGCGGATTCACCTGCGCGGTCATCCTGGCCGGTGCGCCGGTCTGGGCCCTGGGCGCCACCTTGAAGGTGCCGGGCACGTACCCCAGCATCCAGGCGGCCGTGGACGCGGCCGTGGCCGGCGACGTCATCCAGATCTCCTCGGGGACGTACGTCGAAAACGTGGTCGTGAACAGCAAGCAAGACCTCACCATCAAGGCGAAGAAGGGCGCCGTGGTCATCCTCGATGCCGGCGGCGCGGGCCCGGCTCTGGAGGTGCTGCTCGGCACGAACGTCCTGGTGCAGCACCTCCGCGTCCAGAACAGCACGGACAACGGGGTCGTCGTCTTCAACTCCACGAACTGCAGGATCATCGGCTGCCGGGTGCGGGACTTCGACCAGAACGGGATCTGGCTGCAGGGGACGGAGAAATGTCAGGTCAGGAACTGCACGGTCATTGAGGTCGGCGTGAACGGGATCCAGGTCATGGACTCCTCTCACTGCCTGGTACGCGACAACACTGTGAAGGACGTCCTGCAGCACGGGATCCAGGTGGACGGGCTCCTGGCGGCGATCGAGGAGAACCGAATCACCAACGCGACCAAGAACGGCATCCAGCTCGGATCCGCCGTGGGCGGTCCCTGCGAGGACGCCTTGGTGGCCGGGAACATCGTCAAGAACTGCGATGTCGGCATCTCCGTGGACGAGAAATCGCTCGGCAACACGCTCGCCGACAACCGGGTGAGCAAGGCCGTGAACGGCGTGCGCGTCGGCCCGGATTCCGACTACAACGCGGTGCACGCGAACGCCGTCACGTCCATGTCCTATGGCGGGATCATGATGGGCGGTTCGGACTGCTCCGTGACCAAGAACAAGGTCAAGAAGGCGGCGGGCGAGGGGTTCGGCGTTCTCACGGAGGCAACGTACTGCACCTTCCGCCTCAACCGGTGCACGCAGGCAGCGATGTACGGGTTCTTCGTCTACGGCAAGGGCGGCCTCTTCCTGGAGAACAAGGCCACGGACAGCGTTCTGTTCGATCTCTCGGACGTGAGCGTGCCCGCGGGCACGAACTGGTACGTGGACAACGTGTTCGGGACGACCTACCCGTAGCGCCGTTGCTGCCGCGGCCGTCCCGATAGCGCCCGGCGCCTCAGCCGAGCTTGCGGAAGACGCCGACCGCCTTGCCCTGGATCTCGACCTGGTCGACGAAGAGCGGCTTCATGGCGCTGTTGGCCGGCTGCAGGCGGATCTTGCGGCGCCGAGCATCGCGGTAGACGCGCTTCAAGGTGGCCGTGCCGTCGGGGAGCAGGGCCACGGCGATCTCGCCGTCCTCGACCCTGGGCTGCGGCTCCACGAGCACGATGTCGCCGTCGAGGATGTGGTCGTCCTGCATGCTGTCGCCCTGGACGCGCAGCGCGTAGGTGCCGTCCCGCACCTGCTCGCGCGGCAGGAGCAGCGCGTCCTCCGGATCGTCGATGGCCTCGATGGGCCTGCCCGCGGCGATGGCGCCGCGGATCGGCACGCGCGCCATCTCGGTCAGGGACTCGAGCGCCGCGGCTTTGCCGGCGGCCTGAGCGAGCGCGGTTTCGCCCAGGCGCCAGCCGTGGGCCCCGCCCGCGTTCACCAGCAGCTTCTTCCTGGCCAGGGCGGAGAGCGTCTGGTGGACGGTCGAGGCCGAGCGGTCGAGGAGCGCCCCCAGCTCGCGCACGCTCGGCGTGCGGCCGTGCGTGCGCGCGAAGGCGCGGAAGGCGTTCAGGAGGTCCATCTGGCGGCGCGAGATCGGCAGGGTCATGCGAGGAGAACATAGCAGCCGAACGAAAGGCGAACAACAGGAAAGCGCGGATTCAGCGGTCGTCGCCGCCTGCGGCCAGGGCCGCGCGCGTGAAGCGGAACCAGCCGCTCTCCGGCTGATCTCCCGCCTCCTCGGAGCGGCTCCGATCCGGCAGCACCCGCACCTTCCAGCGGAGCTGCTGCTCGACCGGCATGTACTCCCACACGGCCTGGGGCATGGTCCACGTGCCTTCTTCCGCGCTCTCGCCCAGCCACTCCCGGAGGGCCAGGCGCACGCGGTTATCCTCGTCCAGGATGTACAGGCTGGTGGGGCGGCCCTCGCGCGCGGCCGTGCGCCAGCGGAAGGTGGGCGGCTCGGCGAGGCGCGCGCCGTCCGTAGGCTCGAAGAGCTCGATCTGCGCCGCGGCCGGCGTGCGCGCCACGCCGCCGCTGAGCACGCAGTAGTAGGGCCCCTGGGCCGCGGGATCGAAGCGCAGCCCTGGGAGGGCGTGGCTGACGAGGAAGGTCAGGCCGAGAAGCGGCGCGGCAACGGTCGCGGCCACGACCAGGACGCGGCCGCCGCGCCGGGGAAGAAGCCGGACCAGGTGCCCCAGGCCCGAGCAGAGGAGGATGGCGAGGGGGCCGATCGCGGGAAACAGGAAGCGCGCCTGGGGCTGGCCGTAGGTCCAGTTGAAGGCGAAGACCTGCAGCACGCCGAGGAGCGCCGCGGCCCAGACGAGCAGCAGCAGGGGGTCGAAGGCGCGGCCCGCGCGGCGCGCGCGCCGCACGCCTAGCCACCGGCGCAAGCCAGCACGACGAGGCTCGCTCCCAGGCCCACGGCCCACGCCGGAGGCGCGAGCGCGTGCGAGCCGAGCCGGCCCGCGAGCGAGCGGAACACGGCGCCCGGCATGTGCTCGAGGAGCCACGACCAGCGCTGCGCCTCCGGCACGAGGTTCTCGGCGTAGGCGCGCGCTACAGCTCCCGCGGCCAGGGGGTCGCCGTAGAGGCTTTCGCTGCGCAGGAAGAACCAGCCCGTGACGAGCAGCACGACCAGGAACGCCAGCAAGAGCGCGCCGAACGCTCGGCGGCGCGCTGCCCCGCGCGCGCGCAGGGCAGAGAGCAGCAGTGTCGCGAAGAGCAGCGGCAGCAGCAGGAACGCCATGAACTTGGCCAGGAGCGCGAGGCCCGCCAGCAGGCCGAGCACCAGGCCGTCCCGCAGCAGCGGCTCGCCGCGCCGGAGCTGCAGGGCGAGCGCGAGCAGGGTGGCGTGGCAGAGCGTCGCGGTCAGCGTGTCGTTGTTGAGCACGCCGTGGATGAAGGAGAAGAGCGGCAGGCACGAGAGGAGCAGGGTGGCGGCGTCCGCCACGAGCGGCCGCTCCGGGTAGACGGCGCGCGCCAGGCGGTGGACCAAGACGAGGGTCACGAGCCCGCAGAGGAGCGAGACCAGGCGCATCATGCGCACGGTCCAGACCTCGCGCGAGCCGCGCGCCTCGTCGAAGCCGTGGAGGTGCACCAGCGCGCTGCCGCTGCCGTCCGGCTGCCAGGCCGGGTTCGCCTGGAAGGCGCTGATCGTGTCCTGCCCGCGAGCCGCGGCGACCACGGCCGCGACCAGCGCGTAGTAGAGCGGCGGGTGGTGCGCCTGTCCGTTCTCGTCGACGATGGGGCGCCCGAGCGCGGTCGACGTGCCGCGCAGCACCGGAAAGCGGCCGCTCGCGAGCTGCTGGGCGTAGTGGTAGTGGTGCGCCTCGTCCGGCGCCTCGAAGACAGGTGTGCGGAGGAGGTACGCGGCCGAGAACGCCGCCTGGCACAGCAGGGCAAGCAGGAGAATCGGTCGTTTCATGCCAACCGGCCGCGTGCCGGCTCCCGGGCCGAGATCAAACCGCCTTGGCGGCCGCGGCGCCAGCCATGAGAGCACGGCAACTCCCGTCGCGGCCTGGTAGGCTGTGCGCAGGGAGAATCATGCCGCAGGAACGTCTGGAGAGACTGAAGGACTTGTACCACGCCGCCCTCGAGCGGGACGAGGCGAGTCGCCAGGCCTTTCTCGCCGACGCCTGCCGGGATGATCCCGCTCTTTTCGAACAGGTGCAAGAGCTGCTCGGCGCTCGCGCCGAGGCGAGCGCCTTCTTCGCGCGGCCGGCGTGGGCCCCCCGCGCGGAGCCGGCCGCATCCCCCGGGAATCCGCTGCCCGCGGCGCAGGCGGAGCCGGGCCTGCCGTTCGAGCGCCTCGGGGAGTACCGGCTGCTGCGGCGCATCGGGGCCGGCGGCATGGGCGCGGTGTACCTCGCGCGCCAGGAGCCCATCGGCCGCGAGGTGGCCCTGAAGATCATCCGTCCGGAGCTGGCCGGGTCTCCCGAGGCGCGCGCGCGGTTCTGGCGCGAGATGGAGGCCGTCGCGGGCCTGCGCCACCCGAACATCGTGACCGTGTACAGCGGCGGCGAGGAGGGTGGCACGTGCTACTTCGCCATGGAGCTGGTGCCCGGCCAGGACCTGGACGAGATCCTGCGCGAGGCCGCCGGCGGCGGCGAGAAGGTCCCCCTGGCGTCGCTGCTTCGTTGGGCCAGCGACGTGGCCAACGCCCTGCACGTGGCGCACTCCGCGGGCGTCATCCATCGCGACATCAAGCCCTCGAACATCCGCGTGGAATCCCGAGAGCGGGCCAAAGTCATGGACTTCGGCGTGGCGCGCCACCTGCATCTCGCATCCATGACGCTCTCCGGCGAGTTCCGCGGCACGCCTCACTACGCTTCTCCGGAACAACTGCGCGGCACGAAGCGCGCCATCGACGCCCGCACCGACGTGTATTCGCTCGGGGTCACCTTGTACCAGGCGGTGTGCGGGCGCGTTCCCTTCGAGGGCGAGACCACGGAGCAGGTGTTCCGCCAGATCCTGGACCAGGAGCCCGTGGCGCCGCGTCGCCTCAATCCGTCCCTCTCGCGCGACCTCGAGACCGTCATCCTCACGGCCATGGAGAAGGAGCCCGCGCGGCGCTACCAGAGCGCGGCGCTCTTCGCCGAGGACCTGGGCCGCGTGGCCCGCGGCGAGCCGATTCTCGCCCGGCCAGCCGGCGCCCTGACGCGCGCCTGGCGCCGGATCAAGAGGCGGCCCGTGGTCGCGGCCGCCGTGGTCGCCGCGGTCCTGCCGGTTCTCTGCTTCCTCGGGTACGTGCTGCTGTGGTCCTATCCGCGCATGCAGGCCCGCTACGAGGAGATCCGCCGCCTCTCCGACGTCAAGCGGCTCTCCGACCTCGAGGCGGAGGCAGAGCGGCTCTGGCCCGCCGCGCCGGAGATGATCCCGAAGCTGGAGGACTGGCTCGTGCGGGCGCGCCGGCTGGTCGAGCGCCTGGAGATCCACCAGCAATCCCTGGACGCCCTGCGCGCGCCGGCTTCCCTCTCCGCGGACGGCGCGCCGGCTTTCCCTGACCTCGAGCTCGAATGGCGGCACGGGATCCTCGTGGAGCTGGTGAACGGCCTGCGGCAGCTCTCCGGCGGCGAGTCGGGCACGCTGCGGCGCGTGGAGGAGCGCCTGTCCTTCGCGCGCACCGTGCATGAGCGCAGCATTGCAGAACACGCGGCGCGCTGGGAGGCCGCCGTCGCCGCGATCGCGGACCGCGGCGTCTGCCCGCGCTACGACGGCCTCGCGCTCGCTCCCCAGCTCGGCCTGGTGCCGCTCGGCCCGGATCCGTGCTCGGGGCTGTGGGAGTTCGCCCACATTCAGACGGGAGCGGTGCCGGAGAGGGGCGCCGGCGGGAGTCTCCTCCTCACCGAGGACACCGGCCTGGTGTTCGTCCTGCTGCCGGGAGGGACGTTCGCCATGGGGGCCAGGCCGCCGGGCGAGGCCGCGGCCGCGGGCTCGCCGCATGCGGACCCGGAGGCGCGCCCCATCGAGGGACCGGTCCACGCCGTGACGGTTCGTCCCTTCCTGTTGTCCAAGTGCGAAATGACCCAGGGCCAGTGGCTGCGCTTCACCGGACACAACCCGAGCGCGTACCGGCCGGGCGATGAGTACGGCGGCAAGAAGGTGACCCTGCGGAATCCCGTCGAGCAGGTGACCTGGGACGAGGCGGCGCAGGTGCTCCGCAACCTGGGGCTGCGCCTGGCCACCGAGGCCGAGTGGGAATACGCGGTCCGCGCGGGAACGTCCACGGTGTGGTGGAGCGGCAACGAGAAGGAGAGCCTCGGGGGAACGGCCAACCTCGCCGACCGCTTCCTCATGCGCTACGGCGGGGGACTGGAGCTGCGGTTCGAGGAGTGGCTCGATGACGGCTACGTCACCCACGCGCCGGTCGGGTCCTTCCGACCCAACCCCTTCGGGCTGCACGACATGAACGGCAACCTCTCCGAATGGTGCCAGGACTCCACGGACCAGACCTCCTACGAGGGAGCGCCGAGCGACGGCTCGGCCTGGGACACGAAGGGTTCGTTCCTGCGCGTCTTCCGGGGAGGCTCGTGGGACTGCAACGCCGCGAGCAGCAGGTGCGCGGCGCGCTTCATGAACGACGGCAGCGGGCGGTTCGACTCGTTCGGCGTGCGCGCGGCGGCCGATCTGCGCCCGGGAAAAGCGGGAATCCGCTAGCACCGCACTGGCGTTTTCTCGCCTTGGCTGGCGGAGGAAACCCGGTTCCGCATCGACGCGGAGCTTCTTCCACGGAGGACAGCCATGAGAATCCTGATTTCGCTCTTCCTGCTGCTGGCGTTCCAGGCCGCAGCCTTCTCCGCCTACTGGATCTACCCCGACCAGTTCCTCACCCTGCAGAACGCGATCGACACCGCGGCCGACGGCGACGTGATCCTGGTCCGGCCCGGAACCTACGTCGAGCCCTCGATCGTCTTCTCCAACCGGGCCATCACCGTGCGCAGCGACGTGGACGGCTACTATTGGACCCACGACACTTCTCCCGCCGAGACAGTGCTGACCAAGGGCGCGAGCGCGGACATCATCACCTTCCAGAACAACGACACGTCGGTGCTGGAGGGCTTCACGATCACCAAGAGCAGCGTCTTCTACTCTGGCAGCGCCGTTTACATCAAGCACGCGTCGCCCACGCTCCTCAGCAACTTCATCACCCGGAGCCAGAACCTCACCGGCCCGGGGATCTACATGATCGACAAGTCGGCGCCCCTGATTGCCAACAACTTCATCACGCACAACAAGGCCTACTACGGCGGCAGCGCCATCTACTGCGCCGAGTCGACGCCGAATATCGTGAACAACACCATCACCGACAACGTGACCACTCAGCACGGCGCGATCGACTGCCTGTCCAACTCCTTCCCGACGATCACCAACAGCATCGTCTTCTTCAACCAGGGCTGGGCCAGCATCTACGAGGACACGTCGAGCAGCGCCAGTGTCAACTACTGTTGCGTGCCGGACTGGACGGGCGGCGGCGCGGGCAACTTCCCCTTCGACCCGCGGTTCGTGGATCGGATGAACGAGGACCTGCACATCGCCGACATCTCGCCGTGCAGGTACGCCGGCAACACTTACGCGGCGGGCATGCCGCTCCAGGACTTCGAGGACGACCCGCGCACCGGCGTGGGCATCGTCGACGTGGGCGCCGACCAGTTTTACTGGCACCTGTACGTGACGGGAGACACCGTCCCGAGCGGCGCGATCCAGATCCGGGTGACGGGTCCCCCGGGCAGCGTGGTCAGCATGTACAGCAGCTTCTCCACGCTGCCCTTTGCCAGACTCACGCCCTTCGGCTACTGGTGGCTCGCGCCGCCGTCCTTCGGCCCGTGCCACCTGGGAACGACCACGCCCCAGGGGCTCTACGGGGTCCCTCTGGCGCTCCCCGCGACGCTCGGCCCGTACCGCCTCGTCCTGCAGTGCATGGTCGGCAACCACCTGACGAACCCGTACTCGATCATCGTGGAGTGACGCCTTCCTCACGCACCGTCGGACCCGCCGTTGGCGCGAGCGCCGCGCCAAGGGCGGGTCAGGCGCTTGCAGCGCCGCCGGTCATCTCGCGCCGCAGCCAGGCCTTGGCGAAGTCCCAGTCCCGGCGCACGGTTCCCTTGGAGACGCTGAGCACCTCCGCGACCTGCTCCTGGGTCATGCCGGCGAAGAACATCAGCTCCACGACCGTGGCCATGCGGTCGCCGCCGCCTTCGCCCTTGAGCTTGTCCAGCGCCCGATCCAGGGCCTCCAGGTCCTCCAGGGCGAGGGAGGCCGCCGCCTCAGGAGGCTCGCCGCACGTCTGCAGGGAGACATTCACCCTCCCCTGACCGCGCTTTCCCGCCCGCCGCGCGCGCGCTTCGTCGACCAGGATGCCGCGCATGGCGCGCGCCGCGGCGCGGAAGAAGTGCTCGCGGCCCTCCCAGCGCGCGTCCTCCGCCGGGACGAGGCGGAGGTAGGTCTCGTGGACGAGGGCGGTGGTCTGGAGGAGACACTGCGCTGGTTCTCCACGCATGGCGCGGCGGGCCAGGGAGTGCAGCTCGCGATAAACGATCTCGAACAGCCGGTTCTTCGCGGCCAAGTCCCCGGACGCGGCCGCGGCCAGGACGGCGACGGTGTCCTGAGGCAAGTCCGGCATCGGTCTTCTCGCTTCGGGAAGGACGTCCCCGAGCGTACGCGTTGGGGCGGCGCGGCGCCAGGAGGCGCGCGCGCGTCGCGCCCGGGAGAAGCCCTGGCCCGTTGCGAACAAAACACGAACGAGGTAGAATGTGCGGCGGAGCCACGAGGAGGTCCCTCATGCGGGGCGGCGATGCGGCGATCCCCGGCCGCGGCACCGGCGAGAACCCGAAGTGCCGGTTCGACGAGATCGAGTACGTCCCGGAAGAGGACGCGCTCGACGCGGAGGCGCCGCTGCCGCGCACGCGCTTCTTCCGCGATGTCTCGCGCTCCATCCTGAGCTGGAACGACAGCCCGGACCTGCCCTACGCGGTGAGCGTCAACCCCTACCGCGGCTGCGAGCACGGCTGCATCTACTGCTACGCGCGGCCCTACCACGAGTACCTCGGCTTCTCGGCCGGGCTCGACTTCGAGTCGCAGATCATGGTGAAGGAGGACGCTCCCGAGCTCCTGCGCCGCGAGCTGCTGAAGGAGAGCTGGCGGCCCGAGCCGGTCAACCTGAGCGGCGTGACCGACTGCTACCAGCCGATCGAGCGCGCGCTCGGGCTGACGCGCCGCTGCCTCGAGGTGCTGGCCGAGTTCCGGAATCCCGTGGAGGTGTGCACCAAGGGCGCGGTCGTGACGCGCGACCTGGACCTGCTCGCCGGGCTCGCGGCGCTTGGCGCGGCGCGCGCCGGCGTGTCGCTCACC
>DYIW01000193.1:9955-11686 GCA_020723465.1 Phycisphaera mikurensis
GCGGCCGGAGAAGCGGCTCGAGATGATCGGGGCGCTCGCCGGCGCGGGCGTGCCGGTCACGGTCATGGCCGCGCCCGTGATCCCGGGCCTGAACGACCACGAGCTGCCGGACCTCCTCGCGGCCGCCCACGCCGCGGGCGCGCGCTCCGCGGCCTACCAGGTGGTGCGCCTGCCCTTCGGCGTGGCGGACCTGTTCGAGACCTGGCTCGAGGAGCACCTGCCCGAGCAGAAGGACAAGGTGCTGCACCGCATCCGCAGGATGCGCGGCGGCCGCCTGACCGATGCGCGCTTCGGCAGCAGGATGCGCGGCGAGGGGATCTTCGCCGAGGAGATCGAGGCACTCTTCAAGCTCGCGCGCCACAAGGCCGGCTTCCGCGGCGACGAGGGGATCGAGCTGTCCTCCGCGCACTTTCGCCGGCCCGGTCCGGCCCAGGGCACGCTCTTCCCGACCTGACCGGAGCCGTGGCGGCGATGGAGTTCCGCGCCGCCTTGCGGCATCATGCTGCTTCCTTCGACGCGGCTCGAGACAGCAGCGGGAGCGCGCATGGTCGCCGGCCTCTTCGTCATCTTCCTCTTCTTCTTCCTGGGCGACGCGATCGCGCGCCTGCTCGGCCTGCCCGTGCCCGGGAACGTCCTCGGCATGATCCTCTTGACCCTGGCCCTGGCGCTGAAGGCCGTGCGCCTCGAGTGGGTCAAGCCCTGCGCGGACCTGCTCACGAAGAACCTCGGCCTGTTCTTCGTGCCGCCGGGCGTGGGCCTGATCCTCTACTTCGACCTGCTGCGGGACGAGTTCCTGGCCATCGCCGGCGCCACCCTGCTCAGCACCTTCATTGTGCTCGCCGTGACCGGCCGCGTGGCGCAAGTCCTGGAGCGGCGCGGTGGGTAGCAGCCCGTCATGAACGATCCGTTCGAGTCGCCGGCCTTCAGCGTCGCCCTCACGCTCGGCGTCTACCTGCTCGCCACGCGCGCCTACGCGCGCTGGCGCCGCGCCTGGCTCAACAACGTGCTGCTCTCGATCGTCGCGCTCATCCTCTTCCTGCTCGCCACGGGCAGCGACTACGAGACCTACAACGCCGGCGGCCGCGTCATCAGCTTTTTCCTCGGCCCGGCCGTGGTGGCGCTGGCCGTGCCGCTCTACGAGCGCCTCGGCGACGTGCGGCGGAACGTGCGCGCCATCGCCGCCGCCATCCTCGCCGGCGGCGCCGCGGGCGTGCTCTCGGCCGCGGGCATCGCCGCGCTCCTGGGCGCCTCGCGCGCCGTGGTCGTGTCGCTCGCGCCGAAGTCCGCGACCACGCCCATCGCCATCTGCATCGCCGCGGAACTGGGCGGCATCGAGGCCTTGACCGCCGCCATCGTCATCGCCACCGGCGTGCTCGGCGCGGTGATCGGCCCCTGGTTCCTGCGCCTGGCCGGCGTCCGGAGCCGTCTGGCCTTCGGCCTGGCCTTGGGCGCGGCCGCGCACGGCATCGGCACGGCGCGCGCCGCCGAGGAGGGCAGGCTCGAGGAGGCGATGAGCAGCCTGGCTCTCTGCCTGAACGGCATCGCCACCGCGCTCTTGACGCCGCTGCTCTTGCGCGCGCTCGATCCCCTGATCGCCGCCTCTTGACGCGCCCGCGCGGCCTGCGCACCTTCCTGGCGCGCGCCGGCCGGGAGTGCCGCATGCTGTGCGTTCGTCGCGCACGCGATGCATTCATTCCGGGGCGGGAGCGGGCTCCGGCCCGCGACCGCCTA
>DYIW01000194.1 GCA_020723465.1 Phycisphaera mikurensis
TGCTCTGGTCCACTTCTCGCGAGCAGACCCCTGGCGATTCTCGCGAGCGGCGAAGTATGGAGGGCGTGAGGGCGGGACGAGAGGCGCTGAGGCGTCTGCAGGGGAACGAAGTGGGAGCCGTGGCGACGTGCTTGTGGGTTGTGGAGCCGTGTGAACCGGCGCGTGTCCTGGGAGCGTGCGGGAAGCTGCTTGGCCGGGTGTCGGGGCGCGGGCTGGCGGTAGGTGGGGCGGGCGCAGGGAGGTTGTGGGGCTGTGCGTCGAGGGGATCTCTGACGTCGTGCGGTGCGGTAGCGGCGCGGTTGGTCGGTTGGAGCGGGGGGGGGGCGTGCAGGGTGTAGTGCGCCCGACGAGGCCGGTCGCATGCCGGGGGCGTTGCTTGCGAGGCCGGGGGAGATGTGCTGAGACAAGGGGACTTCCGGCACGGCGTGACGACGGCGACGGCGCCGAGGAAGGCCGGCGCGCGCGCCACTTGACCGCGATGGTGGGCCGCGATCAACGCGGGGAACGGTCGGGCCAGCAGCCCGTTCGCCATCCATCCGGCATTCCGGCGGGCCTCGCCGGGCTCACGACCTAGACCAGTGATCCCAGGAATCGGGTTGCCGGAACACAGCGGATCCCGTTCTGTTCGAAATCCCGCTTGGCGTCGCGCACGACCTGGTAGCAGTGGCGGATGTTCAGCCGCTCCCGGAAGTAGTGAAGCGCCCGATCGATTCGCGTCTCGTTGAGCTTCGCCTCGACGGCGAACCATGGCCGGCCGTCCACGGTCACGAGGAAGTCCACTTCCCGCCCATCCTTGTCGCGTAGATACTGCAACTCGGCGCGGTGCCCCTCCGTGTCCTCCAGGAAGTGGCACAGCTTCAAGAGGTGCAGGGCGACGAGGTTCTCGTACCGGGCCCCTTCCCCCTTCGCCGAGGAGCTGTCCCACAGGTAGATCTTCGTCATCTTCTGGAGCGCCCGAACGCCCGTGGCGGCGTACGGTCTGATGCGAAACGCGTGGTACAGCCGATCGAAGACCTCGAGCCAGCGCGTCACCGTCTTGTGACTGACCTGCAGGTCTTCCCTCAGAGCGTTGACGGAGAGCAGCGAAGCCACGCGCTCCTCGATCAGGTCGGCCAGGAGCTGCATCCCCGACAGGTCCTGGATCGTCTCGAGATCTCGCACGTCCTCACGGAAGAAGCGCTCCAACCGTTCCTTGCGCCAACGCCGATGCGTTCGATCCGAACCGGCGAGGAAAGGCTCCGGAAGGCCCCCGAACCGGAGGAAGGCCGCCAGTGTCTCCGCGCTCGCCGAGGAGGCGAGCGGCAGGGCCTCTCCGATCTCGAACGGGTACTTCCCCGACGACCCTTCGACCTCGGCGCATGACAGGGGATGCAGTCTGTAGTGGTGGTACCTTCCCTGAAGCGAATCGCCGCCCTTGCGATCGACGTCCAATCGGGCGCAGCCGGTGACGAGGAACTTCAGTCGCCGGCCGTGTGTGTCGAACTCACCCTTGATCCAGCGCTTCCAGGGCCGGTACTTGTGGAGCTCATCCAGAACGATATGGGCTTCCCCCGGAGGCCACTCCCCCTTCAGCAGCGCCCGTCGGTCCGCCGCTCGATCCCAGTTGAAGTAGGCGGCCGAATCGGCCCGCGCGAGCAGCCGCTTCGCCAAGGTGGTCTTCCCCACCTGCCTCGGCCCGGCCAGGAGGACGATTCTCTCTGAGAGGTCGGTCCAGATCGGTTTCTCGAGATACCTTCCGATTTCCATGCGACCATTTTCTTCTATAGGCAAAAAAAGTCATGACTATTTTTGCCTTTGGGGAAAAATCGCCGGATCGCTGACTCGGCCTGGTGCTGAAGGACACCGGGCCTCTTTGCTCCGGAAGACGTGCTGTCACATCACAGCGACGCAAACGCTCTCTTGCTGAGGCGTATAAGATGAGTTGCGTCGCTACCGCGGCGGATCGCCGTGCGTGGACGTTGAGGTCACGCCCGGCTGCGTGTGGAATCCTCGCAGCTACAGGAGTTTCCGGTTCGATACGGGATACGCGCGGCGCATGTGGCTACTCATAGATGAGTTCCGGCGCGGATTCGCCGACGAGTGTGGTCTGGTGCACGCCGGCAGGAAGTCCAGAAGCTCAAGGCTGGAGCGAGGATGCGATCGTCTCGATGCGATGAAGCCAGGTCGCAGTCCCCGGCGGATGGGTCCGATGGGGGAGGATCGTCGCGGCGCGGGGGGAAGCCGGTGATCCGGACCGCCCCTGGCCTGCCATCTCCGCCGTCGCATCGGGTCCGTGCGCTGTCCCTTGTCCTGGGGACGCTGGTCTCCGCCGCCGCGAGCGGCAGGCTGGCCCACGCTCAGGAGGACGCGTTCGCCGGCTGGAACGAGATCGTGGAAGAGGGCTACGTCCATGACCCGGACGCCACGGAGGTGGCGACCTTCGCGCTGCCCGTGTCCGCCGAGGTGCGCCACCGTATCCGGGACGCCGAGGAGCTGATGCGCCTCGGCGGCTTCCGGCGCGCGGCGGAGCTCCTCCAGGAGGTCATCAACCTGTTCCCCAGCCACGTCCTCCAGGTCGCGGAGCACCCGCCGCGCTGGGTCGGCGCCGGCGAGTACGCCCGCTGGCTGCTGGCCTCCTTCCCGCCCGAGGGCAGGGAGGAGTACGCGGCCTGGGCGTCGCTCCGGGTAGAACCGCGCTTCGCGGAGGCCGCGAGCAAGGGCGACGAGGCTCTGCTGCACCTGCTCGCCCAGCAGTGGGTGCTCACGCCGCAGGGGTCAAAGGCCCTGCGCATGCTCGGCGACCGAGCCTGGGAGCGGGGCGAGCAGGCCCAGGCCGAGCGCTGCTACCGGCGGCTGCTGCTTCTCGGCGATCTGCCGGCCGAGGAGCGAGCCGGCATCGCGCTGCGCGCGGCGGCGGCGCTCGCCCTGCAGGGGGAAGGGGCGCGCGGCCTGGAGCTCCTGGCGCCCGTGGCGGGCAGGAAGAGCACGGTCGCGGGCGAGCCGCGCGACGTGCTCGAGACGTTCCGGGCGCTCGAGCCAGACCCGGACAGCAGGCGCCGCGAGTGGCCGGTGTTCGGTGGAACGGCCGCCCATGCCGGCCTCGTGCCCGCGAACGTGACGCTGCCGCGCGCCGGCCGGAGCTGGTGGGCGCCGGCCTTCTCGGAGCCGAGCGCCAATCCCTACGCCACGCCGGCGCCTCCCGGGTACGAGGAGCTGCCCTTTCACGCGGCCGTCGCCGGCGGCGCGCTCGTGGTCTGCGACGGCCTCGCCGTGCGCGCCTTCACGCCGTTCTCCAAGGAGCCGCGCTGGGTCTTCGCCGGCCCGCTGGCTCAGGCGCGCGGCGACCGCGACTACTACCTGCTTGCTGACTACGTGCCGGACCGCGGCACCTACGGGCCCCTCGGCTCCCTGGCGCGCAAGCTCGCGCTCATGCCGACCATCGCGGGCCGCACGGTGCTGGCGCCGCTGCTCGAGGCGCGCCCGCGCGCTCCGCGCATCACCTACGACTCCACCGAGATCACGCCGCCCATTCCGGAGCGCAGCCTGCACGCCATCGACCTGGACAGCGGGAAGCTGCTCTGGCGCCAGCGCCGCTCGGAGCTGCCGGCGCACGCCTTCATCAATCGCTTGTCGATCAACGCGCCGCCCATCGTCGTCGGCGAGCGCGTCATCGCCGCCGGTTACGTCCTGGAGGGCGCGATCAACTTCCACGTGGTGTGCCTGTCGCTCAAGGACGGCTCGCTCTTGTGGAAGACGCCGCTCGTCGTCGGCCAGCAAGAGCTGACGATGTTCAACAAGACTTTCAAGGAGCCGACCACGCAGCCGCCCGCGGAGCAGGACGGCTCGGTGGTGGTGTGTACCAACCTCGGCCTGGTCGCCTGCCTGGACACGCTCTCCGGCGACATCCGCTGGGTGACGCGCTATGACTCGATCCCGATTCGCGGGGCGCAGCACTACACTGTGGTGCGCGAGCGCGCCACCATCTCGAACAACGACGCGCCGCTCCTCGCGGACGGCGTGGCGCTGTGCACTCCCCACGACTCGCGGGGCTTCCATGCTGTGGACCTCGCCACCGGCAAGCCGCTCTGGTCGCGCAGCTTCGATTCCGAGGAAGTCAACTCCTTCCGGTACCGCTTCCTGCTCGGCGCCGAGAATGGCGTGGTCGTGCTCGCCGGCGAGACCGGCATCGGCTTCCACGACCTCAGGACCGGCGCGCGCCTGGGAGGCCGCCTCTACGGCAGGAACCTCTATCCCGCCGGCCGCGGCTGCCTGGGGCCGGGCGTGGTCTACCAGCCGCTGAACGACCGGCTGCTGGCCTTGCGCTGGTCGGCAAGCCCGTTCCAGGTCAACGAGCCGGCCAGCGAGGTCGCCTGGCCGCACGACCAGGGCGGGAACCTGCTGCTCTGTTCCGACTTCCTGGTCACGATCGGACAGGAGGCGCTGTCGGTGTTCTTCGACGCCGGCGCGCTCGCCGCCGCGGCGCGGCGCCGGGTCGCGGCAGGCAGCCCCTCCCGGGAAGACCTCATCCTGCTCGGCGACCTCGAGTTCCTGGCCGGCGAGTGCGCGGCGGCCGTAACGGTCTTCGAGCAGGCGCTGGCGCGGCCGGACATCGACGAGGACGGCCGGCGCCGGGTGCGGGACGGGCTGTGCCGCGCGCACCGCCGCCTGGCCGATGAGACGGCCGCCTCCGGCGACCTCGCGGCGACCTTGCACCACCGCACCGAGGAGGCGCGCCATGCGGCCGATCCACGCGAGTTCCTCACCACGGCGGAGGTGCTCCTCGCGCTCTACGAGCAGGCGCGCGACCTGGACGGCTATGTCGCCACGCTGGACTGGATCGATGAGCGCTGCGCCGCCGTCGAGTACCCGTTCACTTCCTACCAGCGTCCTGCAGTGGTGCAGGCCGGGGTGTTCACCCTGGAGCGGCGCGCCTTCGTGGCGCTGGCGCGCAACCGGCCGGAGGACGCGGTCGCGGCCTGGCAGGAGCTGATCCTGCGCTACCGGGACGAGCCGTTCCAGGACGGAACGGCCGGCCGCTGGGCGCAGGAGCAGATCGCCGCGGCGATCGCGGCGCACGGCCGCCAGGTGTACGCCGCTTTCGAGCAGCGGGCGCGCGACATGCACGCGGCCGCGCTGGCGGCGCGCGACTGCTCGGCGCTGGCCGCGCTGCTCGAGCTCTATCCGAACTCGGAGAGCGCGCTGCGCCAGCGCCTCGATCTGGCTCGCCTGCGGCTCGAGGCCGGCGACGCGGCGGGCGTCTTCCACACGGCGGCGCCGCTCCTCGGGCAGGAGCTGGACCCGCCGCAGCGCGCGGCGGTTCTCCACGTCGTCGCTCTGGCGGCCGAGACGGCGGGCGACGGCGCGCTGGCGCGGGCGCTGTTCGAACGCCTGCGCCAGTGCGGCGGCGAGGTCGCGGTGCTCGGCGGCGAGGGCGAGTCCTACGCCACAGTGGCGGCGCGCGCGCTCGAGCGGCTCCGCTCCGCGGATGCGCCTCCCGCGACGGCGGCCCGGCTCGTCGGCCTGCCGGCCCTCGAACCGCGCGAGTTCGCCCTGCGGCCGGACCGTTACACCAAGCTCGTGCCGATCGCCGGCGGCGTGCTGCCGGCGCATCCGGACGCCGTGCTGCTGTTCGAGCCCGGCGCGGGCGCCGAACCCGACGAGGCGTGGCTGCGCCTGATCGACCTGGCGGAGCTGCGCGAGGTCTGGCGCGCGCCCGTGGACGACTACTATGGCGCGACCGACCCGGCGGCGACCCTGGTCGGCGGCCGCCTGATCGTGCGGCAGAGGAGCACGCTGCGCGGCTTCGATCCAGCCAGCGGCGCGCTGTTGTTCGAGCGCGACCTGCCCACCCTCCCGACGCGGCCCCTGCTCGAGGAGCCGGGCCCGGGCCTGTACACCACGCGCTGGGACCGGCCCGACGGGGGCTTCAGCGTGGCCGCCATCGAGCCCGCCTCCGGCGGCTTCTTCTGGCGGCGCGACTTCGCGGACCGCACGGCCGACCTGCTGAGCGGCGGCGGGCTGGTCCTGGTCCTGCGCTCCGACGGCACGCTCGAGGCGCTCGATGCCTTGACCGGGGCCACGCGCTACGCCCTGTCGCTGCTGGCCATCTGCCGCTCCACGCGCGCCCTCGTGTTCGAACGCTTCGACCTGCTGCTCGCCTTCGGCCTGGCGCCGGCCGAGCGCCGCGCGCGCCTGCTGGCCTTCGATCTGCAGGACGGGCGCGAGCTCTGGTCCCTGCCGGACCTGCCGTTCAAGTTCAACGTCAGGTGGCTGCACGCCGCCGGCGACGCGCTGCTGCTGCTCGAGGGCAGCGGCAGCAGCGATTCCCGGGCCGCCACGGGCGTGCACACCATCCGCGTGCTCGAGCCGCGCTCGGGCGCCTTGCGCCGCGAGATCAGCGGCCTGGCGCAGCTCACCACCTTCGAGGACGGGCCGCTGGTCTTCGGCGGCCACCTGGTGATGCTCGAGCCGGGACGGGCGGCGCGGGGACGGCCCACGACCCAGCAGCTTCTCGTCGTCGACCTGGAGAGCGGCGCGCGCCGGCCGGTGGTGCTGGCGGGCTTGCCGCAGGAGAAAGCCGAGTTCGCCGTGTTCGAGACGGTCGCGGGCGCGCTCGCCGGCAAGATCGACGTCAAGCCGACCGTGGCCGCGTTCAGCAACAAGACGTACGTCTTCACGCTCGACCCGCAGGGCGGCGCGGCTCATCTCGCGCGCGTGCCGTCCGAGCGTGACGCCTACGTGTCGAACGTGCTGGTCACGCCGCGCGCGCTGGTGCTGCTCAAGGACGATCGCCTGCACGTCTTCTCCGTCACGGAGGGAGCGCGATGAACGCGCGCTGCATCGCGGCGGCGCTGGGCGCCTTTCTGCTGCTGGCGGCGCTGGCCGGCTTCGCCCGCGCGGGCGACGCGGCCGCGGACAACGGTCCGGGCGGCGCCGCGACCGCGGACCTGGAGACGCTGCGCGCGGTCGAGCGCGGCCTGCGCTGGCTGGCCGGCCGCCAGAACGCGGACGGCTCGTGGAACGCCGCCATCGGCTTCAAGCTCAACAAGGACTACAAGATCGAGAGCGCGGACAAGCCGCACGTGGGCGTCACCGCGCTCGCGGGCATCGCCTTCCTGGCGGGCGGCCACCTGCCGGGACGCGGCGCCTACGGCGACAACCTCGAGCGCGCCACCGAGTTCATCACCGGGTGCGTGGACGAGACCTCCGGCTTCATCGCCCGGAACGGCACGCGCATGTACAGCCACGCCTTCGCCACGCTCTACCTGGCGGAGGTGGCGGGGATGTGCCAGCGCGCCGACGTGCGCGGCAAGCTGCAGCGCGCCGTGGACTTGATCGTCAAGTCGCAGAACCAGTACGGCTCGTGGCGCTACGAGCCGTTCGCCGTCGAGTCGGACATGTCGATCACCGTCTGCCAGCTCATGGCCCTGCGTGCGGCGCGCAACATCGGCATCAAGGTGCCCCGCACCACCATCGACCGCGCCGTGAACTACGTGCGCGGCTCGTACGTCGCGAGCGACGAGTACGACTTCTTCATGATGCGCGACGACTACTACTTCCTGCTGCGCGGCTCGTTCAAGTACCAGAAGCAGGAGGACACGCGCTCCTCGTTCGCGCTCACGGCCGCCGGGATCGCCTCGCTCTACAACGCCGGGGTGTACTCCGACGACCGGCTGCGCGACTCGCTCGAGATCCTGGAGCAAACCTACGACCGCATGAGCCGCAGGAACACGCATTACTTCTACTGGTACGGGCACTACTACGCGGTGCAGGCGATGTACGTGGCGGGCGATCCCTGGTGGAGCCGCTACTATGGGAGGATCCGCCGGGACCTGCTGGCCGCTCAGCACCGCGACGGCAACTGGGAGAACGACATCGGACCTGGAGACGCGTTCGGCACCGCGGTTGCGACCATCATCCTGCAGGTGCCGTACGCCTATCTGCCCATCCTGCAGCGGTGAGAGGTGATGGAACCGAAGGAGCTGAGAGCGGATCTGGAGCGGCTGCTGCGGCGCTTGCGCGGCCTTTTTGCGCTGCACGGGTCGCTGCGCCTCGCCGCCGCGGCCGCGGCCGCGCTCGCCCTGCTCTACGCGCTCGACCGCTCCCTGTCGCTGCCGGCGGCGGTGCGCGTGTTCCTGCTGCTGGGCGCCCTCGCCGGCCTGGTCTGGCTCACGCTCTCCGGCATCGTCCAGCCGCTGCGCCGGCGCCTGCACGCCGAGGACCTGGCCTGCGCCGTGGAACAGCGCTTCCCGGAGTTCGACGGCCGGCTGCTCTCCACGCTGGAGCTGGACGGAGAGGCGCTCGCTCCCGACCGCAACGTCTCGCTCGCGCTGGTCGAGCTGCTGCGCGCGGAGACGGACGCCCTGCGCCGCGGGATCCGCTTCGCCGCGATCTTCGACTACCGCGGCATCCGCCGCCTGGCCGTCGTGGCGCTGGCGCTCGTCCTCCTGGACGCCGGCTTCGGCGTGGCGCGGCCAGACCTGGCCGCGGTCTTCTTCGACCGCCTGCTGGGCGGCGGCGCGCGCTGGCCGCAGAAGGTCTTCCTCGCCATCGAGTTCCCGGAGACGGCGGAGCACTTCACCGTCGAGTACGACGGCGCGCACCCGGCCAAGGTGCGCCTGGCGCGCGGCGCCAGCCTGCCGGTGACGGTGCGCGCCGTGGGCGAGGAGCCGCGCTTCGTCGAGCTCCGCACCAGCGGCGGGACGCCGCTCGGGCGCGTTCCGCCGCTGCCGCTCTCGCCCACCTCCGGCGGCGAGTGGGTGGGCCGCTTCCGCAGCGTGCGCGACTCGTTCGTCTTCCACGCGCACGACGGCGACGCCGATGACGACAGCCGCGAGGTCGCGGTCGAGGTGTTCGCGGCGCCGGCGGTGGCGTCCGTGGCCAGCCGGCTGACCTTCCCGGAGTACACCGGCCTGGCGCCGCGCAGCGAGCCGCGCGGCGACATCGAGGCCCCGGTGGGCACGCGCGTCGACCTGGAGGTGTCCGTCGCGGGCGAGGTGCACGGCGGCCGGGCGTTGTTCGACCCGGGCGGCCGGGAGGAGCCCCTCGTGCCGCCGGCGCAGGCCGGCGCCGCCTGGACCTGCTCCTTCGTGGTGAGCGAGTCGTGCTCGTACTCGCTGCACCTCGCCGGCAGGAACGGCTTCAGCAACCTCGATCCGGCCGCCTACGCCGTCATCGCCGTGCCCGACCGGCCGCCCACGGTGCGGCTGCTCGAACCGGCCATGGCCAACGGCGACGTCACGCCCGGGGGAGCGGTGGCGTTCCGCGTCGCGGCCGACGACGACTACGCCGTCGTCTCGCTGCTGCTCGCCCTGCGCCCCCTGGGCGGGGAGGCGGAGCGCGAGTTCGTCCTCTTCGGGCCGGACGCGGCCGCGGCGCCCGCTGCCGCCGAGAGCGGGCGGCGCCTGGTCTACGCGCTGCTCGACTTGGCCGAGACCGCCTTTCCGCACGCGGACGGCGCGCGCGTCTCGCAGGTCGGGGACACCTACGTGTACCGCGTCAGCGCCGAGGACAACTGCGGCGGCGCAGGGGGCCCGCACCGCGCCGCGCTCACCGACCGCCGCCTGGACGTGGTCTCGGTCAACGAGAAGATGCGCCTGCTCACCGAGCGCCAGATCCGCCTCAAGGACGAGGTGCGCGCCCTGCGCGACCTGCAGGGCGAGAAGCGCGAGCGCCTGCTCGAGGCGCTCGCCGACCTGGAGGCGAGCGAGGGCGACGAAGCGCCGGACGCGGAGCGCCTCGCCGCCCTGGAGATCGGCCAGAACCAGGTGACGAACCGCGCGCTGCGCGGTTGTCGCGACTTCGCCGACCTGTTCGAGGAGTACCTGCTCAACCGGCTGGACCGCTCCGCCGCGGCCGAGCGCCTCATTCCGCTGCTGGTGGAACGGAAGCGCGCCTCGCTGCAGGTGGACGGCTTCGACTTCGGCGTCTACCGGCCGATCGTGGACGCCTTCCACGCCGGCGCCTACGGCCAGCTCGACGTGCTCGGCCGCGTGCTGGAGATGCTCTCGTGCATTCTGGACGTGGGCGCGGACCTGGCGCCGCGCGCGGCGCAGGCGCTCGCCGACGCGCGCCTCGCCTCGGAGGCGGGCGCGCGGCCGGAAGCGCTGCGGGCGGCTCTGGCCGCCCAGGCGGCGGCGCTGGCGCGCCTCGATCTCCTGCTCGAGAAGCTGGACGAGTGGGAGGACTTCCAGGAGATCCTGACGCTCTTCCGCGACCTGGTGGAAGACCAACGCGACCTGAACGCGCGCGCGCGCGCCGCTCTCAGGTCGGAAGACGGGCGCTGACGAGGAGGCCTCGATGAACACGCGCGTGCTGATCGTGGCGGCCGGCCTGGTGCTCGCGCTCTGCGGGCGTGTCGCGGCGCAGGACGACGCCCACAGCGACCCGGAGCGCCTGGTGCGCGACCAGCGCACCATCAAGGCGCGCCTGGAGAAGATCCAGACCAAGATGGAGCGACTGGCCGACAAGCTGGTCGCGGAAGGGAAGACGCGCAACGCCGCGCTCCTGCGGAAGGCGCTGGCGGAAGCCGGCGCAGAGCGCCTCGGCGATCGCATCGACGAGGTGATCCCGGACATCTCCGCGGGCCGTTTCTCGTCGATCGAACGCCAGGAGGAGATCCTGCGCGTGCTCGAGTCGATCTACGCGGTGCTGCTCGACCGCAGCGACCTGGAGAAGCTCGAACAGCGGCTCGAGCAGGTGCGGGCGGGCTTGAAGCGGATCGAGGAACTGCGTGCGGAGGAACGGCGCCTCATCCACGAGACCAGGGCGCTCTCCGAGGACGCGCGGGCGCTGCTCGAACGGGCGCGCTCCGCCGTGAGCGAGCTGCTGGAAGAGCAGCAGCGCCTGGCGAGCGAAACGGAGGCGGCCGCGGGCGCGGCGGAGCTGCCGCTCAGCGCCTTGAAGGCGGCGCTCGACGAGCTGGCGGCACGGCAGGCCGCCGAGCTGGCCCGGGCCGAGGAGGCCGTGGCAGCGGTCACGGGCAAGGCCGCGCAGCGCCTGGACGAGGCGCTGCGCGCCGAGCGCTCGGCGCGCGCGCGGCTCGCGGCCGAGGCCGCCGCCGCAGCCGGCGCCGCGGCCGAGGAGCCGGCGGATCTCAGCGACGACCAGCGTGCCGGGTTCCTCGACGATCAGGCGCGCGCCAGGGAGGCGCTGGACCGGCTGCTTGCGGAGGAACTGCAGGGGCCAGGAGGCGCCGCGCTTCAGGAGCGGCTCGGCGAGGATGCAACGCGGGCGCGCGCGGCCGCGGCCGCGGCCACGGCCGCGGCGGAGAACGGCGACACGGCGGCGGCGGAACGCGAGACGGAGAGCGCGTTGGCCGCGCTCGAACAGGCGCGCGCAGCCCTCGCCGGCTTGCTGCAGGGCGACGAGCGCGCGCTGCCGCCGGGCGCGGCGGCGGCCGAAGAGGAAGTGAGCGCGGCCGCCAAGGAGATCGCCGCCGGGCTGGAGCGGCAGGCCGCCGCGGCCGCGCAGCAGGCCGAGGCCGCCGCCGCCGCGCGGGAGGCCGCCGCGAAGACGCAGGACGCCGGCCGCGCGGCCGAGAAAGCGGCCGCGGCGCTCGCCGCCGCGGACCCGCTTCTCGGGGTGGAGGCGGAGCGCGCGGCACTCGCCGCGCTGAACGAGGCGCGCGCGGCGCTCGACGCTCCGGCGCGCGCGGCCGTGGAAGGCGCA
>DYIW01000195.1 GCA_020723465.1 Phycisphaera mikurensis
CGCGCCTCAGAGCCGGATCCCGGGATGGGTGAAGCGCAGGCCGGCCATGTCGTGGTAGCAGCCGTACTCGGTCACGATCGCACCGGCTGGTCCGGCCAGCATCCAGTGCTTGCCGAGCGGCTTCTCCAGGTAGCCGACTTCGCCGGGCGCGAGCACGGTCTCGCGCCGCGCCGCGGCGATCTCGCGGTGCAGCGGCGGGATGCGCTCCTCCACGCCCGGACTCGGCGTGCCCTCGGAGAAGAGCGTCACCGAGCCGTGGCGCAGGTGCCAGCCCTCGACCTTGGCGCGCGCGTCGCTCGTGGCCTCGTGCCAGTGCTCCGGGATCATCTGCCCGGGCAGTAGGTAGATCTCGTGGCCGAGGTAGTCGTGCTCGTGGTTGTTGATCCAGAAGATGCCCGCCATGCCGACCTCGGCGAACTTGCCCAGGCCGAAGTCGAGGGTCCAGAAGTCCTCGCCGCGCAGGCGGTCGCAGATGGGATAGCCGTGGTGCTCCATGAGCGCGTAGTAGGCGCGCTTGGCGGCCGCGGCGTGGAACGTGCCGTCGGGCAGGTAGAAGTCCTCGTTTCTCGGTATGGGCAGCATGGATGGTTTCTCCTTCAGCGAGCGGCAGCCGGGCAAGAGCGCCAGGGAGGCAGCGCCACCGGCGAGGCCAAACAAGAGCGTCCTGCGGTCGATGCGGTTCATTGCCGCGCTCCTTGCGCTCTGCGTTCGTTCTTGAGCGTCCGAAACAGCTCGAGCGCCGCTTCCGGCTTCTCGAGATCATGCACCACGGCGCGCACCGCTTGGATCATGGCTACCGGGTCCTCGGACAGGAAGATGTTGCGGCCCATGTCCACGCCCAGCGCCCCCTGGTCCACGGCGCGATAGGCCATGGCCAGCGCCTCGGCCTCGGGCAGCTTCTTGCCGCCGGCGATGACCACGGGCACGGGACAGCCGGCCACGACCTCGTCGAAGCCGGGCTCGCAGTAGTAGGTCTTGACGAAGGCGGCGCCGATCTCGGCGGCCACGCGGCAGGCGAGGCCGAGGTAGCGCGCGTCGCGTACCATGTCCTTGCCCACGGCCGTGACCGCGAGCGCCGGCAGGCCGAAGCGGTTGCCGGCGTTGATCAGGCGCGACATGTTGTCGAGCGATTCCCTCTCGTGCTCGCCGCCGGCGTATACCATCGTGGTCACGGCCGCGGCGCCGAGGCGCACGGCGTCCTCGAGGTCCACGGCGAGCACCTCGTCCGAAAGCTCCTTCAGCACGGTCGCGCCGCTGCCGCAGCGCAGGACCACCGGCCTGCGCGCCTCCGGCGGCACGCAGGAGACGAGCGCGCCGCGCGTGCACATCAAGGAGTCCGCGTGCGGGATGAGCGGCGGGATGGCCAGGTCCAGGCGCTCCAGCCCGGAGGTCGGGCCCATGATGTAGCCGTGGTCGAAGGCGAGCATCACGGTGCGGCCCGACGCCGGGTCGAAGATGCGCGCCAGGCGGCTCTTCATGCCAAAGCCGAGGTGCGCGGAGCCCTTGAGGAAGAAGCCGTGCGTCTCGGCCGGGATGTTCACGGCGAAGCCCTTGCCCTCGGCCGCGCGCGCGCCGCTGCTGTCAACCATCGCTCTGTCCTCCCAGCAGAAAACCGCGGAAGATCAGCGCCACGGACGCGGCGCCGGGATCGGGCTGGCCGACGCTCCTCTCGCCCAGGTTCTTGGCGCGGCCGAAGCGCGCGCGCAGCCTTGCGCTCGCTCGCGCTCCTTCCGCGGCCGCGCCGGCCGCGCGCTCGAGGGCGGCGAGGACCTCGGTGCCGGAGTCGGCCGCCGCGCGCAGGGCGGAGACGGCCGGTTCGAGGGCGTCGAGCAAGGTCTTGTCGCCGAGCCGCGCGCGCGTGTTCTTCTTCACTCCGGCAAGTCCGGCCTCGCAGGCGCGGGCGAGCGCGGCCGCGTCGAGCGTCTCGCCCGCGGCGCCCTCGGCGCAGGCGAGGAAGAACGAGCCGAAGAGCGGCCCGGCCGCGCCGCCGTCGCAGCCCATGATCGCCCAGCCGGCGCTCCGCAGCAGGTCGTTCACGCCGGCCGCCGGGGCCGCGTCGAGCGCCGCGAGCACGCTCTGCATGGCGCGCGCCATGGTCGTGCCGTGGTCGCCATCGCCGCCGAACGAGTCCAGGCGCGACAGCTCGGCGCGGCCCTCGAGCACCTGCCGCGCCGCGCTGCGCAGCATGCGCTCCAGGTCCTCGCGTCCGATCGCTCGTGGCATGGCGTCGCTCCGCGCCTCGCCTCACCGGATGGAGAGGGCCGGCGTGTGGCAGGGGGCGTCCCAGAGCGCCAACCGCTCGCGGTTCATGCGGCACAGGCAGAGCTGGAAGCCGCCCATCTCCTGCACGGTCAGGAAGCTGCCGGCGAGCGCGCGCGCCAGCCGGATGCCGCGCTCCTCCAGGCTGCGGCGCACGCGGCGCAGCACGATGTACTGTTCCATGAGGGTCGTGGCGCCGGCGCCGTTGACCAGGGCCAGAGCTTCCTCACCCGAGGCGAGCCCGAGGTCCTGGACGAGCGCCTCGACCATGATGTCCGCGGTCTCGTCCGCCGAGAGCAGGCGCCGGCTGCCGCCGCCCGCTTCGCCGTGCTGGCCCATGCCGATGACCATCTCGCCCGCGGCGAGCGTGGAGATGGGCTGGCCGGTCGCCGGGTGCGTGGCCGGGCTCACGGCCACGGCGAGCGTCGCCATGTTGCGCTCCACGCCCTCGGCCACCTCCAGGCACTGCTCGAGCGAGCGGCCCGCTTCGGCCGCGGCGCCGGCCATCTTGAAGACCAGCAGGCAGCCCACCAGGCCGCGGCGCTCGGCCGGATCGGCGCGCGTGCCGGCCGAGATGTCCTCGCGCGTCAGGACCGAGCGCACCTTCAGCCCTTCCTTCTGCGCCAGCTCCAGGGCGACGTTCGAGGAGAGCACGTCGCCCTCGTGGTTCAGCACCACGAGCAGCACGCCCGCCGGGCGGTTCGCGAGGCGCAGGGCCTCGAGCACGCGCGGGGGCCCAGGCGCGGCGAAGATCTCCCCCGGGACGCTCACGTCGAGCATGCCCTCGCCCACGTAGCCCGAGAGCGCCGGCTCGTGGCCGGAGCCGCCGAGCGTGACGAGCGCGACCTTGTCGGCGGGCTTCCCCCGGGCGCGCGTCACCAGGCGGCTGCCGGTGAGGCGCACCGTGCCGGCGTGCGCCAGGGCGAAGCCCTCGAGCAGCTCGGGGACCAGGTGCGCGGGATCGTTCAGGAACTTGTTCATGGCCGGCGGTCTCCTGGCCCCTCTTTCATCTCCATGACCTCGATGAGCGCGTCGCCCACCTTGAGGAAGGCCACGCGCACCTCGGGCGTGGCCGCGAACGGCTCGACCACGACCTCCTGCCCGGCCAGGGCCGCCTCGATGCTCTCCACCACGAAGGCGGCGTGGCACTGCGCCCGCAGGATCGCGGGGAGCGGCGTGTCGGGCTCGAAGCGCAGGAACTCGATGCGGTACGGGCTCTCCGCCGGGTCGGTGACGTGGACCTTCCCTCCCGCGATGTAGGTCTCTCCCCGCCCGACGCGCGCGGTCGGGACGCCGATGTGATGGAAGGTGGCGGCCATGGGTTCGCGCTCCAGTCGTGCGCCCGGCTGGCGCGGCGCGCGAGCCAGGGGGCGCCAGTCTACACATCGCGGCGGCGCCGCGGCCGCCGCCCCCGGGAAAGGAAGAAGCCCCTCCGCGCGCGCGCGGCGGGGCTTCTCTCCGGCGACGCTCCGCGGCCGGCTCAGCGGGCGAGCTTGTCGGGGGCGACGATCGCGCCGAACTTCTCCTTCAGCTTCAGGAGGTCGGCGCGCTGCTTCTTCATGATGTCGAAGAACTTCGGCGGCACGCTCTGCTCCTTGCCGTAGGCGTCGAGCTGCAGGTCGATGCGCGCGACGATGTTGTCGACGTAGAGCGAGAACTGCTTGTCGTACAAATCCTTGGGGTAGTCCTTCTTGACCAGGTCGCCGAAGAGCTGCTTCAGGTCCTCGTACTTGGGCAGGAAGCCGATCGGCGTCTCGATGGCGCCGACCTCGCCGTGCACGCGGCGCTCGAGCCAGGCGAGCCACGCCTTGACGTCCTTCTTCTCGCCGAGCAGCTTCTTGCCGGTGCCGCCGCGCGCCTCGTGCGTGAGGAAGTAGTTCAGGCCGGCCAAGATCGGCTGGTGCTTCTTGGCGATCTTCGGGTGGCTGTAGAACTTGAACTGCGCGTCCATGTAGTCGCCGAGCGGGCCGGGCGTGAACGGCGCGTTGGCCCAGGGGGCGCGCTTGACGCCGCTCGCGCCAACCTCGGTGGCGGTGGCGGCCGATACGATGCACGCGCCGATCACCACGCCCTCGTCCGAGTTACGCGCCACCCACACCGGCGGCATGGTGTCGCTGTCGCGGCCGCTGTAGGTGAAGATGCGGGCGACCACGCCCTTGGGGTTCTCGTTCTCCTTGGAGTAGTTGGCGAGCGCCGAAGCCGACACGGTGCAGCGCGAGTTCGGGTGGGACATCGGCACCGGCTTGCCCTTGGCGTCGACCATGCCCTGGTGCCACTCGCCCTGGAAGTTCCTGCCCTTGGCCGGCGGCGTCTCGCCGTTGCCGGTCCAGTGGGGCACGCCCTTCTCGTCGATCAGCACGTTCGACCAGATCACCTCGCACTTCTCCTTGCGCAGGAGGTCCATGAGGTGCGGGTCGCCCTCGCGGTTGACGTCCTCGACAATGCCGAAGATGCCGCACTCGGGGTTGATCGCGTGGATGGCGCCGTCCTCGGCGATCCACATCTGCGCCAGGTCGTCACCCACGAACTTGTCGCCGGCCATGGCGGTCGTGGTCTTGCCGCAGCCGCTCGGCGCCGCGCCGCAGCACCAGGTGGTGCGCCCGCCCGGGCCGTTGATGCCGGTGATGAACATGTGCTCGGAGAGGTTCTGGTTGTTGCTCAGGTAGACGGCCTTGTCCACGGCGAAGCGGTGGTTGCCCTTCTTCATGAGGAGGGTGTTGCCGGCATAGGTGCAGAACATGGCGTAGGTGGTCCACCAGCTCCGGTCCATGAAGACGCGCGCGTTCGGCAGGTCCTCGAGGCGGTTGGTGCCCTCGCTGTGGATGTTGGCGAAGAAGTGGCCGCAGTGCTCGACCTCCTTGTCGAACACGTCGTAGGCGCTGCGGTAGAGGATGTTCGCGCTGTGCAGCACGTAGGCGGAGCTGGTGATCTCGAGCGCCGGGTTGGAGACAGGCGCGCCCGCCGGCCCGCGGATGTAGAAGCCGATCAGCATGGTGCGGCCCTTCATGATGCCGCCCATCTTCTCCTTGACCTCCTTCATGGCCTGGTCGCGCAGCATCTTCTGGCCCAGCGAGCTGACCTTGTCCCCCTCGTTGATAATGTAGTAGGTGCGATCGATGATGCGTCCCTGCTCGTCCTTGAGGTCGTAGTGGATGGTGTGGTTCTTCATCGGCAGCTTCTTCTCCTCGCCCTGGTCGAGGGCGAGCTGCCGCACGAAGGCCCGGTCCTTCTCCGATCCCGTGAAGACGAAGACCGTCTTGGGATCGCACAGGGCGATGGCGTTCGCGATCTTGATCAGGACCTCGGGATTCTCGATCTTCCGGATGCGGCGGACGTGTTCGGCGTCCAGGCGCTTGCCGAAGAGGTCGTAGGCGGCATCGACGGTCCGAACGCCCCCGATCTCCGTCACGATATCGTACCCCTTTTTTCGCTCCAACATGCTATAGCTCCTCGTCTTGCGTCAACGGGTAGAGGCCGGGGCCACGGCGAGTGGTCCGAGATGCAAAGAAAGATGGACCACGGACTCTAGCGACGCGCGTGGCGAGAGTCCACATCGCGGCGGCGCCGCAACCAAAATGGGTCCGACCTTGGGGTCGGGTCCGGGCGGCGCTGCCGCGAGTTAGAAGTCCGAAGTCCGAAGTTGGAAGCCGGAGCATCCCCCGGCTGCCCGGGCCTCCGTGCATGCGAGTGCCTCTGGTTCTCGTCATGAGGGCTGGAGATCGTCGTGCCGTGCGAAGGTCCTGGCGGTTCGTGGCACAGGGCGGCGGCGCGGCAACCAAACTTGGCCGCCCGCGTCCAGGGTCGACACCCGCCTCACCAGCCTGCCTTGGGTGGGGCGGATGCCGCCAGTTTGAAGTCTGCGGCCGGCAGTCAGAAGGGTCCACCCGGCCGCTCCTGCCTTCCGCCTTGCCGCGCCAGGGAGAGACCACCGTGCTCGACGATGCCGCATGGGACCTCTGCGCCGTGCGAGAATCCCGGAGGTTTGTGGCCCGGTGGATCCCAGCGGGAGGGGAGGGCGGCGCGCGCCGCGCGGACCATGCCGGAGCGCCCCGGGAAAACGCTTGCGGTTTCGCTCGCGCCCTCTCTGATGGGACTCCTTTCCGCGTCCGCAGAAGACAAGGAGGCCCGCTCGTGAATCTCGGCTTGCAGGGGAAGGGAGCGATCGTCACCGGAGGCAGTCTCGGCATCGGTCAGGCCATCGCGCTCGGCTTGGCGCGCGAGGGGTGCAACGTGGCGATCAACTACCGCCGCCACGACACCGAGGCGAAGCAGGTCGTCGCCGGCGTCGAGGAGTTGGGCTGCCGCGGGCTGGCGGTGAAGGCGGACGTGTCCAGCTACCAGGACGCCGAGAACATGGTGCGGCAGGTCGTCGAGGCCTTCGGGCGCTTCGACATCCTGGTGTGCAATGCCGGCATCACCTGGGACGGCATGATCTGGAAGATGACCGAGCAGCAGTTCGACCAGGTGATCGCCGTGAACCTGAAGGGGTACTTCAACTACAACAAGGCCGCCGCGGTGCACTTCATGAACCACCGCTACGGCAAGATCGTCAATGTCTCGTCGATCAATGGTATGCGCGGCAAGGCGGGCCAGGCCAACTACGCGGCCTCGAAGGGCGGCGAGATCGCCCTGTCCAAGACGCTCGCCAAGGAACTGGGGCGCTTCAACGTCAACGTCAACGTGGTGGCGCCGGGGATGGTGCTCACCGACATGATGGCGCAGATCCCCCCCGAGTTCAAAAACAAGGCGATGAACGAGACCGTGGTGGGACGCTTCGCCACGCCCGAGGACGTCGCCCACCTGACCGCGTTCCTCTGTTCCGACCTCGCCCGGCATATCACTGGCGAGGTGGTCAAGATCGACGGCGGGCAGTACATCTAGCGCTGCGGAGGCATGCATGGCGCGGGTCGGAATCATTGGAGCGGGCCACGGCAAGTTCGGCAGGCGCAGCGACGCCACGGTCCAGGAGCTGGCCTTCGAGGCCTTCCGCATGGCGATGGAGGACGCGGGCATCGAGCGCGGCATGCTCGACGCGTCGGTCATCGCCGCGGTGCCGGAGTATCACAAGCAGCGCTCCGTGGCGGGCGTGGTGCAGGAGTACCTGAACCTCAACCCGCTGCCCACCTGGCTCACCGAGGTGGCCTGCGCCTCCGGCAGCGCCGCCCTGCGTACGGCCTGGATGGCGATCCAGAGCGGCCTGCATGACGTCGTGGCGGTGATCGGCTGCCAGAAGATGACCGAGATGGAGACGGCGGAGATCCTGGCGCTGATGGGGCGCGTGGGCGAGGTGCAGTGGGAGTCGGTGTTCGGCACGACCTTCCCCGGCTACTACGCCATGTTCGCCCAGCGCCACATGCACGAGTTCGGCACCACGCACGAGCAGATGCTGGCCGTGGGCGTGAAGAACCACCACTACGGCGCGCTCAATCCGAACGCCCTGTTCCAGAAGGAGATCACGCTGGCGAAGGCGCTCGAGTCCGAGCCGGTCTCCTCGCCCTTCTGCGTCTATGACTGCTGCGCCAACGCCGACGGGGCGGCCTGCCTGATCCTGGCCTGCGAGGAGAAGGCGAAGTCCATCACCGACAAGGTCGTCTGGCTGGACGGGGTAGGCTGTGCCACCGCGAGCATGTCGGTGCTGCGGCGGCCCGACCTGGTCGGCCTGCCCTCGGCCCAGGAAGCCGCGCGCCGCGCCTATCAGATGGCGGGGGTGACGCCGCGGGACATCAAGGTCGCCGAGGTGCACGACTGCTTCACCGTGGCCGAGATCATGGCCTACGAGGACCTGGGCTTCTGCAAGAAAGGCGAAGGCGGACACTACATCGCCGATCGGCGCTCCTACATCGGCGGCGAGGTGGCGGTGAACGTGGACGGCGGCCTCAAGTCCAAGGGCCACCCCATCGGCGCCACCGGCGTGTCCATGGCCTACGAGATCGTCAAGCAACTGCGCGGGGAGTGCGGCAAGCGCCAGGTGCCGAACGCCGGCGTCGGCCTCACGCACAATGTCGGCGGCATCGGGCAGTACACCTTCGTTCACGTCTTCAAGAGGGACTGAGCCATGTTTAGCTGGTTCGGCAAGGTCAGCTTCGTGCCCTACTCCAAGGTCGCGGACTTCGCCGTGCATCTGAAGGACGGCCGGCTGATGGGCTCGGTGTGCAAGAAGTGCGGCTACCAGACCTTCCCGCCGCGCGCGGACTGCCCGGAGTGCATGAGTCCGGACTTCTCCTTCAAGGAGTACAGCGGCCGGGGCGAAATCTACACCTTCACGCGCACCACCGCGGCGCCGGTGGGCTTCGAGGACATCGCGCCGTACACGATCATCGTCGTCGAGCTCGAAGGCGGCGGCCGGCTCGTGGCCTGGCAGGGCGAGTCCTTGACCGAGGAAGACGTCCGCATCGGCACCAAGGTGCAGGTCGTGCCGCGCATGTGGGAGAAGGGCGAGGAGATCAAGGTCTACTACACGGTCGAAAAGCCGGGCACGACCTGGCACAAGGCCCCCGCGCCGCACCTCGGGTGAGCGGAGTGGCAGCCATCCGCTGATCGTCCCCGGTCCGTAGAATGGGCGCCGCTCGCGGCGGCGGCCGCGGCGGGACAAGCAGATGCGCATGAACCAGACCTGGCGCGCCTTCTGGCGCTTCCTGAACGGCCTCCATCCGGTGCGCCTCGTGGCGCTCGGCTACCTCTCGTACATCACGATCGGCTGGCTGGTCCTGGCCCTGCCCTGGAGCCGCGCGCCCGGCGCGGTCTCGGCCCTGGACGCGCTCTTCACTGCCACCTCGGCCGTGTCCACCACGGGCCTGGCGACCGTGAGCACCGGGCATGACTACAGCGCGTTCGGACAGGTCATCATCCTCATCCTGTTCCAGCTCGGCGGCATCGGCTACATGACCCTGGGCTCCTTCGTGGTCCTTTCCCGCGGCGAGACCCTGTCGGCGCGGCGCCAGGAAATCGGCAAGGTCGTCTTCAGCCTCCCCCAGGACCTCAGGATCGACAAGTTCATCTGGGGCGTGATCGCGTTCACGGCCATTGTCGAGACGGCCGGGGCCTGCGCCCTGTTCCTGGCCCTGCGCGCCGCGGGCGCCGCCGATCCCGCCTGGTCCGCGGTCTTTCACAGCGTGTCCGCGTTCTGCACGGCCGGCTTCAGCCTGTATGACGACAGCTTCGAGCGGCTGCGTGGCAATGTGGCTGTCAACGTCATACTCGGCGTCCTCAGCTACCTCGGCGCCATCGGCTTCATCGTGTTCGTGGACTGCTGGCGGCGCGTGATCGGCAAGACCTCGCGCCTCACCCTGACCACGCGCGTCATCCTGGTGACCACGGCGTGGGTGAGCGCCGCCGGGATCGCGCTCCTCTTCCTGGAGGAGCCGGCGATCCGCGGCCTGCCCGCGCACGAGCGCCTGCTCGCCGCCTGCTTCCAGGTGGCGGCCGCGGCCACCACCGCCGGGTTCAACAGCGTCCCCATCGGCGCGCTGTCGCAGGCGTCGCTGTTCCTGCTCATGATGCTGATGGTCATCGGCGCCTCTCCGGCGGGCACGGGCGGCGGCCTGAAGACGACGACCTTTTCCGCGGTCTTCGCCGTGGTGAAGAGCTCCCTGCTCGGCCGCGAGCGCGTGAGCTTCTGGGGGAAGCCGATCCCGGACGAGAGGGTGCGCGCCGCCGTCGCCAGCCTGGGCCTCTACAGCGGCGTGCTCATCCTGGGCTGCTACCTGCTGGCGTTGACCGAGGCGCTGCCGTTCGAGGGGCTGCTGTTCGAGTCGGCCTCGGCGCTGGGCACGGTGGGCCTGAGCACCGGGATCACGGCGCAGCTCACGCCCATCGGCAAGCTGATCATCATCATGCTCATGTTCATCGGCCGCGGCGGCCCGCTGGCGTTCGGCATCGCGCTGTTCTTCCCGTCCCGAGCGGCGGACGTGCGCGTCAGGGAGGACGTGGCGGTGTAGGGCGGGCGGGCAGGGCCGTTTGCGCCCGGGGCCGCATGCCGCAATAATGGCGGCAGAGGTCTTGGCGGCCCGAGACGAAGCGAGGCGACACGTGACCATCAAGGAGCTGCTGGCGGACAAGCGGGAGGAGATCCTCGCCATCGCCACGCGGCATGGCGCGCGGAACGTGCGCGTCTTCGGGTCCGTGGTCCGCGGAGAAGCGGGGGAGGACAGCGACGTCGATTTCCTGGTCTCCACCGGCGCGGAGACGAGCCCGTGGTTTCCGGTCGGTCTCGTGGCGGAGCTCAAGGCCCTCCTGGACCGCGACGTGGACGTGGTCACCGGGGAGAGCCTCTACTGGCTGCTGCGCCGGCGCATCTTGAAGGAGGCGGTGCCGCTGTGAAGCGCGAAGTGGCCTTGAGCGACCATGCGCGCTGGCGCCTCGCGCGACGCGGGCTAGAAGCTGCCTTAATCCTGCGTACGGCGCTGGAGCCGGAGCAGGTGATCGCCGTCCGACCGGGACGCGAGATCCGACAAGCACGCGTGACGTTGCCACGCGAAGGACGTACCGTTCTGATCCGGGTAGTTGTGGATGCCGGTGATGATGGGGACGTGGTCGTGACCGCGTACAAGACCAGCAAGATCGACAAGTACTGGAGAACGCCATGAAGGTCCGCTACGACGAGGAGACCGATACGCTCACGGTGATCTTCCGAGACGTGTCCGTGGCGGAGAGCGATGAGGACAAGCCGGGCGTGATCCTCGACTACGATGCGTCGGGCAACCTGGTGTCCATCGAGATCCTCGACGCGTCCAAGCGAGTGGAGGATCCGCTGAGCGTGACGCTGGCCACGGCGTAGCGCGGCCCACCGAGTTTCGCCGGAAAAAAGGAGACGCGGGTGCCCCACGCGGACTCGAGCGCTGGATTCTTGTCGCGGCGCGGCCGCGGTTTGGCCGGTACCCCCAGCACGCTGGCGATCGATGTCGGGCCCTGACGTGACGCTTCCCGCCCCTGCCGCCCAGGACCTCCTGGGGCTTCCGGCGCCGGCCCTGCATCTCGTCCTGCTCGTCCTCGCCCTGGCCGCCTTCGCCTTCATCTTGAAGAAGCGGGCACGGCTGCTCCTCCTGGGCGCGCCCGACCCGCGGCTCGACCGCGTCGGCACGCGCCTCGCCCGGCTGCTCGTCCTCGGCTTCGGCCAGGCGCGCCAGCCGCGCTACCTCGTCGCCGGCGTGCTGCACATCCTGATCTTCCTCGGCTTCTTGATCCTCACGGTGCGCTCGCTCACGCTTCTCGGTGAGGGCTTCCGCGCGGACTTCGCCCTGCCCGGTCTCGGCGGGCGCGCGGGCACCGCCTACGCCGCGCTCAAGGACTACACCGCCCTTGTCGTGCTCGCCTGCTGCGCGGTGGCGGCGCTGCGCCGTGC
>DYIW01000196.1 GCA_020723465.1 Phycisphaera mikurensis
CACGCGCGGCGCAAACCCGGCGCGGCTCACGCCAAGGCGGACGATGGCGGCGCGGCGCGGGCCGCGGCGATCCGGGCCTCGATGCTCCACGACGCTCGCGTCGCCAGGCCCGACGCGTCGCGCGCGGCCCCGCGGACCTCCGGCGACGCGGGTGCGGCGGGGCGCTGACTCAGGGCTCGGATCAGCGAGAGCGGGTGCGGGTACGGGTGGGCGGCCACTCCAGCCAGGTGAGCGCCGCCTCGGCGATCACCTCGCTCGCTAGAGGAAGAGGACGTGGAACCCGACGTCCGCGGCGAGCGCGAACGGGTTGAAGCTCGTCCGCGCAGGAGCTCCGACGACGCTGTCGAGGTGGTATGCGTGGGTCCGGTCAGGGTAGATGCCCCGCAGAGACGCCTCGAGGAGCAGCGCGCGGCTCACCCGCAGCCGCAGCGCGGCGTGCGGGGCCCAGAACACCTGGAGGCCCAGGACCGACTCGTCCCGCTGGAGGAGCGGAAAGCCGAAGCCGATCGAGGCCGGCGTGAGGCCGACCTCGATCGGTAGGCCCCAGGGCCGCACCGGAAGCAGAGGCAGCAGGGTGAACAGGACGCGGGAGTACAGCGAGGTCTCGATCGACGGATCGCGCACCGAGGCGGTGGGGTCTCTCACGGCCACGAAGGGCTGCTGCGAGAGCAGGTAACTGAGCTGGGCCTCGACGAAGTGGGGCATATGCCGGCCCGGCGTGGGCTGGTAACGGACCGTCGCGCGCACCGACGCGTAGGGCCGCTCGGGGAAATGCTTGGCGCGGAGCTCGCTTGCTCCGAAGGTCCCGTAGGGGCCGAGCGTCGAGATCACGCCGGCCGCGGCGCCGAGGCCGAGCGCGAACCTGTACTGGCTATCCCGCGGGTGCGCGATCCTGAGCACGCCATCCACGAGATCGACCGTCTTCTCCTCGAAGCGGAGGTCACCGACGATGCGGTAGCGGAGCCGCGTTCCGCAGGTCGCACCGGGGATCGAGACGAACTGCTCGGCCTTCTCTGGCTTGATCTGGTAGGCGCGACCGCTGGGGCTGACCACCTCCACCACGTTGATCGCGTTGCCCCTGACCGACGTCAGGACCTGGAGCGCTGCGGTCGCCCCTCCGGCGGTCTTGCCTGCTGCCCAGCGGCTGAAATCCACGGCGACGTGCCGCGAGTCGCCCTGCACGTAGGAGGTGAGGCTCTGCTCGACGGAGCGGAGTTGATCGTTCCAGATGTCGCCCTGCTCCGCCGTCGAGAAGCTGACCGTGGCTGGAAGCGAGAACAGCTCCGGCACCTCGCAGAGGTAGGAGCAGTAGTCGCGCGGCTGGTCCGGCTCGGGTTTGCCCTGGCCGGGGCTGGCGCGCTCGGTCGGATGCTTCCGCCATTCGCCGGGGGGACAGCGCTTGCCGGCCACCGCTGCCGTCGGGCAGACCCGGCGATGCCTCGGGTAGGCACAGTCGCTCTCCCAGCGGAAGCGGATGCCGTGAGCGAGGGGCCGCAGGTCGCGCGGTGGGACCGGGCTCGACCATTCCGCCTGGAACGACGCCAGCCGGTCAGTCCTCCTCGGCTTCTGGTCGATGGCATCCAGACAGGCTTGCCGTGTGGCCGCGCCCTCATGCAGCCGGTCCAACCCGATCCAGAGGCTCCTGCCGATCGGCTCGTCGTGCGGCAGTTGCAGCACGAGGTTGCGCGACCAGGTCCTCACGCAACGTACCTTGGAGTCCTCCCCGCGGCTGTAGTGGAGGTCAACGCAGGTGTTCGCGCCCAGCCCCGCAGCGGCCGGGATCCGCAGCTCCCTCGTGTAGCAGCGCGGCGAGAGCTCGAGGAGGATCTGGTTTCCCGCGTTGATCCCGTCACGCCCGGGGAGGTAGTGGCCGCCGATCACCTGCGCGGTGTAGCGGTCGTCCTTGCCCAGGGCGCGGCTCAGGTGCAGGACGACGAAGCTCCCCGCGAGCTCGACCCACTGCACCCATCTCGGCTTGCCGGTCTAGTTGTGCACATCGAGGCGGACGAGCAGGACACGCGACGTCGTGGACGGGCTCGGCGAGCAGTAGATCGAGTAGCCAGCGGCGACGGCGAGGCGAAAGCGGGGCCGACAGCGTTCCTGCGCTTCTCCGCAGAGGGCCTCGTTGATCGCGGTGCGTTGCGGCGGCGCGGCGAGCTCGGCGAGCGCTCTCCGGAGCGGCTCGTCAAGCGGACTCACGCCTGCGATCGTCCGTCGGATCTCCCACTCGCCTTCGACCTGGCCAGCAGCCGGCGTCCCCACCGGGGTGGCGAGCGCCGCGAGCAACTTCGCGTTCAGCTCGAGCCCGTTCTTCGCCTTCGCGTTGTTCTTGTAGAGCACGCACACGCGGCCGGGGCGCTCATCCAGCGGCGACTGCAGGTTCAAGAGGAGGACCCCCTCCACGGCGTGTGCAGCCGGCGCCTGGAGCAGGAGCAGCCCAGCGCAGAAGAAAGCTCGGGCGCCGGTCATCGGCATATCCAGCACCCGTTGGGACAGCGCGCGAGCGGGCAGAGGCCGACGGTCGTCAGGCGATCGGTGCAGCGAGCGGCGGTTCCGGTCGGGTCGGGCTGGTACTCGCCATCGACGGGTTTCACGAAGCAGGTGACCGGCCCGGGGACCGGGCGGATCCGCCCTCCTCGGTACGTCGCCGGGCTGCCGTCGACGAACACGGTGCGGGGCACCTGCTCGTCGCGACAGAACCAGACGTGGCCCTGGACGACCGCCGCATCCGTCACCCAGCGTCCCCAGACCAGCTTCGCGCGGCGCGCACCAGCGCTCACGGCCGCGCGCTCGATCCTGACCTGCGGCCCAGCGAGCTCGCAGCTGGTATCGAGGGGCTTGAGCACGAGCTGTCTCGGGTGCTCGCCCTCGCCGAAACCGACGGTGAAGGAGGTCAGCGACTCGTCGAGCGCGAACGTCGCCTCGACCAGCCCGGGGCGATCCGGCGGACCGCTGCACGAGGTCTTGGACGCGAGGCAGATCCAGCCGCGGGCTTCACCCTCGACGGCCGCGTACGACGAGCTGGCGGGCTGGCCGACGGATTCGCGAACCTCGAGCGTCTGGAGCCGGCCGGTGTGCACGACGGGGCTCGCAAACGTGCAGCGCGTCTCCGTCCGGCACGTGAGGGCGCCGTGCGGTTTCTCGCCCTGGAAGCGCACCAGGACCTTCCCCGTGGTGTCCTGGGGAAGCGGGACCCGCTGCCGACCCGGCCCGGTCCAGCGCAGCTCCTGAAACCCGCTCGCTCGCTCGCTCGCCCCACGCGTCCAGGCCAGCGAGTCGGGCGCGAGCCCGCGAACGCAGAGCTCCCGGCTCGAGGCCAGCTCCGCCGCCAGCGCTTGCTGGCCTTCGCGCGTGGGCTCGAGGCCGCGGTAGGGCAACGTGAGCGTGACGCTCGACCCCGTGCCAGGCGGATCCGTGCCGCAATAGGGAGCGGCGGGCATGCGCTCACGCAGCCACGCCGGGGACACGTTGACCTTCGCGCTCTCCAGGGCAGCGCACTTCCCATCCTTGATCGGGATCGTGCAAAGCCCATTCGTCGCCGCGACGGGGCTCGCCAGGGCGCTCGCGGCGACGGTTGCCTGACGGTCCTGGCAGGCGAGCGCGACGGTCCTCACACCGAAGAGGCGGCGCGCCCAGTTCTGCCTGACCCACGCGAGGTCGTCCCGGCACCTGTGCGGGCCTTGCGTGTCCTCGGAGTCCCGCATGCAGATCGGCTTCTCACCCTCCCGGGCGCTGCGTTTCGCCAGCCACGCGTCGAGTCCTCTGGGCGAGAGCGCGCCTTGCACGGTCCACCCCACCGAACAGCTCGGCTTGGCGACGAAGCTACTGTCATCGTGCTGGATGGCGAGATCGTACTCGGTGCCGTTGCAGACACGGACGTAGAGCAGCCGCGGACCGAAGAGCGTGGCCAGCACCAGCATGACGAGCGCGGGGATCGCGATCCGCAGCCGGAGCCCCAACCCGAGCAGCGGAAGTCGGAAGCGGTTGAACGCCTGCGCGGCGAGCCAGGCGCTGACCACCGAGCCCGCCGCCCCGCCCGCGACCCGGGAGATGAACTCGACCGGTTGGGCGTCCGGGTCGAGGAGGCGCATGACAACGGCCAGGACGACCATCAGCGCCGCCATGGGCAGGAGCAGGACCCTCGCCGCCCGCGCCTGCTGTTTCGGGATCGCGAGGACGGAGCAGCCCGCCTCCTGGAGACCGGCCTTGGCGCGGAAGGACACGTGGCGCGCACGCCGGGGCTCACGCCCGTTCCAGATCTCGCTCGCGCGCAGCGCTGTCGTCAGGCGCGCCTTGCGAGGCCGGTCGCCGCTCACGATGGCGGGCTCGGGAGGGCGCCGGACATCGTAGCCCGAGGTCGGGCAGTTGGCGTTTCGGGCCCAGAGGCTGATGGTGACGGGCTCCTCCGGTGGATCGTCGACGAGGAGGGTGACGGTCCACTCCTTGTCCTTGTCGATCTCGAGGTGCCGCTCGCTGCCGTCCTCGTTGCCCAGCCACGACGCTGAGAGTTTCATCTCTCGCTCCCGAGCTCGCTGCTCCACGTCGCCCCGACGCAGACGCCGACGATCGAGGCAGGGGTCGGTCTCTCGCAGCGGTAGGCGCTGGTGCCTCCGTCCCTCGGCGTCGCATCCAGCCCGCCGTCGCGGAGCTCTGCCCCGTGAGCACAGTCCGCCGCGGAGAGACAGCGGCGTGCGCAATGATCCTTCCTCAGACAGGTGCCCCACTCTCTGGAGGCGGCGTGGTAGCAGGAGCGTCGCAGGCCGCTCGCGCAGGTCGCGTCCATGGCCTGGCGAAAGTTGTGCGTCTGCCATGGCTCGAGCGTGACGAGCGGGGACGCGGCGATCACCTTCGCTGCGTCGTAGGCCCAGCAGCCGACCAGGAGCTGGGTGATCAGCCACTCGGAGGCAGCCTCCTTGCACAGCCCGGGAGCCGGCGGGGTCGAGGCGGTCTCGAGCGACGAGTCGGCCAGATCGAAGACGCCGCCGGCGGGCTCGAACACCTTCTCCGCGAGGGCGCACTGAGCATAGTTGCCGATCGCCGCCCGGATCACTCCGTTCACAGCATAAGGTGCGATCACGGGAGGGCAGCCAAAGAGGGCGCAGCGCATCATCCGCGCGCCGTCGGGGACGTCCCAGGTGAATGCCGCCTTGCCTCTGCTGGTCGGGTCGCTCGCGTCGCGGAGCTGGAAGGAGCGCACTTGAAAGCCGGCGAGCAACGCGTTCTTGGGGGAGTAGTCCGCGGGAGGGATCCGGCAGCTGCAGGGCGACTGGTCGCAGGGGCTGCTGGTCGCGCTCGCGCAGATCGTGCCGGCCGGACACTCACCCGAGTTGCGACAGCCTTCGCGGACGATGCAGTGCGAGGTCGGGTCGACGACGCATTCGCCCCGGATGCATGGCGGCACCGGCAGCGCTGGCGCCTCGGGCTCGTTCCGGCAACCTGCGACGATCACCGCCGCGACGAGATACCATCGGGACACGGCGCACCCTCAGGTCACGCAACAGCCGACAGCTCACCGGGATGATCGAAGAAATCAGCGACGGTCGTCGCCGTCCCCCCCAATCGTGCCGCCGACAGTAGCGTCAACGTGGGGTGGACGCAAGGGCCAAGCGGCCAGTCGCAGGCGCGTCGAGTGCGGGCGGCGCGAGGTTCAGCGCTCCGCGGTCCCGTGGCGCCGATCGTCGGCGAATGAGCTGGCGAGGGCCCGCTCGGAGGTGGCAGAGGGCCGCCCTCCGTGCCACACTCCCCCATCCCGAAAAGAGGAGATGGTGATGAGAGTCGCCTGGCTCGCGCTGCTGCTCACGATCGTGTCCCCCCGTCCCGCCTCGGCGTCGGGGCTGAGCGCCTGCAACAACGTCGCGCTCGCCGCGAGCGCGCACTGCCAGGTCGAGCCGCCCGGCCTCACCTGCCAGACCCGCTGCACGCCGTTCAACATGCAGCTCTCCTGCGCCCGCCAGCTCTTCACCGAGTGCGCCCCCCAGTGCACGATCCAGGTCGTGCCCTCGGAGGTGCAGGTCTGCGCCGACAGCTGCGTGGCCCAGTGCGACCTGAAGCCGGGCAGCTTCGACTGCTCGGCCGACTGCGGGGGCAAGTGCACGGCGGACTGCTCCACGACGTGCGCGGGGAGCTCCGACCCGAACTGCACGGCCTCCTGCCGGGCGGCCTGCACCGGCTACTGCCAGGCCGAGTGCAAGGCGGTGCTCCCCTCGATGACCTGCCAGGAGAAGTGCCAGCAGAGCTGTCGCGGGATCCAGACGGCCAAGCTGAACATGGACTGCCAGCTGAAGTGCTACACCGTCGAGCGCTACACCAACTGCTCGGCGAAGCTGACGGGCGGCTGCCAGACCCAGTGCCAGGCCCAGAAGGGCGCGCTCTTCTGCGACGGGCAGTACATCGACGCGGGCGGGAACCTCCAGCAGTGCCTCGACGCGCTCAAGGACGGCAGCTTCTTCGTCGAGCTCCTGCAGACGACCGGGCTCGACAGCTGCGGCACCCTCGTCAAGGGCCTGAGCCAGTGCAGGATCGAGCCGCCGGGGATCAGCTGCGACGCCAAGTGCACGCCGCTGAGCGCGCGGACGACGTGTGCGAAGCAGCTCTTCAACGAGTGCAGCCCGCAGTGCACGTTCCAGGTCGTCCCGCAGGAGGTGCAGGTCTGCGGGGACAGCTGCTACACCCAGTGCAACCTGAACCCCGGGAGCTTCGACTGCACGGCCTCGTGCGGGGGCACCTGCAGCGCCGAGTGCTCCTCGAGGTGCGCGGCGAGCGCGAACGCGGCCCAGTGCAAGGCCTCGTGCGAGGGGACCTGCGGCGGCTACTGCGAGGCCGATTGCAGGGCCGTGTTCCCCTCGATGACCTGCAAGGAGAAGTGCGAGCGGAGCTGCCACGCGGTGCAGGTCGCCAAGGTCAACATGGACTGCCAGCTCAAGTGCCACACCGTCGAGCGCTACAGCAACTGCGAGACCAAGATCACCGGCGGCTGCAAGGCCCAGTGCACGACCAGCGAGGGCGCGCTCTTCTGTGACGACCAGTTCGTCAACGCGACCACCCTGCAGAAGTGCGTCGACGCGCTCGCCGGCCTCGCGATCCTGATCGACGACTGGCGCAGGAAGCTCGCCGAGGTCGGCTGCGCCACGGCGGACTCGCCGCGCCGAGCGCCCCTCGTCATCCTGCTCCTGCTCCTGCCGCTCGGCGCGCTGCTCTACCGGCGGCGCGATCGGTAGAGCCCGGCGTCGGGCGTGGGGGTCCAGCCGCTCCGGTGCTTGATCCAGTTTGCAGTCGAGGCGTGCGCAGAGGATTGAAAGCGCAGGAGTCGACGCTCGCCGGCGCGCACCGCTAGGGCCAGCTGTTCCCGGCTGGCCTGGGCCCCGGCCCGCCGAGGCGCGCTCTGGCCGTCAGCTTGCCGGCAGATCCGCGCGCGCCGCGGGTGGCGCGTTTCCTGTATCCCTCCTCGGGTGAGCTTCGTCGAGAGGGAGCGATGGCCCCGCACGCTCGTCGAGCCTGGAGCGCGCCGATCCGGGCGCTCGTGTCGCTCGGCTGCATCGGCAGGACCCGCAAGCAGGAACGTCTGGGCGTCGTGCTCCTCGGCTGCGCGATCGCGGTCGCGGCCTGCAGCGATCCCGAGTTCGCCGAGGCCGACGGCGGCGCGAGCGTCACGGCCCCGACCGCCCCGGGCACCAAGCCGGGCTGCAGCCCCGGCGCCGGCAGCGCCTGGAGCTGCAAGTCCATCGCCGAGTGCGCCAAGGGCTGCGGCACGAGCATGGACTGCATCGACACCTGCGCCGCCAAGGGCTGCGCCTCGGCCCAGGAGATCTTCGGCAAGAACCGGCAGTGCGTGATGGCGAGCTGCCTGCTCTCCTGCACCTCGGGGATGAACGCGGGCTGCCTGGCCTGCGCGAAGCAGAAGTGCTCGACCTACGCCGCCTGCCAGGATCACACCTGCCCGCCGGTCGACTGCAGCGCCAAGGCCGACGACCCGGCGGCTGCCTCCGCCGACGGCGGCGCCCCGGCCCCGGCGGCGACACCCCCGACGAGCTGCTGGCAGGTCGTGGAGTGCGCGGGCCTCTGCATCCCGTTCCTGCCCGGCTGCCCGGAGGGCTGCCGCGCGAAGGCCTGCCCCGCCGCGCAGGCCGCCTACGACCGGTTGATCGGCTGCGCTCAGAAGAGCTGCGTGTCCTGGAGCAACGTGCTCTGCTGGGCGGCGCACTTCTCCAGCTGCGCCGGCTGCCGGGCCGACCGCTGCGCGCAGGAGAACGACGCGTGCGTGAAGACGTCATGCTGACCGCGGCGCGGGCGCTCGTCGTCGCGCTCCTGCTCCCTGGCTGCGCCGCCCACGAGCTCCGCGTGCCCGAGCCCGTGCCTGGCGCGCCGGCCTCGTCGACCGCGCTGATGCCGAGCTCCGAGCCCGAGCTCGAGCGGCTCCCTGACGCGGTCGTCGAGCACCGCGGCGGGCGCGCGCCGCTCCGCGACGTGGGACGCCTCTGGCGGCGGCTCTGCGCGGGGCACGAGGACGAGCCGATCCTCTTCTACGAGCTCGTCGTCTCCAGGCTCTGGAGCTATGGCTGGGTCTGCTCCGAGGTCCGGCCGCGCCGCTGGACCAACGGCGCGGGCGCCGCGCGTCTCACGCACTGGCTGCGCTGGCTGCAGGCGGAGGCCGCGCGGCGGGCCAGATCCTGCAGCGCGCCCCGGCGCGTGCCCGTCCTCGCCGCGAGCCACGAGAGCGGGATCCGGGCGGTCGCCCTCTGCAGCCAGGAGCTCGTGCTCAGCTACCCGGACGGGTCGCTGGAGACGCGGTCCCCGCCCGCGCCGGCCCGCCGCTCCCGCGCGCCCCGCCTGGTGGCCGAGCTCTCCGGCCGCGGCAGCGACGCCTTTCCCCCGACGACGCTCGTCGAGAGCGACGGGCGCGCGGCCCGCGCCCCCGCCCCGCCCACGCCGGAGCTCGACGGCGAGCCCACGCGCCTCGCGCTCGCTCCGACCGCGCGGCTGCGCGCCCCGCGAGAGCTCGGCTACCGCGTCAGCGACCTGCTCCTCCACCGCATCGACTACGGGCTCACGCGACACCTCGAGGTGGGCTGCGAGGCGCTGCTCCCGATCCTCTACGTCGGGATCTTCCCCGTCGCCAAGCTCGGCACGCGGCTGAGCGAGCGCTGGAGCGGCGCGCTCCAGGCGATCGGGGGCGTCTTCTGGCCCTACGCCGAGCCCGAGACCATCGCCGCCTTCTTCACCGGACGCTTCGGGCTCTACGGCCTCGGCGCGCTGGCCACCTACCAGCGCGGCCCGTTCACGCTGAACCTCGGGGTCCCGGTCTACGGTCTGCGCTACGGCCGCCGCGAGTCGAAGACGACGATCCCCGCGGGCACGACCACGCCGGTGATCCAGACCCGGATGGACTTCAGCAACCTCTTCGCGGTCGTGCCGAACGCGGGGATCGCCGTCCAGGTCAGTCGCCGCGTCCGGCTGCACCTCGAGGCCCACCTCCCCCTCGGCGACTTCGCGGACGTCGGGAAGCTCGCGTTGCTCGTGTACGGAGCGCGGCTCTCGGGGCGCGAGTCCTTCCTCGAGCTGAGCTTCGCGCTGCCGATCTACCCCGGCGCCGACGAGCTGCTCGCGAAGATCCCGACCGGCATCCCGATGATCAGCACTGGGCTGCACTGGTAGCCCTCGCGCTCGCGCTCGGGGGGGAGCGCGCCCGGGACGCTCCGCGCGACCTCGGCGGCACGCGCGGGCCAGGCTATAGTGCGACCGTGCTCGGCCCACGCGCCCTCCTCGCGCTCGCGCTCCTCGGCGCCGCGCTCGCCCCGCGCGCGCACGGCGCGGAGGGCCGCTGGCTGCGCGGGCTCCGCCTCGAGGGGACCGTGGCCGGGGTCAAGGGCGCGGCGACGGTGAACCTCTTCCTCCCCGCGGGCTACGCCGCGACGCGCGCGCGGCCCTACAGGCTCCTCGTCGCGCTCCACGGCTGGCGCGGTCGCGCCGCGGAGTGGGAGCGGCGCACGCCGATCGCGCGGCTCGCGAGCGCGCGCGGCTACGTGATCGTCGCGCCCGAGCTCGGCACGACCGTCTACGAGCGGAGCTTCTTCCCCGAGACCAGCCCGCGCCACCGCTGGGGCGCGATCCCCGGCGGGCGCTGGGTCGGGGAGGTCGTGCTCCCGGAGATCCGCGCGCGCTACCACGTCAGCCGCGCGCGGAGCGGGACCGGCGTCCTCGGGATCTCCACCGGGGGCCGCGGCGCCGCGCTGCTCGCCGCCTACTACCCGGAGCGCTTCGGCGCCTTCGCGGCGCTGAGCGCGGACTACGACATCACGATGGCGCCGACGGAGCGGACCTGCACCTACGTCTACGGCCCCTACGCGCGCTTCCCCGAGCGCTGGCGCGCCGACAACTCGCGCACGCTGCTCGCGCGGCTCGAGCGCACGCCCGCGCTGCTCATCCACGGCGCGCGCGATCGCGTCTGTCCCGTCGCGCAGTCGCGCCTCTTCGCGCGCGAGCTCCGGCAGCGCGGCTACGACGCGAGGCTGATCGAGGAGGAGAAGCTCGGCCACGAGTGGAGGCTCTGGGCCGGCTCGCTCGCCGCGGTCTTCGCGTTCTTCGACGAGAAGCTGCGCTGAGCCCTAGCAGTGCGGCTCGCCGCAGAGGCTCTCCACCGCCGCGCAGGCCGAGGCGCGGAAGGGCTCGTGCTTCCCCTTCTTGAAGGTCCACCACGGGCCGAAGCTCGTCCCCTGCTTCGAGATCGTCGCCATGCCCTTCGCGTTCGCCTCGGCCTCGTAGCTCGAGCTCTTCGGGTGGTAGTAGCTGTTGATCTGCCAGAGGCCGCGGTCGATGGAGCAGCCGGTGTTGATGTGGAACGCGTACTGGAAGCGACCCGACTCGGCCGCGGCCACCGCCACCGCGGTCACGAGGCTCGGCCCGCACGCGAGCCCCGCCTCCTTCGCGAGCGTCGCGACCGCGAGGTAGGTGAGCCGGGTCTTGTCCCCGTTCGAGAACCCCGAGCGCGGCTTGCAGCCGTAGGGCGAGCGCGCGTCATCGCCCTCGTCACCGTCGCTCGCGAGCTCGCTCCACGGATCCGGCTCGCTCGGATCCACCGCGTCGTCGAGCTCGCCGATCAGGCTGCCAGGTCCACAGGCGCTCGTCAGGAGCGCGACCAGCGCGCTCGCTACCAGCTCTCGCATTCGATCTCCAGGAGGCGGGGGGGCACGTCGAGCGACGCAAGATCGACGCCAGAGGTGACCTATGTCCTGCGCGAGCGATCTCGCGCACCTCTGCGGCGCGCGGCGACGCTCGCGCCGGGAGCGGCCTCCGATTTCGCAGCGGGCCTCGTCTTCTCGGAGAGCGATGGCGTAGAATCGAACCATGGTGCGATGCGCGCTGCTGCTGGCGCTCGTGCTCGGCGCGGGTTGTCGCTTCGACACCTCCGGGCTCGGCCCCGCCCGCGAGCGCGCGCCAGCCGACCTGCGCCGGGGCGAGCTCGGCGCGCGCGACGCGGCGCAGGACGGAGGCGGCAGCGACCGCGCGCTCGACGCTGCGCCCGCCGACGCGCCGAGCGATCGCGTCGGCGCGCGGGAGCAGGTCGACGCCAGGCGCGACCTGCCGCGTGACCAGCGG
>DYIW01000197.1 GCA_020723465.1 Phycisphaera mikurensis
GAGGCAAGGCGAAGCCAGGCGCAGCCGCAGCCGGTCGAATCCAGCAGGGAGTCCTGCTCACGCGCTGAGCACGCCGGGCGCCGCGTCTCACGCACGCGGCGCGTCCGGCTCTTCCGGCGGAGCGAGCCGCCGATAGTCGTCGAGCGGATCGTCGGGAACGCGGAAGTGGCTGCCGCGGATCTTCGCCCCGGCGGCGACCGCGAGGGCCGGCGCGCGCAGGTCGCCGCGCCACTCCGCCTTGGCGCCGAGGTGCACCAGCCCCCCGGAGAGCACCTGCCGGCAGTCGAGCCCACCCTCCACCTCGATGCCGCCGTGCGCCACGACGCGGTGCTGCGCCACGACCCGGCCGCGGCGGCGGATGATCAGCTTGCCGCAGGTCTCGACGCTGAGCACGCCCTTGTAGCTGCTGACGACCACGTCCTCGATCAGGACCGACTTATTGCACGCGGGGCAGGGTACGGACATGGTGCGGCCTCCGACCGTGAGGGGACGGCCGCAGTGGTAGCAGTAGATCCGCTGCTGTCCGCCAGGCCTGGCCATGCGCGCGGCGCGCGCGGCGCGAAATCACGGCCGCGCGCGCGGTTCTCGCGAAGGCGCTTCGGACGCCGGCTACTTCTTCTGCGCGGGCGGAGAGGCCTCGGGCGCCGGCGGCTGCCGGCCCGCCGGAGGCGCGGCCTTGGCCGCGTCCGGCCCGACGTTCACGTGCCCGGTGAAGGCCGCGCCCTCGGCCACCACCAGCTTCGGCGCCACCAGGTCGCCCTTGACCCGCGCCGTGGCGCTCAGCTCGACCTTCTCGCTGGCGGTGACGTTCCCCTCGATGGAGCCGTCCACGTGGATCAGCCCGGCGTTCACGGACGCCACGCAGCGGCCCTTGTCCGCGACCTCGATCTGGCCCTTGGCGCGGATCGTGCCCTCGACCTTGCCGAGGATGCGCGCCCGGGACTCCACCGTCATCTCGCCCTTGATGAACGCGTCCGCGCCGATGACCGTCTCGCTGGGCTTCATCTCATTCATGTGCGTCTCCCGAAACGTGTGCGAACCGACTCTGACCGTGGATCAACTTACGGGTTCGCCGCCTGCCCTGCTGGCGGAAACCGCACGCCGAGGCGCCGGCGCACGGCCAGGACCAGGAGCGCCGCGCACGCCATGAGCCCCACGGTCAATCCCCACCACAAGCCGCGCGGCCCGAGGTCGAGGGCGAAGGCCAGGAAGATCCCCGCTGGCAGTCCGAGCAGCCAGTACCCCAGGAGGTTGATCATCAGCGGCAGGCGTGTCTCGCCCGCGCCGCGCAGCACGCCGCAGGCCACGGCCTGCGTGCCGTCGAACACCTGGAACAGACCGGCGATCGGCAGCAGGGCGGCGGCCATGGCGATCACCTCCGCGTCGCTGGTGTACAGCCTCGCCAGGAAGCGCGGCGCGAACGTGAACAGGACCGCGGAGACCAGCATCACGGACGCGCCCAGGAACAGCGCCGTGAGCGCGGAGCGGCGCGCCGCGGCCGCGTCGCCGCGGCCGATCGCGTTGCCGGTGCGCGTGGCTCCGGCCGCGCCGATGCCGATGGGCACCATGAAGGAGACGCTGGACAGGTTGAGGGCGATGGTGTGCCCTCCCATCTCGACGATGCCCATGCGCACGCACAGGAACGACGCGCCGAGGAACACCCAGACCTCGAGCGCCATCTGCACGCCGATCTCGCGGGTCTTCTCCTTGACCACGGCATACATGATGTTGGCCACCCCGATGCCGCCGATGAGCAGGGTCAGGCTGCCGATGATGCCGAGAAAAGCCTGCAGGCCGACCATGATGTTGCTCATCACGCGCGCCGGCCGCACCCAGACGCGACGCAGGGCGCCGAACCCGAAGAGCACGATGCACACCACCATGAAGTAGCGGCACAAGGTCGTAGCCCAGGCCGATCCCACCGCCCCGAGCGCGGGCAGGCCGAACCTGCCGTAGATGAAACCCAGGTTGAGGAAGACGTTCGCCGCGTTCCCCAGCACCACCGCGATCATCACCGGCCGGACGATGCTCATCGCCTGCAGACTCTGCTTGAAGACGACGAAGATGAAGAAGGCGGGCAGGCCGTAGGCGATGATCTTGGCGTAGGCGTGGGCCACGGGCACGGCCTCGGGCTGATCGGCGAGGAACTCCAGCAGGGGACGCGTGGCGTGGAAAAGCACGCCGAAGGGCACGGACAGCAGGAGCGCCAGCACGATGCCGCGCTGCATGGCCGCGGCGATGCCGCGCGTGTCGCGCGCGCCGTGCGCCTGGGAGATGAGCGGATCGAGCACGAACAGCGCCCCCATCCCCAGGATCATCAGGCCGAAGGTGTAGGCGTGCCCGAGGGAGACCGAGGCCAGGGCGAGCTTCGAGAGATGCCCGACCATCATCATGTCCACCACGCCCAGCGCCATCATCCCAAGCTGGGCCAGGGCGATGGGCGCGGCCAGACGGGCCAGGGCGGCGGCTTCGCGCGGGATCTCGGATCGAGGTTTGTCGGCGGGCTGCCGCATCCTTACAAACTAGCGAGCGGCCGCGCGCGCCGCCCGGGCCACGGCGTGGAGTCGACGTTGAAGCTGGAGCCACCCGCGAAAAGCTCGCTGGTGCCGGTCGAGACCTTCTTGCTCGGCGGCTGGATCTCCCTCGTGCTGACGGTCCGGGTCGCCGTGGCCAACCACCTGCAGCTCGTCGCCGGGAAGGCGGCGCACCGCCTGGACACGCTCCTCATGCAGGCGGCGCGGGAGGACCGCCTCCTGGCCCTGCAGCAGAGCGCCGCCGAGATGAGCCGCGGTCTCTTCTTCAAGACGAGCCTGGCCGAGGCGCTGCTCGGCGTCTTCCTGGTCCTGCTGGCCTTGCGCCGCCAGGCCCGTGGTCTCGCCCTGCTCCTGCCCTTTTCGGCCCTGGCGCTGGCGCTCCTCGACCTCCTGCTGCTCGCGCCGGAGACGGCGCGGCTCGGCCGGGCGCTCGAGGGTCTTTCCGCGGCCGAGGCCGCGGCGCGCGCGCGCGGCCTGACCTGGCTGCTGCACGCCGGCGCAGGCCTCGACGTCGTGCAGGTCCTGGTGCTCTTCGCCATGTTCCTGCTGCTCGCCCGGAAGGCGCTGAGGCGATGAAGGCGCGCCGGCCGGCCGAGTTCTCCTTGCCCGTGCTGTTCGCGGACGAGCACGTCCTCGCGGTCGACAAGCCCGCCGGCCTCCTGAGCGTGCCGCCGGCGGGCGGCGGCGAGAAGAACGTTGCCGACCGCCTGCGGCGCCAGGCGCAGGCCAAGGGGGAGGAAGTCTTCGCGGTGCACCGCCTGGACCGCGACACCTCGGGCGTGCTGCTGTTCGCGCGCGGCGCGACGGCGCGCGAGGCCCTGGAGCGGGCCTTTCGCGAGCGCGCGGTGCACAAGCTCTACCTGGCGCTGGTGAACGGCCTGCCCCGGCCGCCGAGTGGGACGATCCGGACGTACATCACCGAGGCAGGCGGCGTCGCGCGCTCGAGCCGCACGCCCTCGCGCGCTGGCAAGCTCGCCATCACGCGCTACCGCGTGGTGGAGCGCTTCGCGCAGGCGGCGCTGGTCGAGGCCGTGCCCGAGACCGGCCGCTTCAACCAGATCCGGGTGCATCTCGCGGGCATCGGCTGCCCGCTGGTCGGCGAGCGCAAGTACGCGATCGCGTCGCGCCTGCAGCTCCGCCACGGCCGCCCTCTCCTGCACGCCGCGGCCCTGACCTTCCCGCACCCGGCGAGCGGCCAGCTCGTGACCGTGCGGGCCGAGCCGCCCGCCGACTTCGCGCAGGTGCTCTGCCGCCTGCGCGGCTGAGCTACTACTTCGGAGAATCGTCGCGCCGCGCGACGATTTCCCGAAGTAGTAGCTCCCGCGGCCACGGGCCGCGGCCGCGCGCTCTCAGCGCGCGGTGGATGCGCGACGGCGAGACGCAGGTCCCGCGGGCGAAGCGTCACGCGACCATGCTGACCGCGCTGCCTCGTCCTCGAGCAGGGGCTGCCGAAGAAGCCGTCTCTTCCGGGCGGCGACATCCACTTCCCTCTTGGGTTGCGGGCGAAGCCCGCGCTAGGAAGCCGGCGCCAGGCGCGACGGACCACGAAGATGCGCTGCAGGCGTGCGCGCGTGCTCTACGCTGTCGGCCAGACCGCTGAACCTGGAGTCGCGCATGAAGGACACGGTCATTCTGGTGACGAGGAACGGCCTGGGCAGCACCCGGCCCGCGGACGAGGACTTCGGCCTGCTGATGCTCGAGAAGCTGTTCCACACACTGGAGAAGGAGCCGGAGAAGCCGCGGGCCATCTGCTTCTACACCGAAGGGGTGCGCGCCGTGTGTCAGGGCTCGCCGCACGTGCTCGGCCTGCAGCTCCTGCAGGGCATGGGTGTGCGCATCCTCTCCTGCCAGACCTGCCTCATGCGCTACGGGCTCATGGACCAGGTCGCGGTCGGCGAGATCGGCGGGCTGACGGACGTGGTGCGCGCGCTCGACGCGGCGCAGAAGGTGATCACCGTGTGACGCTGCCGCCGCCCCGGCGGCGCGGCAGCGTCTCCTCGCGAATCGGCGACCGCCCGCGGGAAGGCGTGCTATCAGCAGACCGCTGGCGGCCGGGGCTGACCCGGCCGCAGGGCATCCGCTGAACGCCAATCCGAGGAGAATAACCCATGTTCATACGTCGCTGTAACCAAGTCCTCCCCTACGGCCAACTGGCGCGCGCGGACGGCGGCGTCCTGGACCCGCTGGACGGCCCGACCGCGGACTGGGCCGGGCCCAGGGTCGCCGCTCTCGCTGCCTACGCGCCCAGCGTCGACGCCTGGCAGGACGATCAGCACGTCTACGTCGAGGCCGATCTCCCTGGCTTCTCCATGGAGGACCTCGAGGTGCTGGTGCACCAGGACAGCCTCGTGCTGCGCGGCGCGCGCCGGCGCGAGGAGTGCTGCGCCGAGGTCTCCTGGTACCGGTGGGAGCGCCGCCAGGGCTCCTTCGTGCGCGTCGTGCCGCTGCCCAGCGACATCGACCGCGACCAGGTCGAGGCGCAGCTCAAGGACGGCGTGCTGCGCGTCAAGATCCGCAAGGCCGCGTCCGCGCAGCCGCGCAAGATCGAAGTGAAGCGCGTCCCCGCTGGCGAGAAGTGACGAGGACGCGTGTTTCCACGCGGCGTCCGCGCCCGCGGCGCTGCAAGCGAAAAATCCTCTAGCGACTCGACATCTTGTGTCGAATTAGTCATTCTTCTGACAGTCAGCGCGCGCCGTGCGCTCTGACAAACTGGTTTCAACTCCTGGAGGGGTTTTGAAATGGCGGCAAAGAGAACCAGGAAGAAGGCGACGAAGAAGAAGGTGACCAAGAAGAAGGCCACGAAGAAGGCCACGAAGAAGGTGGCGAAGAAGAAGGCCACGCGCAAGAAGGCCAAGGCGCGCCGCTGATCGTCGCCTCGCGCGCGTTCCGCGCCGGCTGGCGACAGCCACAAGGAACGCGCGAGGAACAGAGCTGACCGCGAGCCACGCGACGATCGTCGCGCGGCTCGCGTTCCTTTTGCGGCCGCGCCGGGCGGGCGCCGCCGCGCCAGGGCTCCTTGCGCCACTGGAGGCCACGGTCCTCGCGCAGCGCGAAGAACCCGTGCTGCATCGAGGAGCAAGGCCGTCTTTGCGCGCCTTGGCAACGGGCAAGGCGGAACCGTTCCCGAGGGGCCCCTACGAACTACCGACTTCAGACTCCTGACTCTCTTCGGACTTCCGACTCGCGGCGGCGGTAGGATTGCGAGAGCAGGGGGCGGTCCGCCTGCCTCGGAAGAACGCGAGCCGCCAAGAACGGTTGCGGCGCCGCCGCAGAGAGGTCGAACCGATGTTGATCGCCGCGCTCTTGCTCGATGTGACCGTGCGCCTCATGGTCGAGGAGATGGTCGATCTGGACCGCCTGACCCGGCCCGCGAACTACGTCTGCCGCCAGTTCTCCTCCTACGATCGGGGAAGCCACGACCCGGACAACTGGTTCGCCAACGCGGACTGCGGCAACTACCTGCGCCAGGAGGAGGGCGCCTTCGTGCTGGCCGAGGCCGAGGGCCCGGGGGCCATCGTGCGCATCTGGTCCGCCAATCCCGCGGGCACGCTCCGCATCTACCTGGACGGCAGCGTGGCGCTGGAGGAGGACTTCAAGGCGCTCCTCTCCGGCGAGGTGGCCGCGTTTCCGCCGCCGTTCGGCGCCATGCGGAGCCGCGGCGGCAACCTCTACTACCCCTTCCCCTATGCCAGGAGCATGAAGGTCACCTGCTCCGAGGGGAGCCAGTACTACCACGTGAACTGCCGGACCTACGCGCCGGGCACGCGCGTGGAGACCTGGTCGCGAGATCGCGCGCCGCCCTTGCCCGAGCTGCGCGCGGCGCCCGCCGGCGAGCTGACCACGGCGCGCGCGCTCGTCGGGCCCGGCATTGTGCGGCGCCTGGAAATCGACCTGCCGCAAGATCCGCAGGAGCTGCGCGCCAAGCTGCTGCGCATCCAGGCCGACGGCGAGCTGTGCGTCTGCTGCCCCCTCGGCGACTTCTTCGGCAGCGCGCCGGGCGTGAACGCGCACGAGACCCTGCCCATCGGCATGACCGCGGACGGCGTGGGCTACTGCACCTTCCCCATGCCCTACGCGCGCACCCTCGAGATCGACGTGGACGCGGAGGTGCGCCTCTGGACCGAGTCGGGCGAGCGGCCGCTGCGCTTTTTCGCCTGGTGGCGCGGCGCGAACGCTCTCGCCACGCGCCCGATGAGCGACTGGCCGGTGCTGCACGCCGCGGGCGCGGGCCGGCTCGTGGGCTGCGCCCTGGCCGTGCGCAATCCGGTGAAGGCCTGGTGGGGCGAAGGGGACGAGAAGATCTACGTGGACGGCGAGGAGTTCCCCAGCACCTTCGGCACCGGCACCGAGGACTACTTCGGCTACGCCTGGTGCAACACCGCGCTCTTTCAGGCCCCCTACCACAGCCAGTCGCGCGCCGACGGGCCGGCCAACTTCGGCTACTGCGCCGTGTCCCGCTTCCACGTGCTCGACGACGTCCCCTTCACCGAGTCGCTGCGCTTCGACCTCGAGGTCTGGCATTGGGCCGAGACGAGCATGGGCTACAGCACGGTGGCCTACTGGTACGCCGCGCCCGGCGCGGCGCACGACTTCACGCCGCCAGGCCTGGAGGAACGCGCCGTGCTGCCGCTGCCGGAGTTCGTGGGCGTAAAGGGCGCGATCGAGGGCGAGTCCTTCACCGTGGCCGCCCTCAGCGCGGGCATCGCCGAGCCCCAGGACCTCGGCTTCGCCGAGGGCTTCAGCCGCGAGTCGCACCTCTGGTGGCGCGACGCCGCGCCCGGCGACGAGCTGCGCCTGCGCTTCGTCTCGCCCGTTGGCGGCAGCCGGCGCCTGGTCCTCTGCCTCACGCGCGCGCCCGACTATGGCGTGGTGCGGATCGCGGTCAACGGCCAGCTTCTCGCCGAGGAGATCGACCTCTACGCCGAGGGAGTCGTGCCCGACGAGGAGCGCGTCTTCGAGGACGTGCCGCTCCTGGCGGGCGAGAACGAGATGGTCGTCACCATCACCGGCACGAACGAGCAGGCCGAGCCCAAGAACTACATGTTCGGCCTCGACTACGTGCGCGTTCCCGAGTGAGCGGCGGCCCGTTCACGCGCGCGAGGCGTGCAGCGCCGCCAGCACCTTCTCCGGCGTGATCGGCAGGTCCTTCACGCGCACGCCCACTGCGTCGTAGATGGCGTTGGCGATGGCCGGCGCGGTCGGCACCATGCCCGGCTCGCCCACGCCCTTGGCGCCGAAGGGCCCGGACTGCTCGTCGGTCTCGACGAACACCAGCTCGATGGGAAAGTCCATCTCGCACGCGGTCGGGATCTTGTAGTCGGTGAACCCAGGGTTGAGGATGCGCCCGGCGCGCGTCTTGACCTCTTCGTAGAGCGCGTAGCCCACGCCCTGGGCGAGCGCGCCGTGGATCTGGCCCTTGAGCGTCACCGGGTTCAGCACGCGGCCCACGTCGTGCGCCGCCACGAGCGCCAGGATCTTCACCTCGCCCGTCTCGCGGTCCACTTCCACCTCGACCGCCTGCGTGCCGTAGGCGTAGTTCTCGGACATGTTGCCGCGGCCCTTGCTCCAGTCCGGCAGCTCGGTGTCCGGCTCGTAGAAGGCCTCCTGGGTGAAGATGGTGCCGCGGTCGCGATAGTGCACGGCGCGCAAGAGCCGGGCGAACTCGATCCGGAGCGCCGGATCCGCGGGCGCATCCTTGAGGAAGAGCCAGCCCTCCTTCAGATCGAAGCTGCCGGCGCGCGCCGAGGCCGCCACGTCGAAGTCGGGCGGGCGATAGGCCGGGTCCTTGCGGCAGAGGGCGCGCACGTTGCGCTCGACCTCGGCCGGGAAGACCTGCTCCGCCCACTGGAAGAGCTTCTCCCGCAGGCGGGCCGCGGCCAAAAGCGCGGCGTTCCCGGCCATGAAGGCGCCGCGGCTGGCGTGCGTGCCCACGTCCCACGGGCAGGTGGCGGTGTCGGTCTGGTTGACGAACACGTTTTCCGGCCGGATCCCGACCGCCTCGGCCACGGCCTGGCGCAGCACCGTGTGCAGGCCCTGCCCCATCTCGACGCCGCCGTACGAGACGTTGACGTTGCCGAAGTCGTCGAGCTTGAGCACGATGCCCGAGCCGTCCGAGCGGTAGATCTTGCCGCCGCCGCCCACGTGGATGAGCGAGGCCATGCCCACGCCGCGCGCCACCCGCCTCCCCGAGCCGCGCTTCTCCCGCCAGCGCAGCCTGCCGGAGGCGGCCTCGAGGCACTGCCTCAGGCCGCAGGTCGTGACCTTCAGGCCCATCGGGGTCACTTCCCCGGGCTCGTTGCAGTTCATCAGGCGCAGGTCCAGGGGATCGATCCCGGCCGCCGCGGCCAGATCGTCCAGGCTGCTCTCGATCGGCCAGGTCACCTCGGGATTGCCGTAGCCGCGCATCGCCTGGCAGTAGGTGTTGTTGGTGTAGACCAGGCGCGCGCGGAAACGCACGTTCGGCACGCGATACAGGGAGGTCACCGGCAGCAGCATCACGCTCGGATAGGTCGCTCCCCAGGACGTGTAGGCGCCGTTGTCCTGCAGCACCTCCACGTCGCGGAAGGTCAGCCGGCCCGCGGCGTCGCAGCCCTGGGTGATGCGCGTGCGCGCCGACTGGCGCGGGGAGAGGCAGGAGAACTCCTCCTCGCGGTCGTAGACGATGCGCACCGGCCGGCCGCTCCTCCAGGCCAAGAGGATGGCGATGTACTCGTAGGCGTGCGTGTCGAGGCCGGTGCCGAAGCCGCCGCCCAAGGCCGGCACGATGACGCGCGTGTTCCGGCCGCGCAAGCCGAGCGCGCTGAGCGCCTGGTTGAAGTCGCGCTGCGCCAGGAACGGGATCTGGGTCTTGGCCCACATGGTCAAGTTGCCGGCGGCGTCGAACTCGGCGAGACACCCGGCCGTACCCATGCAGCTCTGCTGGATGAGCGGCGTCGAGTACTCGCCGCTGGCGACGTGGCGGGAGGCGCGCCGTGCGGCCTCGATGTCGCCGGAGTCGTGCCCGTAGGCCAGGTCGAGCACGTTGCTGGCGCGCGGCGCGCCGTCCGAGCTGGTCTCATGCACCAGCGGCGCACCCACGGCCAGGGCCTCCTCGGGCGTGAACACGCCGGGGAGCGGCTCGTACTCCACCTCGATCAGGTCCACGGCCTCGGCCGCGGCGTCCGGGTCGGCGGCCGCCACGGCCGCGATCTCGTCCCGGAACTGGCGCACCTTGTCCTTCTTCAGGGCGAAGTTGTCCCGGAGGAAGCCGATGCGGATCTCGGGCGTGTCGTAGGCGGTGATCACGGCGTGCACGCCGGGCACGCGCGCGGCGCGCGTGGTGTCGATGCGCTTGATCCGGGCGTGCGCGTGCGCGCTGAACTTGATCTTGCCGTAGAGCATGCCCGGGCGCGTGAGGTCATGGATGTAGAGCGCGCGCCCCGAGGCCTTGTCGCCGCCCTCGGGGCGGCGCACCTCCTTGCCGATGAACGAGAAGCCGCTCACGCGCCCTGCCCTTCGCGGCTCGAGGCGCGTCCGGCCGCGGCCTGCACCGCGGCCACGATCTGCGCGTAGCCGGTGCAGCGGCACAGGTTGCCGGCCAGCTCCTCGCGGATCTCCGCCTCGCTCGGGTCTTGCGTGCGCAGAAGCAGTCCCGCCGCCGCGAGGATCATGCCCGGCGAGCAGAAGCCGCACTGCACTCCGCCCTCCTCGACGAACGCCTCCTGCAGCGCGGCCAGCCGGCCCGAGGCGTCCTGCAGCCCCTCGATCGTCGTCACCGACCTGCCCTCGACCTCGAGCGCGGGGAAAAGGCAGGAGTTGATCGCGGCGCCGTCGACCAGGACGGTGCACGCGCCGCACTCGCCCTCGCCACAGCCCTCCTTCGTGCCGGTGTGGCCGAGCGGCCCGCGCAGCAGGTCGATGAGCCGCGCCCAGGGCTCGGCCTGGACCGAGACCGGCCTGCCGTTCAACTCGAAGGAAACGACGTGCGCCATCCTGAACGCTCCAATGCGCGGCCCTCCGGCGAACAGCGGAGAGTGCTAGTCTAGCGGCCCTCGACTGCCCAGTCTTCATCCCGTGCGCGGACCGGACCCTGACAGAACTCCGACTGAAAAGGTGTGAAAATCCGTCGAACAGGAGCCCGCGGCCGTGGCTAGACTGGCCGCGCATCGGTCTCCGAGCCGCCTCGAAGACCGGGGCCGCTGCGCTGGACGCGTCTGGATCGTTCGGGAATGTGTATGAGCTTCGGGCTGGACTCGCACGGGACCATCGTGCCCGGCCCATGATTGCTCCGGACGAGCGTGCCTCGTGATGATCTCCGCGCAGCCTGGCTGGCGAGCAGTGCTTCCCGAACGCCGGACTCTGCCCGTTGCGGCAGTCGCACAACGCGCCGTCCTGCCCCGATCCCGCACCTGCGCCTCCCATCTGCTCCATCTCGCTGGGACCCGTCACAACCGAAGGAGGAAACCGTCAATGAGAGCCTGGCAGCTCCTCACCGTCCTCGCTTGCACCCTGCTCGGCCCGACCTCGGCCCGGGCCCAGCCGCCCGCGGGCGGTGGAGGTCCGGACGCCGCGACCCTGGCGCCGGACGAGATGCCGACCAACCTGGTCAAGATCCTGCGCACCAGCAACAAGGCGCAGACCAACCGCTACGTGCCCAAGGTCTACGAGTTCCAGCGTGTCAATCCTTATGCGGTCATCCGCTGGGTGCGGCGCTTCGCCGAGATCGAGGAAAGCGCCTGGTTCGCCTTCGCCAACGAGGACATGAGCGGCGGCAAGCTGCTCGTCTCCTGCCCCGAGTACCAGATCGAGGGCCTCGACCGCCTCATGGCCCTGATCGATCGCGAGGGCTTGAACACCGCGTCCGGCGACGTCCGCGTCCTGTACCGGCTCAAGCACCGCGACGGCTCGGACACCACGCTTCTGGCAGCGTGCGCCCAGGAAGGGACTCCCACGGCCAATGCGCTCTTCGACGACCACCTGAACGGCTGGTTCCTGGAGGACGCTCCGTCCGGCGTGGACCGC
>DYIW01000198.1 GCA_020723465.1 Phycisphaera mikurensis
AGGCGTGCGACAAGCAGTTGTGCAAGCAGGCGATCCGCACGCTGATCGACTCGGGGAAGTGCACGTACTCGTACGTGGGCGGGAGCTACATCGTCCTGCCGCCGGAGGGGTGAAAGGAAGGGCGGACGGATCGAGGTGCAGGCGGCGGCCAGCGCCCGTGGCTGGCGCCGCGCCGCTCGAGAGGAGCGGAGGGGGGGCGCGGGCAGGGAACTGCCCGTGCCTTCTCGTCGAAGCGTGACAACAGGCCGCGGATAGTGAGCGAAAGCGAAGTGCGATGGGACTGCTAAAGAAGGACAAGGACAAGAAGCCGTTGCGCGCGACGGGTCGCGGAGCGGCGACGACGGGCTCCTCGACGGCGCGGCCGAGGCAGGTGACGAAGCTGGCGCCGTGCATCGGCCACTGTCCCAGCGGCAACGACATCCGCGGCTGGCTGACGATCCTGGCCCAGCGCGACAAGATGGGCCTCAGCCTGGAGCAGGCCAAGGACCGCGCCTTCTACATCGAGATGGAGACCAACCCGTTCCCGTCCATCATGGGGCGCGTGTGCCCGCATCCGTGCGAGGGCGCGTGCAATCGCAAGGAGCTGGACGGGTCGGTGGCGATCAACTCGGTGGAGCGCATGATCGGCGACTGGGGCCTGCAGCGGGGGCTGAAGGCGCCGCGCGTGGAGGCGAGCGGGCCGTTCGCCGAGAAGGTCGCGGTGGTGGGAGCGGGCCCGGCCGGGCTGTCGTGCGCCTACCAGTTGGCGCGGCGCGGCTATCAGGTGACGGTGTTCGAGAGCTTGCCCCGGGTGGGCGGCATGCTGCGTTACGGCATTCCCGAGTACCGGCTGCCGCGCGACATCATCGACGGGGAGGTGAAGCGCATCCAGGACCTGGGAGTCGAGATCCGCTGCGGCGTGACGGTCGGGAAGGACGTGAAGCTCGAGGACCTGAAGCGCGACTATGCGGCGGTGTTCGTGGCGATCGGGGCGCACAGCGGCAAGAAGCTGAGAGTGCCCGGCGAAGAGGGGAGCGGCGTGTACACCGGGACGGAGTTCCTGCGCAAGGTCAACATGGGGGAGAAGGTCCCGGTCGGCCGCAGGGTCGTGGTGGTGGGCGGCGGCGACACGGCGGTGGACGCGGCGCGCGTGAGCCTGCGTCTGGGCACGGACGCGGCGGAAACGGCCGAGCGCATGGGCGCCGAGGTGACCATCCTGTACCGGCGCACGCGCACGGAGATGCCGGCGATCGAGCGCGAGATCGAGGAGGCGCTGGAGGAGAAGATCCGCATCGAGTACCTGGCGGCGCCGGCCAAGGTGGTGCGCGACGCCTCCGGCAATGTGGTGAAGATGGTGGTGCAGCGCATGAAGCTGGGGGAGCCGGACGCGTCCGGCCGCAGGGCGCCGGTGCCGATCGAAGGCGCGCTGGACGAGATCGAGGTGGACACGATCATCACGGCCGTGAGCCAGGCGCCCGACGTGAAGACGCTGGGAGCGTTCGAGCAGGCGGGCTGGGTGAACGGCGACGGCTGGGGCAAGACGGGCGAGGACAAGGTGTGGACGGGAGGGGACAACATCAACCTGGGCATCGCGACCACGGCGATCGGCCAGGGACACAAGGCGGCGCTGGCCATGCACGCGGCGCTGCGCGGGGAGGCGGCACACGCGCCGGGGAACGGTCCCGGGATCGGCCCGGAGCGGCTGAAGCTGGACTTCTACGCCAAGCAGGAGAAGGCGCGGCGCGCGGTGGAGCCTCCGGAGGTGCGCGTGACGCGGCCGTGTGAGGAGATCGATCACGGGATCACGGAGCAGCAGTTCCTCGCGGAAGTGAACCGCTGTTTCTCCTGCGGCCTGTGCTTCGGCTGCGAGCGCTGCTGGATGTACTGCACGCCGGGCTGCTTCAAGAAGGTGAAGCCGGACGAGCTGAAGCCCGGGAGCTACTACCACGTCGACATCAGCAAGTGCGACGGGTGCAACAAGTGCGCCGAGGAGTGCCCCTGCGGCTTCCTGGACATGAAGTGACAAGGTGAACGTTCCCTTCCGCTCGCGCGTGCGTGGCGCGGCGGAGGGAGCGGGGACCGGGCCCGCGCCGGGGCGCCGCAAGGCGAGCTTTCCGAGCGCGGTCGGGCCCTCGCGGCGGCGGGATGTCACCGCCGGCGAACGAGTGACGAATTCGAGCAGGAACGCGGTTTATCAAGGAGTCATTCAATGCCTGAGTTCAAGGTCGGCGACAAGGTGCTCGAGATCGACGAGGACGGCTTCATCCAGAAGCCCGAGGTCTGGGACGAGGAGGTCGCCAAGGCCCTGGCCGGGACCGAGGGCGTCTCGCAGATGTCCGAGAACCACTGGAAGCTGGTGCACTATCTGCGCCAGTACTACCTCGAGTACGGCGTGGCGCCCATGATCCGCAAGCTGTGCAAGGCGACCGGCTTCAAGCTCAACGAGATCTACGACCTGTTCCCCTCCGGCCCCGCCAAGGGCGCGTGCAAGGTGGCGGGACTGCCCAAGCCGACCGGCTGCGTTTGATCGGGCCGCGGGCCGGAGCGGCTCTGCGGAAGCGGCATGCGTCTCGCAGCCGCGCCGTTTCCCCGTAGACCGAGAGGGCGCTGGCTTTGGACGAGCAACTGCAGGCGAAACGCGCCGAGATCGTGCGCGCCTGGGTGGAGCGCGCCATCGAGCTGTACCCGGCGGACGCCGCCAAGTTCCTGTTGGGGGTGAAGGATCCCTTCGCCAATCCCATGGGGACGACGATCGTGCGCGAGCTGGAGTTTCTGTTCGACGCGCTGCTGCGTGACGCGCCGCGCGACGAGATCGTGCCGCGGCTCGATCGCGTGATCCAGATCACCAGCGTCCAGGATGCGGGCAGCGCGCGCGCGGTTTCCTTCGTCTTCGCACTGAAAGACGTGATCCGGCGCGCGCTTGGCGGGACGCTCAGTGACGCGAGCGCCCTACGCAGATGTCTCGACTTCGAGCGGCGCATCGACGCCCTGGCATTGCTGGCCTTCGATAGTTGCTCCCGCTTCCTACAGCGCATCGCGGATATCCGCGTGCGCGAGGCGAAGCGGCGCGTTTGGTCGCTGATGCGCATGCTGAAGGTGGACTGGGACGGTCTACCGGCGGGGGAGGAAGAGGTGGGAGGATGTTGCCGATGAAGATAGTGATCTCGCTGGCGGCGGTCCTGGCGCTGTTCCTCCTGGCCTGGCTGGGGGTGGGCGTGCTCGACCTGAAGACCCTCTTCGGGACGGTGCTGCCGTACGTCGCGCTGGCGCTGTTCGTGGGCGGAGTGGTGTACCGGGTGGTGCGCTGGGCGGCGGTGCCGGTGCCCTTCCGCATACCGACCACGTGCGGGCAGCAGCGTTCGTTGCCATGGATCAAACAGTCTCGGCTGGAGAATCCGCATACCGGTCTCGAGGCCTTCTTGCGCATGGTGCTCGAGGTCCTGTGCTTCCGCTCGCTTCTGCGCAACACCAAGGCGGAGGTGCGGCCCGGGGGGCGGCTGATCCAGGGCTCGTCGAAGTGGCTCTGGGCCGGGGCGCTGGCCTTCCACTGGTGTTTCCTGGTGGTGTTGGTGCGCCACCTGCGCTTCTTCATCGAGCCGGTCCCCGGCTGCGTCCAGCTTGTGGCCAGTCTCGACGGCTTCCTGCAGGTCGGCGTGCCGGCCATGACCGTCACCAGCCTCGTGCTGTTCGGAGCGCTCCTGTTCCTGCTGCTCCGGCGCCTGGTGACGGCGCAGGTGCGCTACATATCGCTCCCGGCCGACTACTTCCCGCTCTTCCTGCTCCTGTCCATCGTGGCGACCGGACTGCTGCTGCGGCACGTGGTGCGCACGGACCTGTCCGCCGTGAAGGAAGTGGCGATGGGCCTGGTGACCTTCTCCCCGGCAACCGGGGAGGGAGCGCACTGGCTGTTCTACGCGCACCTCTTCTTCGTGAGCGTGCTGCTGGCGTACTTCCCCTTCAGCAAGCTCATGCACATGGGGGGAGTATTCCTCAGTCCGACGCGCAACCTGGCGATCAACAACCGCGCGGCGCGCCACATCAACCCCTGGGACTATCCGGTGAAGGTCCACACCTACGAGGAATACGAGGAGGAGTTCCGGGAGAAGTTGAAGACCGCGGGCGTCCCGCTGGAGAAGGAGTAGGCCGATGAGCAGTGAAGCCAAGCCCGACCAGATGGGGTACTACGACCGCGAGAAGCTCGGCCAGGTGAGCCTCCAGCCCGGCGGCCGCGACTGGATGGACGTGCCGGTGGACATGCGTCCGGGCTCCTTCATCTACCCGGCCAAGGACAAACACCTGCGCTACTTCGGGCTGCCGAACCCGCGCCAGTGGTTCCCTGGGGACGCCGACTGGAAGCTGCCGGAGAACTGGAAGGAGATCATCCTCGAGGGGATACGCGAGCGGCTGTCCAAGTACCGCTCCTTCCAGGTGTTCATGGACATCTGCGTGCGCTGCGGGGCATGCGCGGACAAGTGCCACTTCTTCATCGGCGGCGGCGACCCGAAGAACATGCCGGTGCTGCGCGCGGAGCTGCTGCGCTCCATCTACCGGCGTGAGTTCACCACGGCCGGGAAGATCCTGGGCCGGCTGGCCGGCGGGCGCGAGCTGACGGTCGACGTGATCAAGGAGTGGTTCTACTACTTCTATCAGTGCACCGAGTGCCGGCGCTGCTCCGTGTTCTGCCCGTACGGCATCGACACGGCTGAGATCACGATGATGGGGCGTGAACTCCTGCACCTGCTCGGCGTGAGCGTGAACTGGATCATGGAGCCGGTGGCGAACTGCTTCCGCACCGGGAACCACCTCGGCATCCAGCCGCACGGCCTGCGCGACACGCTCGACTTCTTCGCCGACGACATCGAGGAGGCGACGGGCGTGCGCGTGGAGGCGCCGCTCAACCGCAAGGGGGCGGAGGTGCTGTTCGTCACCCCGTCCGGGGACTTCCTGGCCGACCCGGGCACGTACACGTGCATGGGGTACATGTGCCTGTTCCACGAGATCGGGCTGGACTACACCTTCAGCACCTACGCGTCGGACGGCGGCAACTTCGGCCTGTTCACCTCGCACGAGGCCATGAAGCGGCTGAACGCCAAGATCTACGCCGAGGCGCGGCGCCTGGGCGTGAAGTGGATCCTCGGCGGCGAATGCGGGCATATGTGGCGCGTGCTCAATCAGTACATGGACACGATGAACGGGCCGGCGGACTTCCTGCAGGTGCCGACGTCGCCCTTCACCGGGACGCGCTTCGAGCACGCGCGCTCCACCAAGATGATCCACATCACCGAATTCACCGCGGATCTGATCAAGCACGGCAAGCTGAAGCTCGATCCGTCGCAGAACGACCACATCCGCGTCACCTTCCACGACTCGTGCAATCCGGCGCGCGCCATGGGCATCTTCGAGGAGCCGCGCTACATCCTGCGCAGCGTGTGCAATAACTTCCACGAGATGCCGGAGAACACTATCCGCGAGAAGACGTTCTGCTGCGGCGGCGGCGCGGGTCTGGGCACGGACGAGAACATGGAGATGCGCCTGCGCGGCGGCATGCCGCGGGCCAGCGCGGTGCGGCACGTGCACGAGCAGCACGGAGTGAACCACCTGGCGGCGATGTGCGCCATCGACCGGGCGACGCTCTCCACGGTGTGCGAGTATTGGGTGCCGGAGGTGCGGGTGACCGGCATCCACGAGCTGGTGACGAACGCGCTGGTGATGAAGGGGCAGAAGAAGCGCGAGGTGAACCTGCGGCTCGAGCCGCTCGGCGCGGAGGCGAAGGAGTAGGACGATGTACGACGGAGGCAAGGTCGTTCTAGGCCTGGCGCTCTTCGCGGCGCTATGCACGTCTCCGATGTGGGTGTCGGCGGCGCGCGGCGGGGGAGGGGCCGAGGCGCCGGAGCTCGAGCTGCCGCCGCCAGCGTCCGGGAAGTGCGTGCGCGATGGCGCCTGGATGCGCAACTCGCACATGGAGCTGCTGAACTCGTGGCGCGACGAGGTGGTGCGTGAGGGGATTCGACGCGAGCGGCTCGCGGACGGCAGGGAGATCGAGAGGAGCCTGACGCAGACCTGCCTCGGCTGCCACACCGACAAGACGCAGTTCTGCGACCGTTGTCACGACTACGTCGGCGTCAAGCCGTTCTGTTTCGACTGTCACGTGGACAAGGCGGGGGGCTGAGCGATGGCAAGCGGCCGGAGAGAGTTCCTGAAGACCGCGGCTGGAGCGGCGGCGCTGGGCCTGGGCGCGGGCGCGGGGTCCTTTCTGGGGGCGCAGGCGCTGGCGCGCAGCAGCGCGGGCCAGCCCGCGGCGGGCGGCGGCAAGCGCTACGCCCTGGCGGTGGATACGAAGAAGTGCGCGGAGCGCGAGGGCTGCCGGGCGTGCATCGACGCCTGCCACGTGACGCACAACGTGCCGCGCATCGAGAACAGGGAGGAGGAGGTCAAGTGGGTGTGGAAGGAGGAGGTGCAGTGGGTCTTCCAGGACCGCGTGCACGAGTACTCCGGGGAGGAGCTGCGCCGCCGGCCGGTGCTCCTGCTGTGCAATCATTGTGACAACCCGCCGTGCGTGCGCGTGTGCCCGACGCAGGCGACCTTCAAGAGCGCGGACGGGCCGGTGATGATGGACCCGCACCGCTGCATCGGCTGCCGCTATTGCGTGGTGGGCTGCCCGTACGGAGCGCGCAGCTTCAACTGGAAGGACCCCAAGCCGTACATCGAGCACGTCGACCCGGCCTATCCGCCGCGCGCCCGAGGCGTGGTGGAGAAGTGCACGATGTGCTCCGAGCGGCTGGCGCGCGGGCTTGAGCCGGCGTGCGTCGAGGCGTGCACGCGCTCCGGAGCGGGCGCGCTGCTGTTCGGGGACATGAACGAGCCGGAGTCGGAGATCCGCAAGCGGGTCGAGTCGAGCCTCGCCCTGCGGCGGAAGGAGCACCTGGGTACCCGTCCGCAGGTCTACTACACGCTGTGAGGATGCGATGCTGGAGAAGGCGCTGAAAGGGAGCGGGAAGTACTGGGGCCTGATGTGCTTCCTGGCGCTGCTGATCGGGGTGGGCCTGGGCTGCTACCTGTGGCAGTTCCGGGTCGGCCTGCAGATCACCGGCCTGAGCCGGGACGTGCCGTGGGGCTTCTACATCTCGCAGTTCACGTTCCTGGTGGGCGTGGCGGCGTCGGCCGTGATCCTGGTGCTGCCCTACTATCTGCATGACTTCAAGGCCTTCGGCCGCATCGTCGTGCTGGGGGAGTTCCTGGCCATCTCAGCGGTCATCATGTGCATGCTGTTCGTGTTTGTGGACATGGGACAGCCGATGCGCGTGCTGAACGTGATGCTGCACCCGACCCCGCAGTCGGTGATGTTCTGGGACGTGATGGTACTGTCCGGCTACCTGCTGCTGAACGTGGTCATCTCGCGCGTCACCTTCGGCGCCGAGGTGCGGGGCGTGGCGCCGCCGGCGTGGATCAAGCCGATCATCGTGCTCTCGATCCCGTGGGCGGTGAGCATCCACACGGTGACGGCCTTCCTCTACTCGGGCCTGGGAGCGCGTCCCTTCTGGCTGACGGCCATCCTGGCGCCGCGCTTCCTGGCGTCGGCCTTCGCCTCGGGCCCGTCGCTGCTCATCCTGCTGTGCCTGCTGCTCAAGCGCTTCACGCGCTTCGACGCCGGGTCGAAGGCCATCCAGAAGCTGGGCGTGATCGTGGTCTACGCCTTGCTGGTGAACATCTTCTTCGTGGGCGTAGAGCTGTTCACCGCTCTGTACAGCGACATCCCGGAGCACAAGCACCACTTCCAGTACCTGTTCCTCGGGCTGGAAGGGAAGACGACCATGGTGCCCTGGATGTGGTTCTCGCAGATCGTGGGCCTGCTCGCCGTGCTCTTCCTCTTGAATCCGAAGGTGCGGGAGAATGAGCGCTTCCTGGCGTTGGGCTGCCTGGGCGTGGTCGTGGCCATCTGGATCGAGAAGGGCTTGGGGATGGTGGTGGGCGGTTTCGTGCCCTCCACCCAGGGCTCGCTGATGGAGTACTGGCCGACGGCCCCGGAGGTGGCGATCGGCCTGGGCGTCTACGGCATCGGCTTCCTGGTGCTGACCGTGCTCTACAAGGTCGCGCTCGGCGAGCGCGAGCTGGAAGAGGCCTGACGGGCTGCCGGCCCGCGACCGCCGACCCACGTCTGGCGCGGACGATTCGCGCCCAGTCAGACGCCGCGGCTGGATCCGACGGGCGGGGCATCCATTCCGGGGCGGGAGCGGGCTCCTTTCCCGCCCGCGACCGCCGACCGCATGTGGGTTGAACCGGAGCGGCCCGCCTTGACCTGGGCCGTCGAGACGGCGCGCTGCACGAGCGGAGCGGCGTTTCCCGAGCGGAGGGGACGGCCGCGCCGCCCCGGGCCCTTCACGCCTGCCGTGCCTTCGCCGCGCTGAGCCTGCTGCGTCGCCTCTGCCGCCAGCAGGCCATCTGTCATTCGTCGGGCCGTGATGCACCGGAAGGCGCGCTCCCGTCCCCGGAGGCCGGGGAAACGGCCGCGACCGCTCGGCACACTCCCCTCCCCTTCCGGTTCCCAGCCAATCAGCCGCGAAGCCGGTCGCGCACACCATGCACCGGAAGGCGCGCTCCCGTCCCCGGAGGCCGGGGAAACGGCCGCGACCGCTCGGCTCACTCCCCTCCCCCTCTCCTCCCCTCCAGTTCCGAGCCAAACAGCCGCGACGCCCCCGCGTCAGCAGCCGATCAGCTCCTGGACCTTGGCCATGAAGACCTCTGGGTCGACCGGCTTGTCCAGGAACATCTCCGGTCGGATCAGCCCCTCGTCGCGCATCTGCCGGATGGTCTGGCGCAGCGCCTCGCGCAGGCTGTCGTATGGACGCAGCTCGGCGTCCTCCGCCTTGGCGTCGAGGTCGTCCAGCACGCCGGCGACGCCGGTGAGCATGAGCACCGGCAGGTCCCTGAGCTGCTCGTCCTTCTGCATCTGCTTGAAGAGCGTGAATCCGGACTTCTTCGGCATCATCACGTCGAGCACGACCAGGTCCGGCCTGGCCTCCTTCATCTTGAGCAGGCCCTCCTTGCCGTCGAACGCGCTGTCCGTCTCGTAGCCGTTCTCGTCGAGGACGACGGCGAGGAACTTCACCGTGCTGCGATCGTCATCGATGATCAGGACCTTCTTGGCCATCGACCACCTCCTTGCCCTCGTCCGGCCGTTGAACCGGTAGGACGATGCGGAACGTGGCGCCCTGGTCGGGCTCGGAGTCCACGGCGATCGTCCCCCCGTGCATATCGATCACGCGTACGGTCAGCGCCAGGCCGAGGCCCGTGCCCCACTTCTTCTTGGTGCTGAAGAAGGGCGCGAAGATGTTCTTGCGGATTTCCTCGGACATGCCGCAGCCGTTGTCGCTCACTTCGATGGCGCAGAGCCGGCCTTCCTCCTCCGCGCGCACCCGCATCCTGACCTCCGGGGCCTCGCCGCCGGCGTAGTCCTTCCACTGACAGGCGTCGATGGCGTTGCTGACGATGTCCATGAGCGCCATGTGGATGAGCTTGGAGTCGCAGGCGACCAGCGGCAGCCCCGCCGCCACCTCGGCGCTGACCTTGATGCCCTTGTCGGCGGCGGACTGCTTGACCACGTCGCGCACCTTGCCGGCGAGCGCGCCGACGTCGACCTGCTCGTACTCGGGCTTCCACTCCTTGACGTAGTTGAGCAGGCTGCGCGACAGGCTGCTGATGCGGTCGATGCCTTCCTCGACCATGGCCCAGCCCTCGCGCAGGCGCTTGCGCTTGTTGTTGCGCATGCCGCTCTTCACCAGGTAGGCGCCGCCCTGCAGGGCGTTGAGCATGTTCTTGACCGCGTGCTGGATGCCGGTGACCGCCTGGCCGATGGCGGCGAACTTCTTGTCCTGGATCACCTGGCGCAGCAGCCGCCGCTCCTCGGTGATGTCCTTGGCGATGCCGAAGGTGCCGATCGGATTGCCCTCGCGATCGCGCAGGCGCGTGACCGTGAGCAGCACGTTGCGCAGCTCGCCGCTCTTGGTGATCAGGTCGGTGGCGAAGTTGCGCACGTTGTCGCCGTGTTCGAGCAGGCTCAGCGCCTTCTTGCGGTCCTCGTGGCGCGCGAACAGCGTCTCGACGTGCTTGCCCTGGACCTCCTCGCGGCGGTAGCCGAGCGCCTGCTCGGCGCCGCGGTTGAAGCGCGCGATCAGGCCAAACGGCGTGACCGTGATGATGATGTCCGCGGAACCCTCGATGATGCCCTCGAGGTACTCCAGGGCGTCGTGCACGTCCTCCTGATGCTCGCGGATCTTGGCCGTCATCCGGTCGATCGCCCGTTCGATCTCCCCGACCTCGTCGTCCCGCCGCGGGGTGAAGCGGAAGCCGAGGTCGCCCTCGCCAATGCGGCGCGCTCCGGCGATCAGCTCGTCGATCGGCTGCTCGAGCAACCGGCGGATGAGCAGGCGCAGCAGGACCGTGCTCAGGACGATGACCAGTGCCACGAGCAGGAGCGTGTACAGGCTGCGGTGGGCGGCAAACGACGGGCTCGCGCCGATGAAGTACTCCGCCAGCGTGGACAGCGCGATCATCACGGAGGCGATGGCGATGACGACGCTGTTCAGCTTCCAGACGATGCGGTTCTTCGGCCTCATCGGGGTGCCTCAGCGCTCGGCCCACCGGCGCCCTCCATGCTACCGCACTCGCTGAGGGCCCGGACTCGCAAAGAGCTTCCGCCGCGTGCCGGCGCTATCCTGCGGCCGTGAAAGCGGAGCGCCTCGAGGCCCTGCTGCAGGAGGACGGGCGCGCCCCGGAGGAGCGGGCGCGGCTCGTGCGCCTGATGCTCCTTTTCGCCGGGCTGCCGCCTCCCCCGGACCCCTACGGGCTCTTCCCGCGCTACGCGCCGCTTCAGGAGCGCCTGCTTCGCGCCGGCGCGGGCGCGGACGGCGAGGCGCTCGAAGAAGCGTTTCTGGAACTCTACTGCCACGTGCACGGGCACGAGGCCCCGTACACGCCGGCCGAGCGGAAGCGCGTGAACGAGACCGGGGGCTACTGGTGCCACGCCGGCGGCATCTCGCCGGTGCTCCTGGCCGTGCCGCACCTCAGCGCCGAGACCGTGCTCGCCGACTTCGGCGCGGGGAACGGCCTGCAGGGGCTGCTCATGCAGGTCCTCCGCCCGCACCGCAGGACCGTGCAGATCGAGATCTCCAGCCGCATGATCGCCGCAGGCAGGGAGCTGCAGGCCTGGCTCGGGATCGGCGCCGAGCGCGTCCACTGGGTGCAAGGAGACGTGCTCGACCACTCGCCGCGCGGCTACGACTTCATCTACCTCTATCGCCCGGTGCGGCCTGAAGGAGAGGGCCGGCGCTTCTACGAGCGTTTCGGCGCCGATCTCGCCGCCACGCGCGCTCCGGTCGTGATCTTCAGCGTGGCCGACTGCCTGGGGCCGTTCCTGCCCGCGGGCTTCCAGGTGATTCACCGCGACGGTCATCTGACTTGCTACCGCCGGCGCTGATCTACTACTCCCGGGAATCGTCCGCGCGGCGCGACGATTCCCGGGAGTAGTAGATCCCGCG
>DYIW01000199.1 GCA_020723465.1 Phycisphaera mikurensis
GAGGACTACGCATCCCCAGACTTTCCTCTTGACAGGGCCGGCCTCCCCATAGAAGCGGAGGGGCGTTTCCCTGGCGGAGGGAGCGGCCGCGACGACGTACCACGTCATCGCGCTTGCCTTCACCACACTGAATCGCCTGCGCGGCCTACGCCTCGCAGAGCCTCTGCGCACTCGTCGCGCACACGATGCACCGGGAGTCGCGCTCCGCTCCCGGAGGCCATGGGAAACGGCCCCGATCGTCCCGCTCACCGCCCTCCGGCTCCGGGTGGCGGCCGCGAAGCCCTAGGCTACGCCGCAGGCCGCGCGCGCCCGCGCGGCCACGCCCCTCGCCACGGCCCGCGCGCGCCGCGCGCCGTCTTGCAGCACGTCCTCGACGTAGGACGGGTCGGCTTTGAGCTGTTCGAAGCGCTGGCGCGGCGCGGCGAAGCGCTCCTCGATCTTCTCGAGCAGGGCCTGCTTGGCCGCGCCGAAGCCGAAGCCGCGGCCGCGGTAGCGGCCCGCCAGCTCGGCCTGTTCCTCCGCGCTCGCGAACAGCGAGTAGAGGGCGAAGACGGTGCAGCGCTCCGGGTCTTTCGGCTCCTCGAGCGGCGTGCTGTCCGTCACGATCGACATCACCAGCTTCTTCAGCGGCTTGCCCGACAGGAACAGCGGGATGGTGTTGTCGTAGCTCTTCGACATCTTGGCGCCGTCCAGGCCGGGCACGGCCGGCGCCTCGCTGAGCTGGTGGCGCGGCAGGACGAAGACCTCCTGCCCGTACTGGTCGTTGAAGCTGCGCGCCATGGCGCGCGTCATCTCTACGTGCTGGACCTGATCGCGGCCCACGGGCACGACCGTGGACTCGTAGGCCAGGATGTCGGCCGCCATGAGCACGGGGTAGTTGAACAGGCCGGCCGAGGCGGGCAGGCCGCGCTCGACCTTGTCCTTGTAGCTGACCGCGCGCTGCAGGTCGCCCATGGCCGTGGCCGTCATGAGCAGCCAGGTCAGCTCCGGCACCTCGGGGATGTCCGACTGGCGGAAGAACACGGAGCGCGCCGGATCGAGGCCGAGGGCCAGGTAGGTGGCGGCGACGTCGAAGGTGTAGGAGCGCAGGAGCGCGGCGTCGTGCACCGTGGTCAGGGCGTGGTAGTTGGCGATGAAGTAGAAGGAGTTGCCCGCGTGCTGGTGCTCGATGTGCTGGCGGATGGCCCCGAAGTAGTTGCCGAGGTGCAGCCGGCCGGACGGCTGGATGCCGGACAGGTAGCGCTCGGGCTTCTCTGGCTGCTGGTCTGACAAGGGAATCGTCCCTACGCTGGCTGATCGGAATCGCAGGACTCTGACGACCTCGACGGATCCAGTCAAGCGGAGCAGGTCCTTGAAGCGGACGCTCGCCGTGCTTTGCCTGTGCTGCGTGGTACTCGCCGCGGCCGTTGCCGTGCTCTGGCAGCCCGGGCCGGCGGGCGGCGGCGGCGCGGCCGGAGGCGGCGGCGTGGGCAGCGGCGCGAGCCACGCGCCGGCACTCGATGGAAACGCCACGGCCGGCGCAGGCGCGACCGGCGCGGCCGAGGCCGTGCGCGAGGACGCGGCGGGTTTCGGCTCCCCGCTCACGGGCATGATCATCGCCCAGGTGGTCGAGGTCGACGAGTGCATCGATCCGGTGGGGACCGAGCTGGTCCTCCGGGACGGCGCGCGCGAGTACCGCACCACGGTCCTGCGCGGGGGAGCGGCGCCCTTCCGCGACGTGCTCTTCCACGGCGTGCGCACCGAGTTCACGCTCTCGACCTCGGTCCCGGACCGCGAGTGCTTCCCCAGGACCTTCTCGGTCGGGCGCTTCGACCTTTCGGGCGCGCCGCCCTCGGCCGGCATCTCGGTCGCTCTGATCCACCTGCACCTCCTCGCGGGCACTGTGCGGGACGCCACGACCTCGGCGCCCATCGAGGGCGCGACGGTCGAGGTCGACTCCTTCGTGATCTCCGCGGCAGAGAGCGGCCCGGACGGGTCGTATCGGCTCAACCTGCCCGACCCGACTGGCACGCTGATCGTGCGCGCGCCCGGCTTCCAGGAGCTGCTCTGGCACTTCCCGGAGGAGACGCCTACGGGCCCGTGGCTGCCGGATCGCCGTGACTTCGAGCTGCTGCCGGACCGCCTCACGGCCTGGCTCGTGGTGCGGGCCGCGCGGCCGGACGGAGAACCCGCCGCGGGCGCGGAGCTCGAAGTGACCTGCCGGCGCATCGACGCCATCTCCACCGAGGCCCTGGCCGGCCTGCGCGCCGAGGAGCGAATGTCCTTCCTGGCCAGCCTGGACGGCGAGGTGGAGGGGCTCGGGCCGGTAGTAGGCGCCAGGGACCCGCTGGTCCAGGCGCTCGACGGCGCCGGCGAGGCGCGCCTGGCGCTGCTCGTGCCCGGCCGCTACGGCGTGGAGGTGCGCGCGGGTGACGACCTCGCCTGCGCCGAGGTCGAGGTGCGCGAGCGCGAGCGCAAGGAGACCGCTCTGCACCTCGCGCCGGCGGCCGCCCTGCACGTGGCGGTTGCCGCTGGCGGCGAGCCTGTGGGCGGCGTGTTCGTCGTGCTGGACGCGCCCTCGTGGCGCGCCGAGCGGCGCGAGCACACGGACGCAGCGGGCGTGGCGCGCTTCCGCTGGCTCGCTTCGGGCACGGCTCTCCACGTCTGGATCGCCTCCAGCGAGTGGCACGCGCCCGCGCGCGAGATCCTGCTGCCGGCGGCAGGGGGGATCGAGACGATCGCGCTCGAAGCCCAGGCCGCAGCCCGGTCGGTCGCGCGCGGGCAGGTCCTGGACGCACGGACCGGCCTTCCCGTCGCCTGCGCCGACGTCGCCAGCTTCGGACCCTTGCGCCTCGACCCGTTGGCGGTGGCGACCACCGGTGCGGACGGGCGCTTCGAGGTCGAGGCGGAGCAGGGCGGCGTGCTCCGCGCGCGCGCCTGGGACTACTGCGATGGCAGCGTGAGCTGCTCCGAGCTCGCGGGCGACCTCCCGCCGCTCCTGCTCGAGCCGATCGGCCGTGGGGACGTGGGCCTGGCCGTGCGCGCCCGGGACGCGTCCGGCGCGCCCGTGTCGGGAGCGAACATGCGGCTCACCTGCTGGCTCCGGGACCGCGAGGGCGCCGTGCTCGGCCGCGCGCGCGGGGAGCTCCAGACGAGCGCGGACGGCCTCACGCCTCCCTGGAGCGCGGCGGCTCCGCGTCTGGCGAGCGTCGTCCTGGCCATCGAAGCCTCCGCCGAGGGCCCGGCGGGGCGGGCGGCCGGGTTCCTCCAGCTCGAGGCCGGCGCGGGCGCCTCCCTGGTTGCGGAGGTGCTGCTCGGCCAGGAGGTCGAGGTCAGGGGCCGCGTCGTGCTCGACAGTTTCAATCTCCCCGCGGCGCGCGTGGAGCTCTCCTGGTGCCAGACTCTCGTCCCGGACGGCGCGCGGTCGGAGCCGAAATGGAGCGGCCCGCTCGAGACGGCCGCGGACGGAACGTTCGTCCTGCGCGGGGTGCGTCCGGGCCGCCTGTGGCTCAGGGCGCAGGCGCCGTTCCGCGGGGCCGAGCGCGAGCTGGACGTGCCGCCGGCCGGCCTGCACGACGTGCAGATCGAGCTGGAGCCACTGGCCGAGGTGCGCGTGACCGTGGTGGACGCGGAGGACGGGCGCACGCTCGAGCGGCGCTCCTTCATGGTGCCGGAGCGGGGCGTGCACCGGCTCTGGGACCTTGAAAGCGTGCCCTGGCCCGTGGTGGTGAGCGCGGCCGAGGCCCGTGAGGGCCTCAGGATCGCGCTGCCGGCGCGGCGCTGAGCGTCAGAGGGGCTTTCGCGCCACGAGCGCGAGCGAGTGGCCGAACGGCGCTGGCACGCGCGCGAGCCAGCGCCCCTCGCCGCCGAAGATCCAGGCGAGCAGGGCGTTCAGGGGCCGGGGCGGCGTGCTGGAGAGGTTGGTGCGCTGGTCCCCTTCCCGGGGCAGGAGCCGCTCGCGCAGCTTCTTCAACAAAACCGCGGGCAGGATCAGGGGGAAGAGCACGACGTTGACGTAGGTCGCGTGCGCCACCTCGAGGCCGGCGCGCTCCACCCTGCACCTCAGGCCGCCGCGCGTGTAGCGCCGCTGGTGGTGCGCCACGCGGTCGTTGTTGGCGTAGAGGAACGGGTAGGCCGGGACGCTGAAGAAGGCGATTCCTCCCGGCTTCAGCACGCGCGCGACTTCGGCGAGCGCCGCCGCGTCGTCCTCCAGGTGCTCGAGGCAGTCGAAGAGCGTCACCAGGTCCTGGCTCGCGGAGCGGAAGGGCAGGCAGCCGGCGCCGGCCACCAGGCAGCGCGCGAAGCCGCGCCCGCGGCAGCAGCGGATCGACTCCAGGTCGGAGTCCAGGCCCACGGGCTCGCCGAAGCGCCTGAGGTCCTGCAGCATGCCGCCCACGCCGCAGCCCACGTCGGCCACGGCCTGGCCCGCGCGCCGCGGCGCAAAGCGCTCGAGGATGGCGAAGTACGAGCGCCGCCGGCCGATGAACCACCAGTGGTCGCGCTCCAGGTGCTGGAACTGCAGGAAGGCGACGTCTTCCACGGCAGTAAGCCTACTGCGGCCCCTTCCTGGCCACGACGATCATCTCGTCGAACAGGTTGACGTAGAGCGCCACGCGGCCGATGAGGCGGAGCGGCCTGCACAGGGCCGAGAGCAGGGGATGGATCCTGCCGATGCGCTCGACCATGAAGTCGATCGAGACCTTCTTGCCGCCGCGGCGCGGCGTGTTCTCCTCGATGACGTAGCCGGCGCGCGCCAGCAGCTTCTCCAGGGTCGCGGGCGCGAAGTGGTAGAGGTGCTCGGCCATCTTGTAGTGCTGCCAGCGCCGGCCCATGAGCCGGGCGAAGCGCGACTCCACGTTCTGCGTCTCGAGCACCAGCAGGCCGTCGTCCTTCAGCAGGGCGCGCGCCCGCGCGAGATGCCAGGCCGGGTCCTCGAGGTGCTCGATCACGTCCCAGAAGGCCACCACGTCGAAGCTCCGCGGCTCGAACGAGGCGTCCGCGAGGGTCCCGGCCTGGACGTGCTCGAACCCAAACAGCTCGCGCGACGTCTCGGCCATGGAGCGCGACAGCTCCACGCCGTGGCACTCCCAGCCGATCTCCTGCATGACCGCGAGGAAGAAGCCGGCGGCCGAGCCCACCTCGAGCACGCGGCCCGGCCGGGGCTTGCGGCGCGTGATCAGCTCGCGGCGCAGGCGGTAGGTGCGCAGGTAGAGGTCGCGGTCACGCAGGTAGTCGGTGTAGCCGAAGTCCTTCGCCTGCGCCGAGGTCCAGTAGGCGGTCTGGTACATGGCCAGGAGCTCCTCGGGGGAGAGGCGCGGCAGGGTGTAGACCAGGCCGCAGCCGCGGCAGCGCACCACGCGGTAGGGCTCCTGGCGAAACACGAGCGCGGGATCGTCGCGGCCGCACAAGTAGCAGGGGACCTCGCGCCGCGGCAGGGCGCTCACCACGTCGGAGGAGTGCTTCATCCGTCGACGTGCTCCTCCCCGGCGAGCAGCGCCGCGTCGTCCTCCCCGGCGCCGCGCAGCAGGCGCTCGGCCAGGACCATGCCCATGGCGATGGAATGGTCCATGTTGCCGTACTGGAAGAGGCCCTGGCGGCCGGTGGAGTGGCAGTTCTTCAGGCCCTTGAGCCAGCCCAGGCAGCGCTGCACGTGCTGGCGGTAGGTGAGGTCGTAGAGCGGGTAGGAGTAGCGCTCGCGGTGGATGTGGGCGCCCCGCACCTCCGCACGCTCGATCAGGCCGACCTTCTCCAGGTCCGACACGGCCAGCGCCACCAGCTCGTCCTGCTCCATGTTCCAGATGGAGTCGCCGAAGTTGCAGGTGATCTCGGCCGCGAGCATCGTCATCCCGGGCGGGCACGAGCTCTCGGAGAAGTTCTTGAACTCGGACACGCGGTGCACCCTGAGGTGCTGCTCGGGCAGGTAGATCCAGTGGTCGTCCGTGACCTTGTCGCGCTCGAGGGCGAGCATGACGAACACGATCGCCTTGTAGCGCAGCGATCGGCGCGACTGCAGCACCTCCTCGGGCGGCGCCGGATCGAGCAAATCGATGACCGTGGTCAGCGGGATGGTGCTGATCAGGTTCTCGACCTCCTCGCTTTCCTCCCTGCCCGCGTGCGCGAAGTCGACCGCCAGGATGCGCTCCCCTTGCCAGCGGATGCGCCGCACGTCCACGCCCGTGAGGATGCGGCTGCCGCCAGACGCGAGGATGGCCGAGGCGTAGCCGTTGGCGAGCGCGCCGATGCCGCCTTGCGCCGGGTAGAGGAAGCGCGACACGAGCGTGCGCGGCACGTTCTTCGGCCGGAACAGCGTCTTCTTCACCGCGTCCATCAGGTTGAGCAGCGTGATGCGCTGCGAGGCCCAGTCGGCCGAGATCTGGGTGCACGGGATGCCCCACGCCTTCTCGGTGTAGGTGCCGAAGAACAGGCGGTAGAGGGTGCGGCCGAAGCGCTTGAGCACCCAGTTCTGGAAGCAGTCGTCCGGGATGGGGTGGATGCGGTTCCGCAGGCGCACGGTGAAGTAGTCGAGGAAGGCGCGCGCCAAGAGGTGCGGCGGCAAGTTGCGCACCACGTTGGTGGCGCTGAGCGGGTAGTTGAAGCGCTTGCCGAGCATGAAGATGCGGGACAGGCGCCGGCGCCAGTGCACGTTCGCGCCGAGCAGCTCCTCCACCTGGGCCTGGACCTTCTGGTTGCGCGTGTGGAAGCGGTGCGGGCCGAGGTCGAAGGTGAAGCCTTCCTTGGCGAAGGACGCGGCCAGACCGCCGACGTAGCTTTCCTTTTCCAGCAGGCTGACGCTGCGGCCGCCGCGCGCCAGGTTCAGGCCCGCGGAGAGGCCGGCCAGGCCGGCGCCGAGAATGGTGTGCCGGTAGGTCATCCTCTCATCCGCGCCGCGGCGCACCGTACTTCCCGCGCGCGGCGTTGAGCCGGATCGCCAGGAGCTCGGCGAAGGAGCGCGCCGTGTCGCGCACCAGGCGCACCTTCGAGTTCGGGCGGTCCTCCCAGGTCACCGGGATCTCCGCCACCGCGAAGCCGAGGCGGCGCGCCAGGAACAGGATCTCGGCGTCGAAGGACCAGCCGTCCACCAGGCTGAGCGCGAAGATCGCCTGGGCGGCGGCGCGCGTGAAGAGCTTGAAGCCGCAAGTGTAGTCCGAGAAGGCGACGCCCAGCAGGCGGTTGACCACCTGCGTGTAGCCCAGGCCCATGGCCGTGCGCAACCGGCCCTGCGGCGTGCGGATGTCCGCCTGCGCGTGCTTGCGCGTGCCGATCACCACGCCCGCTCCCTCCTCGAGCCGCGCGCGGAAGCGCTCGAACTCGGCGAGCGGCGTGGAGAGGTCGGCGTCGGTGAAGAAGACCACCTCTCCCGCGGCCTCCAGCATGCCGCGCCGCACCGCCGCGCCCTTGCCCAGGTTGATCGTGTTCTCCAGCACCTTGAGCGGCAGGGCGCCCTGCAGCTCGTGCAGGATGGCGAGGCTGCGGTCGGCGCTGCCGTCGTCCACGGCGATGATCTCGAAGCCGCCGGGAGCGCGCGCCTGCAAGAAGGACGCGATCTGCTGCAGGGAGGCGCGCAGGACCGGTTCTTCGTTGAAGATGGGGACGACGGCGCTGATCATGGGCAGGGAGGCGCGGGCGCGATCCAAAAGATGTCGATGATATCGTCCCTTCGGCGCTGGTGGTTTGAGCTTCGGGCGGCGCGCCCCTCCTTTCCTCGGGTGGCGCCGGCCGGCGCGGCTCCCGGCGGGCCGCGGGGGACGGCGGCGCGCGAGCGCACCTTCGCGGCCCTGCTCTTCCTGCTGCTCGCCCTCGCCTTCCTGGCGCGCGGCCTGCCGCCGGGCCGCGTACCGGTGTGCCTCGATCCGCTCTACGCCCAGGCCGGAAACGTGCCCTTCGCCGCGGCGCGGCCGCCCGACTTCGCGCCGCACAACCCCTATCTCTCCGATCAGGCGCTGGTCTTCTATCCCTGGCTGAAGTTCATGTCGGAGGCGGTGCGCGGGGGCGAGCTGCCGCTCTGGTCGCCGCACTCCGGGGGCGGCCTGCCGTTCATCGGCAACCTCTCGTCCGCCTTCTTCTTCCCCACGACGTGGCTCTGTTTCCTGCCGCCCGAGATCCTCACGGTCGGCCGCGGCATGCTCCTCGGCGCGCTCGTCCGGCTCTGGCTCGCCGGCTTCTTCGGCTGGCTGTTCCTGCGGCGCATCGGCCTGGCGCGCGCGGCGGCCCTGTGCGGCGGCGCCGGGCTCATGCTCTTCGGCTACCAGGTGGTGTGGCTGTACTACTCGCTGTCGAACGTTGCCTGCCTCATCCCGCTCTGCCTCTACCTGACGCAGCTCTTCGCCGAGCGGCCGGCGCCGGGAAGGGGCCTGCTGCTGGCCCTGGCGCTGGCGGTGCAGTTCCTGGGCGGCCACGCCGAGACGTCGCTCGCGCTCGGCCTCGCCGTCAGCGCCTGGTTCTCTGCCGCCGCCTGGCGCGGGTCGTGTCCCGTCTCGTTCGGCGCCGCGCTCGGCCGCTTCGCGCTCGTCGCCCTGCTGGCGCTCTGCCTCTCCGCCTATCAGCTCTTCCCCTTCGTCGAGTACCTGCTGCGCTCGGAGGGGCGCCGCGAGCGTCTGATCGCGGCTTTCCCGGCCTTCGCCGCCACGCCAGCCCTGTCGCTGCGCGGCGCGCTTCATGCCGTGCCGGCCCTGGCGCTGCTCTGCGCGGCCGGACTGCTGCTCAGGCGGGGCCTGGGCCAGCCGCGGCCCTGGCGCGCCGGCCTGGTGGCCGGGCTGCTGCTCCTGCCCGCTCTGTTGCTCCTCCTGAGGATGGGCCTACGGCCGCACTTCCTGCTCGCGCTCGAGCCGGACCTCTACGGCAGCCCGCTGCTCCCGGACGGCTACCGCGGGCCCGAGACGTACACCGACATGAACGGCGGCTACGCCGGCGCGTTTGCCCTCGGCGCCGCGCTGCTCTGTCTGATCGCCAGCCGGCGGCGGCGCATCGTCCTGCCGTTCGCGCTGCTCGCCCTTCTGGCCTGGGCGCTCCTGGCGCGCGTCGAGCCGTTCTGCGCGCTCCTGCGCCAGGCGCCGCTCTTCGACCTGGCGGCCGGGACGCGCATGCTGCCGCTCGCCGGCGTGGCAACGGCCGTGCTTGCGGCCTGCGCCATCGATGACATCGGCCGCGGCGAGGGGCGGCGCTACGCGCTGGCGCTCCAGCGGCTCTTCGCCTGCGCCGCGGTGCCGGCTCTCGCCGCGGCGGCCTTCTTCGTCGCCGGCCGCGTCCTGCCCGAGTCGCGCGAATGGCGCGCGGCCGCGCCGCAAGACGGCATCCAGCTCCTTCGCCCGCTCGACGGCGAGGTGTTCCGGCCGGACACGCTGGGGCGACGTGCGGGCCGGCTGGTCGTGCCGTTCGAGCTCGACCTCCCGCCCGGGGTGCGGCGCGCGGTCGTCCGGGCGGGCGGGGGCGCCGTGGCCTCTGCGCTGCCCGACACGGCCACGACGGAGCGCGGCGGCCGGCTCGTCGGTGCCTGGGACGCCACGCGCCAGGAGGCCGGGCGCTACTCGGTCGCCGTGGAGGTGGAGCGGGTGGACGGCGCGCTCATGGCCGGTCCTCTGCTCGACATCGTCATCGATCGCGACCCGCGCGTCACCCTGGCGGGCCTGCTGCGCGGTGCGGGCGCGCTGCTCCTGCTGTTCCTGCTGGCGCGCCGTGGCGGCGCGCGCCCCGCGCTCCTCCTGCTCGCGCCTGTTGCGGTCGCGGCCGAGCTGCTCCTCTTCGGCTTCGACTACAACGCCTACGTGCCGCAGAAGGCGGTCTACCCGCGCACGGCGCTCACCGACTTCCTGGAGGGCGAGCGCGCGCGCCGGCTGGCGCTGGGGGAGGGGCCGTTCCGCGTGCTGGGCGAGAACGTCATCCTCCAGCCGAACATGCACTACGCCTACGGCTGCGAGACGCCGCGCTCCTACGACCAGCTCGAGAACCGGCGCTTCAACGTCTTCCTGAGGAACGCCGTCGGGCCGAACACGAACTTCCAGAGCTACAGCCACCGCACCGTGGACTACCGGAACCCCCTGTTCGCGCTGCTCAACGTGCGCTTCATCGTCAGCGGCGAGAATCTCGACCACGTTCCTGGCCTGCGCGAGGCGGCACATTCCGGCCACGGCCGTGTCTACGAGAACCTGGAGGCCGAGCCGCGCGCGCTGATCGTGGGACAGGCGCTGGACACGCGCGGACTGGCCGCGCCAGAGCTCCTGGAGCTGGTCGCGCTGGCGCGCACGCACGCGCTGCTCGAGGAGGAGCCGCCTGCACCTCTCGGCGGGCGGGGAACGGTGCGCTTCCTGCACACCGGGCTGAACCGCGTCGAGCTCCAGGCCGAGTGCGACGGCCCGGCCCTGCTCGTGCTCCTGGACAACGCCTTCCCGGGCTGGGAGGCGCGCGTAAACGGGACGCGGGCAAGGATCTACACGACCCACGGCGCCTTCCGCGCCGTGCCCGTGCCGGCCGGGACCTCGCGCGTGGAGTTCCGCTACCGGCCGGCCTCCTTCTTCGGTGGGCTGGCGCTCGCCGCGGCCGCGCTGCTCATCGCCCTGAGGGCTGAGCTTCGCGCCGCGCGCGCGGCGCGCCGCTCTCCCGTGTCGTAGAACTCGCCGGCGCAGGCCACCTTTAGGAGAACTCAAGAAAACCTGGGGAGGAACCGAAAGGGGCGGCGTGCGCTTTCTATCTTGAATGGCAGTAGGGCCGCGCCGTGGCGGCGCCAGCCGTGGCAACCGATCTCGGGAGGTACGCATGGCCGTGGAAAAGGCCGACTATCTCGGTCTCATTCGAGCGAAGGTCGACCAGTCGGAGTTCCGGGAGCTGCACTGGGAGGGGAGCTTCCAGCAGTACCTGGACCTGGTCCAGGAGCGGCCGCTCATCCTCCGCAACTCCTACCAGCGCGCCTACGACATGCTCCTCTGGCACGGGGTGGAGCCGCGCCCGGACCTCGGCGATGACGTCATGCACTACAAGTTCTTCGACGACCCCATCGACGGGGGCGTGGACGCCATCTTCGGGCTGGACAAGTCGCTGAGCGCCCTGGTCGGCAACCTCAAGTCGGCGGCCTTCGGCTACGGGGTGGAGAAGCGCGTGCTGCTGCTGCATGGCCCGGTCGGCTCGTCGAAGTCGACCATCGCGCGCCTGCTGAAGAAGGGGGTGGCGGCGTACTCGCGCACCAAGGAGGGTGCCCTCTACACCTTCGCCTGGCGCCTCGAGCCGGACCGCGAGTGGGAGCCCTGCCCCATGCACGAGGAGCCGCTCCTGCTGGTGCCGGAGGCGCCGCGGCGCGAGATCCTGGCCGATCTCAACAAGCGGCGCGCCGCCGAGTACCGCCTCATCATCTCCGGCGACCTCTGCCCCTTCTGCCGGCACAACTACGGCACGCTCATCGCCCGCTACGGCGGCGACTGGGAGAAGCTCCTCGACCACGTCAAGATCTTCCGCCTGGTGCTTTCGGAGAAGGACCGCGTCGGCATCGGCACCTTCCAGCCCAAGGACGAGAAGAACCAGGACTCGACCGAGCTGACCGGCGACA
>DYIW01000200.1:0-1930 GCA_020723465.1 Phycisphaera mikurensis
ACCGCTGCCGCTCCCGGAGGCCAGGGAAACGGTCGCGATCGCCGCTCTACTCCCCCTCCCTTCCCCCACAGCCCTCAGCCTCGCGCTTCCTCGACATCCGCGCCGAAGAACTGTTGTGTCTCCTTCGGGATGAACTCCTCGAGGTGCGTGAGCCCGTTGGCCTCCTTGACGAGATGCCGGGCGATGACCATGCGCTGGATCTGGTTCGAGCCCTCGTAGATCTGCAGGATCTTCGCGTCCCGGTAGAACTTGGCCACCGGGTAGTCCTCCATGAAGCCGTAGCCGCCGAAGATCTGCACCGCGTCCGTGGCGACCTTGACCGCCGTGTCCGAGGCGAAGCACTTGGCCATGGCCGCCCGCTTGGTGACGTCCGCCTCCTTGTTGTCCACGGCCGCGGCCGCGGCGTAGACCAGCCAGCGCGCCGCCTCGGTCTGCATGGCCATGTCCGACAGCATCTGCTGCACCATCTGGAACGAGGAGATGGGCTGGCCGAACTGCAGCCTGCGGTTGGCGTAGACCATGGCCAGGTCGAGCGCGCCCTGCGCCGCGCCCACGGCCTGCGCCGCCACGCCCGGCCGCGCACAGTCGAGCGTCATCATGGCATGCTTGAACCCGACCCCGGGCTTGCCGCCCAGCAGGTTCTCCTCGGGCACGCGCACGTTGTCGAAGATGGTCTCGGCCACGGGCACGCAGCGGATGCCCATCTTGTCCTCGACCTTGCCGAAGGAGAAGCCCGGCGTGCCCTTCTCGACGATGAAGGCCGAGATGCGCCGCGACTTCGAGGCCGGATCGGTCACGGCGAAGACCGTGTAGAGGTCGGCGACCGTGGCGTTCGTGGTCCACTTCTTCTCGCCCTTGATCACCCAGCCGTCCGCGGTGCGGTCGGCGCGGCAGAGCAGGCCGCCGGCGTTCGACCCGGCGAGCTTCTCCGACAGGCAGAAGGCGGCGAGCTTCTGGCCGCTCGCGACCTGCGGCAGGTACTTCTGCTTCTGCTCCTCGGTGCCGCCGACGATCAGCGGGAAGGAGCCGAGCGCGTTCACCGCGAAAGCCACGCCGTAGCCCGCGTCCGCCTTGGCCAGCTCCTCGACCACCAGGCACAGCGAGAGGACCGAGAACTGCTCGCCGCCGTACTCGTCGGGGATGAAGACGCGGAAGAGCCCTTCCTCGGCCAGGACCTTGGTGGCCTCGTAGTTGTACTGCTGCAGCCGGTCGTACTTCTGGGCCAGGGGGCGCACGTAGCGGTCCGCGATCCTGCGGGCGCGCGCCTGCCACTCGCGGCAGGTCTCGGGAATCTTGAAGCTCATCGCGTTCCTCTGTCTCCTGGTGAAGGGCCGAGAATCGGGGAGTGTACCGCGCGCGGCGCGGCCGCGAAAGAGCGGCGCGGCCTCATAGACCCGCGAACGAATCCCCGGGGATCTCGGTGGGCGTCTCGAGATCCTCGCACAGCACGCGCTGCTCGCCGCCCACCTGTGTCTTCACGGTCGAGAAGCGCACGCCGTTCCGTTCCACCCACTCCTCCCAAACGAAGCGGAGCGGCTCCTGCTCCTCCGGCATGCCCGGCAGGCGCCAGGCCCACTCGCGCAGCAGGCCGCTTTCCGGATCGATGAGCAGCCAGTAGCAGCTTGCCGGCCCCGCGGCCGCGCCCTCGTCGAAGGTGACCGCGATCCTCTTCAGCGTCTTGCCGGCGCCGTCCACGACCTCGCCGTCCAGGCGCAGGTGCACCCCCGGGTCCTTGAGCCGCCAGGGCGCGACCAGCCAGTGCACGTCGTTCCGCCAGAAGTTGTCGTAGGCGTAGGCCACGACTCCGGCCATGTCGGCCTCGGGGACCGGCGCGCCGTTCTCGAACGCCACGCCGCGGCGCGTGTTCAGGTCGATGAGCACGACCAGCTCGCCGCGCGCGGTCTTCAGGAAGACGCGCAGGCGGTGAGCG
>DYIW01000200.1:1940-11507 GCA_020723465.1 Phycisphaera mikurensis
GTGAAGCGGATGAAGTCGATGCGCTCGTAGGCCTCCTGGCCGCCGAGCGCCTGCCAGAGGCGATCCACCAGCTCGATGGCCTCCGCGTCAGACCCGGCCGGATCGAAGGCCAGCTCCGGCCCGGCCGGCGGTTTCGGCGCCTGTTCCTCGGCAGCGGCTTCCTGCGGAGGCGGCTGCGCCGGCGCCGACTCCTCGGGCTCCTGCGCCCGGAGGAAGCCCGGCGCGAAGGCGACCACGGCCAGGGCGGCGAGCAGAGCCTTGATCATGGTTGCGGCTCCTTCTGGGCGACGGGTGGCGAGCCTCGCCTCCGAGCCCGGCCGCGTTCATACCAGAAGCCCGCCCACCTGTCGCGCCGCGCCCGCGTCCGGCCCGCCTGCCTGCCCGTTTTTCGCGCCGCGGCCCGGGCAGCGTGTGGTCAGGCCTCGGTCCTTCCGCTAGGATCCCCCCTCCTCGCATTCCACGAGGAAGCGAACCGAAGACCAGCGTCTGGAGGATCGAGAGTCATGGCCGAACTCGCCGAGCGGTGGGAAGACAACGTTCCCGGGGCTTGGTACACCGACAAGAACTGCATCCTCTGCTCCCTGTGCGTGGACCTCGCGCCGGCCAACTTCAAGGAAAGCGACGACGGAGACCACGATGTGGTCTTCAAGCAGCCGGCGAACGACGAGGAGCTGGCGCAGTGCAAGGAAGCGATGGAGCAGTGCCCGGTCGAGGCGATCGGCAACAACGGCGCCTGAAGGGCGCCCCGCGCGGCTGACCCGCGCCTGCATCATGGACGAGGCGGTGCTCCCCGCGCGGGGAGCCGCCTCGCTGCGTTTCTGGTCACGCCAGCGAGGCGAGCACGGCCGTGGTCGCGCTCATGCCCAGCCGATCGGCGCCGGCCTCGATGAGGGCGAGGGCGCTGCGCGCGTCCTTGATGCCGCCGGAGGCCTTGATGCGTGCGCGCTCCCCCACCGCCTGGCGCAGCAGCGCCACGTCTGCAACCGTGGCGCCGCCCCCGCCGAAGCCAGTCGAGGTCTTCACGAAGCGCGCCCCCGCCTCCACGGCGAGCAGCGCCGCCTGAACCTTCTCTTCGTCCGCCAGGAGGCCGGTCTCGAGGATCACCTTCACCAGGGCGCGGCCGCTGGCCCGGACCACGGCGGCGACGTCGCGCTTCACCTGCTCGCGGTCACCGTCGCGGAAGGCGCCGAGCTGCATGACCATGTCGATCTCGGCGGCGCCGTCCGCCACCGCGCGCGCCGCCTCGGCCGCCTTGATCTCGGTGGCCATGGCCCCGAGCGGGAAGCCTACAACACCCGCCACGGCCACGCCGCTGCCGGCGAGCGCCGCGCGCGCCAGCGCCACGCGGCTGCCGTTCACGCACATGGCGGCGCAGCCGGCGGCGCGCGCCTCGGCGCATGCCTGGCGGATCTGCTCGGCCGTGGCGTCCGGCTTGAGCAGCGTGTGGTCGATGTGCGCCGCCAGCTCCGCGCGGTTCATGGCTTCTTCCCTCCTGCCCGCCCCGGCGCGCCGCCCCTTCCCGCCTTGAGGCTGCGCCCAACGCTGCGCCGCTCCTCGATGGTCGGCTTGTGCGGCGCCGGCGCCTTGCGGCCGCGCTTGGCCACGGCCGCGGCGACCAGCGGGATCGCGGCCGCGAGCAGCGAGCAAAAGCGGCTCGAGGCGCGCCGCGTTTCCTCCATGACCTCGCGGTGGGAGAGCCGGGTGCGGCCCTTGCCCGCCGCCTTGTTGGAGATGCACGAGATGCCGGCGACGCGGATGCCGGACTGGTTGGCGGCGATCGCCTCCGGCACGGTGGACATGCCCACGGCGTCCGCGCCGAGCCGCTCGAGCATGCGGATCTCCGCCGGTGTCTCGTAGGAAGGGCCGCTCACCGCGGCGTACACGCCCTCGGCGACCGGCACACGCGTGCGCCGCGAGGCCAAGTGGATGGCTTCGCGCAGCCTGGGGTCGTAGGCGCTGGACATGTCCGGGTAGCGCGGACCGAGTCGCGGATCCCAGGGCCCGGCGAGCGGGTTCACGCCCATGAGGTTGATGTGGTCGGTCACCACCATGAGCTGGCCCGGGCCGAGGTCGTCGCGGATGCCGCCGGCCGCGTTGGTGACGATGAGCGCCTTGATGCCGAGGATGCCGAGGGTGCGCGCCCCGAGGGTGACCGTGTCCAGGTTGTAGCCCTCGTAGTAGTGCACGCGGCCCGAGAGCACGGCCACGCGCACGCCCTGGAGCGTGGCGAAGAGCAGTTGGCCGGCGTGCCCCTCGACGCGCGCCGGCGGGAAGTTGGGGATGCGCGTGTAGGGCACGACCTCGGGCTGCGGCAGGCGGCGGGCGAAGTTGCCGAGACCGGAGCCAAGGATCACGCCGACCAGCGGCGATCCCGCCGCCTGCTTGACCGATGCGGCCGCCTCGAGCGCTTCTTCGAACACGTAGCTCATGCCTTCTCCTTGTCGCTAGATCACGATGCCGGCGACCGCCGCCGTGAGACAGGTGGTGAGGAAGCCCGCGAACATCGCCTTGAGCCCGAGCTGCGCCAGGTGCGGGCGCCGCTCCGGCGCCATCGCGCCGATGCCGCCGATCTGGATGGCGATGCTCGCGAAGTTGGCGAAGCCGCAGAGCGCGTAGGAAGCCATCATGAAGGAGCGCTCCGAGAGCTCGCCCGCCATGCCGCCCAGGCTGCCGTAGGCCACGAACTCGGTGGCCACGAGCTTCTCGCCCAGCAAGCGGCTCACGGCCAGCACGTCGCCCTGCGCCACGCCCATGGCGTAGGCGAGCGGCGCGAACAGGTACTGCAGGATGAACTTGATGCTCAGCTCCGGGCAGCCGCACAGGCCGCCGGCCCAGCCCAGGATGAAGTCGAGGAGCGCGAGGATGGCCACGAAGGCGATGAGCATGGCCGCGACGTTCAGGACCAGCTTCATGCCGTCGGCAGCGCCGCTCGCCGCCGCGTCGATGACGTTCACCGACGTCTTCTCCACGCGGATCTTCAGCGCGCCGGCGGTCGCGGACGCTTCGACCTCGGGCACCATGATCTTCGCGATCATCAGGCCGGCGGGCGCGGCCATCACGCTCGCCGCCATGAGGTGGCCGGCGATGTCCGGGAACGCGTCGTGGCACATGCCCACGTAGGCCGCCATCACGCCGCCCGCCACGGTGGCGAAGCCGCCGGTCATGACGGCCATGATCTCGGAGCGCGTCATGCCGGCGATGAAGGGCTTGACCAGGAGCGGCGCCTCGGTCTGGCCGACGAAGATGTTGGCCGAGGCCGAGAGCGTCTCCGCCCCGCTCGTCCTCATGGTGCGCAGCATGACCCAGGCCACGCCGCGCACCACGAACTGCATGATGCCGAGGTGGTAGAGGACGGCCATGAGCGAGGCGAAGAAGATGATGGTCGTCAAGGTCTGGAAGAAGAAGAGGTAGCCGACCGGGCAGGTCTCGCCCGGACGCGGGGAGAGCGCGCCGAAGACGAACCACGCGCCCTGCTTGGAGAAGTCGAGCAGGCCGATGATGACGGCGTTGGCGCCGTCGAAGAAGCGGCGCCCGAGGTCGGTGCGCAGCACGATCAGGGCGAAGGCGATCTGCAGGCCGATGCCGAAGAGGATGATGCGCGGCCGCACCTTGCGCCGCGCGCTCGAGAGGAGGAACGCCAGGCCGAGGATGGCCAGGATGCCGAGGGCTCCGCGCAGCTTGAGGGCGAGGTCGTCCAACGTCAGCTCCTTTCGCGGCAGGTGGCTCCGGCCAGGCGCGCGCGCACCAGCGGCCGCGCGCGCGGCCGCTCCGCGCCGATGACGTACGCGGCCTCGAGGGCGGGCCGCACCGCCGCGCAGCGCGCCGCGTCGTTGTACAGCACCAGCAGCAGCGGCTCGCCGGCCTCGACCGCGTCGCCGACCTTCCTCATGCACATCAGGCCGACCCCATGGTCGATCACGTCTTCCATGCGGCGCCTGCCGGCGCCGAGGGCGCAGGCGGCCGCGCCCAGGGCGCGGCAATCGATGCTCCGCACGTAGCCGGAAACCGGGCTTTCGATCAGTGTGTGCAGGTCGGCGCGGGGCAGAAGCCCGACATTCTCGATCGCGGCAACATCGCCGCCCTGGCGCGCCACGATGCTGTGGAAGCGCCGGAACGCCGAGCCGTCAGCGAGGCACCGTGCGATCCTCCGGCGGCCGACTCTCAGGTCGGGGACCAGACCGGCCAGCAGCAGCATCTCCGCGCCGAGGCGAGTCACCAGCTCGACCAGGTCCCTGGGTCCCTTGCCACGCAGCGTCTCGATCGCCTCAAGCACCTCGACGCTGTTGCCGATCGCGGCGCCGAGCGGCTGCGACATGTCGGTGATCAGGGCCACGGCGCGCACGCCCAGGCGCTCCGCGGTCGAGACGAGCGATCGTGCCAGCTCGCGCGCGGCGCGCGGACTCGCCATGAAGGCGCCGCTGCCCGTCTTCACGTCCAGCACCAGGCCGTCGATCCCCTCGGCCGCCTTCTTGGCCAGGATGCTCGAGGTGATCAGCGGAACGGACGCCACCGTGGTCGTGGCGTCGCGCAGCCGGTAGAGCAGCCGGTCGGCCGGCGCCAGGTCCGAGGTGGCCGCGCCGAACACCGCGCCGAGATCGGCCACCTGCGCGCAGAGCTCGTCCAGAGTCAGCCCGACGCGGAAGCCGGGAATGGACTCGAGCTTGTCCAGGGTGCCGCCGCTGTGACCGAGCGAGCGCCCGGAAATCATGGGCACGCTCCCGCCGCAGGCGGCCACGGCCGGCGCCAGCACGAGCGAGACCTTGTCGCCCACGCCGCCGGTGGAGTGCTTGTCGACCTTCGCTCCCGCGATCGCGGACAGGTCGAGCGCGGCGCCCGAGCGCAGCATCGCGCTGGTGAGCGCGGTGGTCTCGGCCTCGTCCATGCCGCGCAGGTACACCGCCATGAGGAAGGCGGCGGTCTGGTAATCCGGGATCTCCCCGCGCACCAGCCCGGCGACCAGCGCCTCGATCTCCTCGCGCGCCAACGTTCCGCCGTCGCGCTTGCGCTCGATCCACTCCTGCATGGACATGGCCGCGCAGCATAGACTCCGCGCCGGCCGGCCGACAGCGCGGCCGCAAGGGAAGGTGCGCGCCGATCAGCCAGCGACGTCCCGGCGCCGGAAGAGCGCCAGGCCGCCCGCGCTGGTCAGCAAGAGCGTGGCCAGCGGCACACAGAGAGCGCGCAGCGTCTCGCCGTTGTCGCGGTAGACGCTCGTCCCCGAGGCCACCTGTTCGAGCACGCCGAACGAATGCACGCTCCAGGTGGTGACCAGCCACTGGTCGAGCGGGCTGCCGGCCACGAAGCCCGCGGCGCCGAGCGTGACCAGCACGAGCAGCCCGACCGTGGTGGCGCTGGCCGAGAGCGTGCACAGGGCGGAAACCAGCAGGCCGACGCCGGCCATGGCGAGGAGCGCCAGGCCGGTCAGCAGGTAGGCGCGGAGCAGGCCGAGGGCGAGCGCGCCCGCCGAGTAGAGGTCGCCCTGCAGCGACGTGTCCGCCACGTCGCCGAAGCCGAGCGCGAAACCGCCGACGGCGACGCCAAGCAGCGCGTCCAGGAGCAAGGCACCGCCGACCGCCGCGGCGGCGGCCAGGAGCTTGCCCAGGTAGAAGGCGCTGCGCGGCAGCGGCCGCGCCAGGAGCATGCGCAACTGCCCGCGCTCCCCTTCCCCGGCGATCGACTGGCAGACCAGGACGTAGAACAGGACGAGCCACAGTGTGAGTCCGAGCCAGGCGGAGCGGGCCATCAGGTAGAAGCCGTTGACCTGGAAGTCGTCCAGCCCGGCGGCCGCGCCGTCCGCCTTGATCTCCATGAGGACGATCAGCTTGCACACCAGGAGGAGGAGCAACGTCGCGACCAGGAAGGCGCGCTGGCCGGCGAGCTTGCGCACTTCCACCACGGCCGCCGTCAGGATCGCCGCCATGCCGCCCCCGCGCCGGTCAGGTCGTGATAGATGTCCTCCAGGGAACGCCGCGCGCGCGTGACCTCGTGCACCGCCACTCCCGCTTCGACCAGCAGGCGCACCAGGCGCGCGGCCTCCTCATCGCCGCCCGGCACCCGCAGCACATCCCCGTCCACGGCGGATTCCGGCAGCCCGGCCGCGGCGCGCGCGCGGGCCGCGTCGGACGTGCGGATGCGCAGCGTCTCGCCTTCCCGCAGCAGCCGGCTGACCTCGCCCTCGGCCACGATCACGCCCTGATCGATCACGGCCACGCGGGTGCACAGAGCCTCCACCTCGGAGAGGATGTGGCTCGAGAGGAAGACGGTACGGCCGTGGCGCTCGCTCTCGGCCCGCAGGATCTCGCGCACCTGCGCGATGCCGCCGGGATCAAGCCCGTTGGTCGGCTCGTCCAGGACGAGCACTTCGGGCTCGCCGAGCAGGGCCTGCGCCAGCCCGAGGCGCTGCTTCATGCCGAGCGAGTAGTCGGCCACCCTGCGATCGGCGAAGCGGCCCAGGCCGAGCCGCTCGAGGGCGCGCTGGACCGCGCCGCGCCGCCCGGAGAGGCCGGCGAGGCGGGCGTGCAGCAGCAGATTGCCGCGGCCGGTCAGGTAGGGGAAAAAGGCGGGAGCCTCGACCAGGAAGCCGACCCCGGCGAACAGGCGCGCTGGATCGGACGAGGCCACGTCCCGGCCGAGGATCGCCGCCGATCCGCTGCTCGGGCGGATGAGGCGCGCCAGGATCTTGATGGCGGTGGTCTTGCCGGCACCGTTCTGGCCGAGGAAGCCGAAGAGATCGCCTCGGCGCACCGTGAGGTCGACGCCGCGCAGGGCTTCGACCGGGCCGAACGACTTCTTCAGGCCGCGGGCTTCGAGGGCGACGTCGGTCATCCGGCGAATTCTACGGCCCGCGCGCCGCCGGGCGAGGCGGAATGCGCCGGGCGCAAGGCCGTCACGCGCCGGGCACGAACATCGGGGCCGGCCCGTGCACCAGGCGCGGGGTGATGAAGAAGATGACCTGCGACTGCCGCTCGGTCACGTTCGTGGACTTGAACAGATAGCCGAGCACAGGGATGTCGCCAAGCACCGGGATCTTGGTGACCAGCTCGATCTCGTCGGTCGCGATCAGGCCGCCGATGGCGAAGGTCTGGCCGTCCCGGATGTTGATCACCGTGGAGGCGTTGCGCGTGGAGATGATCGGGTTGAGGATGCCGGCGGCGCCCGACTCGATAAACCCGGACACGTACGACACCTCGGCCATCACGTCGATCTGGATCATGTCGTCCATGAGCAGATACGGCGTCACGTACAGCTTGATGCCCGTGTCCTCGTACTTGACCGCGACTTGCTGGAGCTGGCCCACGGCGTTGAGGGTGGGCGTCAGGACCGGCGTGCGCGAACCCGTGTCGATCACGGCGATGTGGCCGTTCAACACTGCGATCTTGGGCGCGGAGAGCACGTCCGCGTGCGAGCTGGACTGGATGGCGCGCAGGATCGCTCGGTAGCGGGTGTTGTCCTGGATCGTGGACACGACCAGGCTCCCCACCAGGCCGCCGGAAAGGAAGGAGCTCGGATCGAGCGGCGATTCGAACGACCGGAACAGTGTGTCCGCCACGTTCCCCTTGCCGAGCAGGGTGCTCGTGCCGTCCGCGTTCTCGCGGTAGTGCGACTCCACCTCCGAGACGAACAGGTTGGATCCGGTCTCGAGGTCGTCGTCGAAGGTGATCTCCACGATCTTTCCCTCGATCTCGATCTGCGGCACGTCGTTCAGGATCGAGGAGAGGAGTTCATCCACCTCGAGCAGCACTTCCTCGCCCGCGGTCACGGCGATCAGGTCGGAGACCTTGCCGCCCTCGACCTCGGGCAGCATCGGGGCCAGCGCGCCTGGGTACGGCTTGGACGGCCGCGGATCGAGGTGCACACCCTGCGTCACCGTGAGCAGCGCGACGTTCGGGTCGCCGGCCGGCGTGTGCGCGCGGATCAGCGGCTCGAGGATCGGCCCCAGGCCCGCGCGCACCCAGTAGAAGCGCGTGAGACGGCCGTCCGGCGAGCGGATGGTCTGATGGCTGAAGCGGTGGAACGGCGACAGGCTGGCTGGCGCATCCTGGCGCTGGAAGGGCGTGTCCTCCGCGCTCGGCGGCAGGAGACCAGGTGGAAAGAGCCCCTCCTCGCGGCGATCTTCCTCGGCGTAGGGATCGTGCTCCGCCCGGCCGGGCGGCGCCTGGCGCGCGTCCTCGGCCGCGTCCTCGGCCGCGTCCTCGGCGTAGCTTCGCACCTCCCTCTTGCGGTGCAGGCCGTCCGGCGTGGAGGGCTCGGAGACACAGGCGACAAGCAGACCACACAGGCACAGGAACGCGCGGGACGCGGTGCTGTCCAGAGACCCCTCCTCAACTTCCTGGGCCGGGAGCTAGTCGAGCGCTTCCACGACCTCGTCGGTGATGTCGGCCACCTCCAGACCTTTGACGCCGCCCTTCTCGACCACGAGGTCGAACGACCCTCGCGCGGCCACGAGGTTCACGGCGGCCTGGAACTTCTGGTTCGCCTCGGCCACGAGGAAGTGGTACCGGGCCTTGGTGTTCTTCAGGTCTTCTTTCTTGAGCTTCTGGTAGGCCGGGATCTTGTCGAAGGCGCGGCCGATGTCCACCACCGCCACCTTCAGCGCGCCGGCCTTCTGGCCGGCGACGATCCTGCCGGTCACCTGGAACACCGGGACGGCGACCTCAGGCGGAGGCTCCGGGGCAGCAGCGGGGGCCGATGCGGGCGCTGGCTCGGACGCCGCGGCTGCGGGAGCGGCCGGGGCGGGCTGTGCCGCCTTCCGGTTCGGATCGCGAGGCTGAACGGCCACGACCACCACTGGCGCGGAGGCAACCTGGACCGAGGCCGCGGCTGCCGGGTCGCCCTGCTCTGCGCTGGCCTTCTTCCGCGCCTTCTTGCCCCTGCCACCGGCCTTGTCCTGATCCTCATCCTCTCCGGGCACTGGTTCCTGCGCCTCAGCGGGCTGGTCACCAGTCGCCGGCGCAGCGGGTTCCTTCTTGTTCTTGTCTGGGTCCGGAGCCGCGTTCGCGAACGCCGCACTGCCCACCAGGACCCCGACAGCGAGCACCGAGAGCAGGTCCGACTTGCGCATGGTCCACCGCCTTCTTCAGTCCACAGAGGAAACCGAAGCCACTCGCCAAATGGAAGCCACGCTGGCCAGCGATCGATGTCAAACAAACCGCGGGCCAAAGACTGGTCGCTGTTTCGCCACGGAAACGCGAACACTGCCATACGATCGTAAACTACTGTAGTAAATGCTCTTTTGTCAGCCAGCGCACCGATCCGACCAAGTCTCCGCAACCGGTGGACCGTCGCTACCGCAGACGATTTCGCCAGATTCCGGCGCGCGTGCCGGTTTTCTATGCCTTGTCGAAAATAGTAGGTTTTTGTAAGGGTTCTGGCCGTGCCGGATTCAGGAGGCCCGACGCCGCGGAAGGTGGCCGGGCACCAGGAACGGCGCGTCCACCTTCACGGCGATCCATGATCTACTGTCGGGTAGCCGGGGAGGTTGCCCTCCCCAGCTCCCTCAGAACCGGACTTGTGCTGTTCACATCCGGCTCTTCGGGACGATTGGTTGTTGCCCCCACCGCCGGCCGG
>DYIW01000201.1 GCA_020723465.1 Phycisphaera mikurensis
GCCGTTTCCCCGGGTCCGGGGCCGCATCGCGACTCCCGGTGCATCGTGTGCGCGATGAACGTGCAGGGCCTCATCGAGGCGAAGGCGATGCGGGCGGTCCAGAGTCGTGAAGGTGCGCCGGGTGGGAGTGGCTGGGGCGGCGCGGCGGTCGCGGGCTGGCACCAGCGATCGCATGGAGCAAATGCACCGCGCACGGCGGATCCCGCTGCGGTCCGGGCTGAAAGCCGACAGCCGGGGCGCGAGGACAAGCGGCCGAGCGCCGCCGCCGCTAGCTCTCAACACTCTCGGCCAAGCGCCGGAACATCAGCGAGTAGAACATCTCCAAGTAGCGCTTGGTCTCCGAGCGCTCCAGGTTGGTCACGTACTTCCAGAAGCCGTAGATCCGCGACAGGTTCATGATCCGGTCGGCGTACAGCTCCCAGTTGTAGCGCTCCTTCACCCGCTTCACCGCCTCGTCAGAGAGCCGCTTCCAGTACTCGGGCTGTTCGAGGCTGCGCTCGAGGAAGGCGGCGATCCGCTCTGCGGCCTCGGCGCCGTGCTCGGGATTGATGTGGAAGCCGTTTCGGCCGTCGATGATGATCTCGCGCGGCCCGCCGTAGCAGGTCGCGAACGTGGGCAGCCCGGTCGCCATCGCCTCGATGACGGTGAGCCCGAAGGCCTCGAAGAGCGCCGGCTGGACGAACACCCCGCGGCGGTCCGCGACGGTGCGGTACAGCTCGCCCGCGAACGGCTTGTCCAGGCGCTTGCCGACCCACCGTACCTCGCCGTCGAGCTGGAAGTGGTCCATGAGCGCGTGCATGCGGCTGATCTCGCTCCTCTCCTCGTCGTCGTGGGAGCGCTCCGCGTCGACGTGACCGGCGATGACCAGCACGTTCGCGAGCTCACGGAGCCGCCGGCACCCGCCGTACCACTCGAGGAAGCCGGTGACGTTCTTGATGCGGTCGAGCCGCGACATGACGAAGATGAGGGGCCGCGAGCCGTCCGCGAGCCTCCCGCGGCAGTAGCCGTCCAGGTCCCCCTGGATCATGCGCTCGATCTCCGGCGCGAGCGACGCGAAGCGCCGCTTGGTGCGGGTGTAGGGGAAGTAGACCGAGGCGTCGGCCCCGGGGGACACGACGTTGAACTTGGGATCGAAGACGTCGATGCCGTTCGTCACCCGGAACAGGCCGGGCATCGAGAAGGCCGAGTAGCTCTCGTATTGCCCCTCGCCGTCCTCCGTGCCGGCGATCTCCTGGTAGGTGCTGGTGATGATGAAGTCCGCGGTGTTCATCGCGATGAGGTCGGCGGAGAACTGGCAGGAGAAGTGGTAGTCCTTCTCGAAGTTCCTCCAGTTGAGGGCGGAGTAGAGGTACTTGGTCTTCTCCAGGGCGTGCGCGATGGTGCAGTGCGTCACGCCGAGCCGGTGCGCGATGAGCGACGCCACCAGGTTGCCGTCCGAGTAGTTGCCGATGATCAGGTCGGGGTGCCGCCCCAGCTCCGTGATCATCTCCCGCTCCACCTCCAGCGCGAAGCGCTCCAGGTAGGGCCAGACCCTGAAGCGCGAGATCCAGTGCGGGACGATCTCGCCGGAGGGGCGGCGGAACGGGACGCGCAGGATCATGGCGCCGCGCGTGCCCAGGATGCGCTCGGTGCGCTGGTTGCACGTGGTGCTGCCGGCTTCGGGAATGAGGCGCGTGACCACCAGGATGCGGGGAACGATGTCGAGGCCCTGTTCCGCCATGCGCCGCTTCATCTCGGTGGCCAGTGCGCGCACTTGGTCGAGGATGTACACGACCTGGCCGCCGGTGTCGGGAAGGCCCAGGACGCCCCCCTGCGCGAAGTAGCCGTGCGGTGAGAGGATCACGATGTTGAAGATCATCGGCACGCGGCCGAGGAACGTCTCGAGCTGCGCCGGCGAAGCGGCCTCGAGGATGTCGCGCAGGAGACCGAGCGTCTCCCGGATACGTTCCACCTTGCGTCCCCAGCCCGGCTCGAACCCCAGAACCCGCATTTCGTCGGCGACGTCCTGCCACTCGGCGCCGGCGGGCTGTCTGGAGAGCATCTCATCCGCCTGGCGCAGGCCGCCGCGCAGGTCGTCCACGTTGCGCATGCGGCCGTTCAGCATGAGCTGGGTGTCGGCGTGCTGGTGGAGCGTCAGGAAGCGGAACAGCAGCTTTTCTCCCTCGCCGGGCTGGTCGAACACGCGGCTCGACAGGTGACGGCTCAGGAACTCGACGCCGCGCCCGATCGACTGCGATTCCCGGAGCTTCGGGAAGCCGCGCTCGAAGGGACCGAGGTCGAACTCGAACCGCCAGGCGTCGGACTGGTCGAACCAGCCGCTGGCCTGCTCCTTGAACTGCAGGAACTCGGAGACGGTGATGGGCGCGTGCAGCAGGTGCTCGATGTTGAACCGGATGTAGTCGGAGAGGCCGATCCTCGGGCGCAGGCGGAAGCAGAGCCACGGCGCGGTGACGACCGCCTCCGCCGCCGTCTGGACCATGCGGCCGAACCGGCTCCGGCGCAGCTCGTCGTTCCCCTCGCAGAACCTCTCGAACTCCTCCAGCAGGCGCGAGCGCAGCAGGAAGCGGCTGTCCAGCTCGACGAGCCTGCGGAACCAGGCGTAGATCGAGTCGCGGTGCTGCAGCACCGCTGCGTCCATCTCGTTCATTCCAGGCGCGTCCGTCCTCAGCTCTCGGCACCAAGCGCGAAGGTGCCGCCGCCCTGGGGCGGATCTCCCTCCACGGTCTCCTCCACCTCCGGCTCCTGCTCCGGCTCGGGGATCCGGATCCTGCCGAAGAAGTCGTAGTGGTCGATTCCCTCGACCAGGGCAAAGGCGTGATGTCCCCGGGCGAAGAGAACCCGGGGCAGGCCGCGCAGACGTTCCAGCTCGGGGCTGTGGTTGGCGACGACCACGCCGAGGGTGCTGCCCCGGAGCATGCGCTCGTCCACTCCGGACACCCCGGCGACCAGCATCCGCTCCGGCGGGATGCCCCAGCGGAAGCCAAGGTGGCGGATGGCGCGCCCCGGACCCGCCCGCACCGGGACGACGTCCAGGTAGACGCCGCGGGAGTGCAGCACGCGGACGGCGAGGCCGGCGCGCCTGAGGAGCTGGACGATGGAGCGGAGGCTCGGTCCCTGCTCGCTGTCGACGTCGTAGCTGATCTTGAAGCGATGCTGCTCCGCCCGGTCCTGCGCGTGGATCCCATCCACGTGGTCCAGGACCTCACGAACCGCGTCGGGCTGCCAGCCGTAGCCGATTTGCCGCTCCCAGATGCGATCCCTGGCGAGGAGCGGCCCGTAGTGGATCTCGGTTCCGGCGGCGGTGATCAGGATCTGGGGCCTCGGAATGTGGAGTTCGTTCAGCCGTTCGGTGACGCTTCTCAGGCTGCGTCCGGTGGCGACGCAGAACGCGACGTTGGAGGGCGCCCGGCTCATGCATTCAAGGAACGTGCGCAGGCCCTCCGGATCCCCGTCGAGGACGTCGTCGAGGTTGCTGGCGACGATCCGGTCGATCAGCGCCAGCCGGTTCCCCTGCGCCGTGAGGTCGACGCGGTGGCGTCGAGCCTCGCCGGTGATGCGGCGTATCTCGGACAGGTAGCGCCGGGCGTGGCTCGTCCAGGAGAAGTTCTCCTGCGCGCCCTTGATGCCGTTCTCCGACCAGCGCTGCCACTGTTCGTCGTCCCGAACCGCGGCCAGGATGGCCTGGCCGAGGCTCCGCGTGTCCAGCGGGTCGACGAGGACCCCGTTCCGGCAGGCGGCGACGATGTTCCGCGGTCCGCCGTCCTGCGTGGCGACGACCGGCAGCCCGCTGGCGGCGGCCTCGATGAGCGTGAGGCCGAACGGCTCGGTGAGCGCCGGGTTCACGAACACGCCGCGCCGGCTCGCGGCCAGCCGGTAGAGGTCGGGAACGTCGTCGTGGCGGTGGTGCTTGGGATAGGCCACCTGGCCGTAGAGGTCATGGAGGTCGAACAGGTAGAGCAGCCGGCCGAGGACACTGCGCTGTCCCTTCTCCAGCGTGCTGATGTCGTCGCGGTTGCCTGCCACGACGGCGAGGTTGCACGTGGCGCGCAGCTCCTCGTTCTCGGCGAAGGCCCGCACCAGCCCCTCGAGGTTCTTGCGCTCGTCGGGCCGCGCCATGGCCAGGATCAGCGGCCGGCGCGGCTCCCTGAGGAAGCGGTCCATCTCCGCCGCGATGGGCGGCGGATCCGCGCCCGGCTGCGGGGGGGAGAAGCGGCTCAGGTCGACTCCCGGAGGAATGACCTTCATTCGCTCCGGCACGTAGCGGTCGTAGTCGGCGTACTGCTCCTCGACTTCCTGCCGCGTGCTGGCGATGACCAGGGCGGCGCTGTTCAACGCCGTCTCCTCGGCCTCGATCCGCCGGGACATGTTGTAGCGGGATTCGATCAGCTCTTCCGTCAGGCCCTTCGCCAGCAGGCGCGCCTGCTTGACCCGGCCGAGCGAGTGGCCGGTGAACACGAGCGGCACCCCCAGCATGCCCACCAGCTCGGAGCCGGCGTACCCGGCGTCCGCGTAGTGGCCGTGGATCACGTCCGGTACCCTGCCGAGCCGGCGCAGGTACTGGAGGATCTGGTCGGCGAAGTCGTCGAGGTAGGGCCAGAGCCGCTCCTTCTTGAGGTAGCGGCGGGGGCCGCAGCCGATGCGCACGATGTAGGCCTTGGGCGCGATCGGTTCGACTGGTTGCGAGTAGACCGGGTCCAAGTTCCTGGCATGGACCAGTCGGGTGACCAGGTCCACTCGGGCGACCTGCGCCTCGCGCGAGAGAGCCCGCGCCAGCTCCACCACGTAGGTCACCTGTCCGCCAGTGTCGGCGTCCCGTCCGAGCTCGAGGTCGCTACCACGGACGAGGCCGTGGACGCTCATCATGAGGACGTAGAGTCGCCGCTTCGGTTCCATCTCCCTAGTTCCTCTGGCTCGAACCGCCGCCACCGGGGCCGTTCCGGTCTCGGCGCACTGGTGGCGAGACGGACTGCCGCCCCGCGTCCTGGCGGCTGCCGTTAGAGCTATAGTAGCTGCTGGCGCCCTCCTCGGCGGAGAAAAACCATGCGGGCGAGATGACCGGCGCGTGGCGGGGAGCGCCCGTGGCCTTCGGGTGCGTCTGACCAATGGACTGCACATGCCGGCGACGTCATTGATCGCGTGCGACCTCGACGGGACGCTCATAGCACCAGAAGCCAATGAGCGCCAGCGGAGCGAGATCCGTGAGTTCAATCGCCTGGTGCGGGACACGGTCGGCCTGCGCCTCGCGTACGTGACCGGCCGCCACCGGACGTTGGCCCTGGACGGGGTGCGCGACGCCGGTCTCGTGCCGCCGGACTACCTGGTCTGCGACGTCGGCACCTCGGTCCTCGTGCGCAGCGGGGACGACCTTCGGCCTGACCGATCGCACCGGCGCATCCTGATCGAGTCGTGGGGCGGGCGGAGGTCAGACGACGTCGCCTCGATCCTCGAGGGCTGCCCGGGCGCCCTGGCTCAGGAGGAGGAGCGCCAGGGAGAATTCAAGCGCAGCTACTACGTCGAGCGGCCGTCGGACCTGGACGCCGCGGAGCGCTGGATCGAGGAGCGGTTGGCGCGCGAGGGTGTTCCGGCCCGCGTTATTACCAGCGTCGACCTCGTAAGGAATCTGGGGCTCATCGACGTGCTGCCGCCGTGCGGCGCGAAGGACGGGGCCTTGGAGCACCTGCGGCGGAGCTGCGGATTCCCCGTGGACCGGGTGGTCTACGCCGGCGACTCGGGGAACGACCTGCTGGCGCTGCTCTCGGGAGTGAACGCGATCGTCGTCGGCAACGCGCCGGAAGAACTGAAGGCGGAAGTGCGGCGTCGCGCGGCAGAGCAGGGGATCGCTGAGCGCATCCACTTCGCGACCGCGCAGTTCGCCGCCGGCGTCATCGAGGGGTGCAGGCGCTTTGGACTGCTTCTGGAGGCTGAGGGGAAGAGCGCGTGAGCTGCGGCGCGGTTGGGCGAGGTGCTAGACCGTGGCCGGGGCGCGCACGCGCTGCACCAGGCCTGCGCCGACGCACTCCAGCAGGATGCGGGCCAGGTCCGGGTCGAGGCGACCCCATTCGCACTCGCTCTCGATCTGGCGTGCCGCGCGCTCGCTGGTCATGGGCTTCCGGTAGGAGCGCTGCGAGGTGATCGCGTCCCAGTAGTCCGCGATCCTCACGATACGAGCGTCGAGCGGGATCGCCCCGCCCTTCAAGCCGTCGGGGTAGCCCGAACCGTCAAGGTTCTCGTGGTGCCAGCGGATCATCGGCACCACCGGCACGAGACAGCTCACGCGCTGGCACAGATCGGCCCCGCGCGCGGGATGCTCCTTGACGACGTCGAACTCCGCCTGGGTGAGCCGCCCCTTCTTGTCCAGGACCTGGTCAGGAACGGCGATCTTGCCGATGTCGTGCACGCGCGCGCCCAGGCAGACGCGCTCGACCTCCACCGCGCCGAGGCCGATGCGCTCCGCCATCAGCCTCGAGATCTCGGAGGTCCGGTCCGAGTGCTTGCGCGTGTAGGGGTTCTTCATGTCGGTGATCTTGGCCAGCGCCAACACGAAGTCTTTCAGATGGCGTTCCTCGGCGCGGCGGCGCTCCTTCAGCAGCTCCAGCTCGAGGGAACGGCGCTGCAGGTGCTGCTTTTCGATGACGCGATTGACCGTGCCGACCACTTCCTCGAAGCGGAACGGCTTCTTGAAGTAGTCGAACGCCCCGTTCTTGATCGCCTGGATGGCGAAGTCGAGTTCAAGGTGGCCCGTGACCACCGCGACATCGGTCTCGGGGTGCTCCTGGCGGATGCGCGAGAGCAACTCGAGGCCGCCCATCACCGGCATGGAGATATCGGTGATGACGAGGAAGGTCCGCTCCCGGCTCAGGACCTCGAGGGCTTCCTGCCCGTTGCGCGCCTCGCGCACATTCGGGAACCCGCTCTGCTGCAGGAAGGTGATCAGCGAATGGCGAACCGCGTCCTCGTCATCGACGACCAGCAGGATCCGGTTTCCGGACGACTCGTCGACCACCACCATCCTCCCAGGGAAGCCCTGGCCGGCGCTCCGCAGCGCTCGATCCCCCAATATCGGATGGCCAGCGCCGGCCTTCCACCATCCTGAAGGACGAGATGGCGATTCCAGTCGAGTAAGTCAAGCAGGTTGTTTCGCCAGCGAAACAGGCCCGCGCCCCTCAGGCCTGGTCGTGGAGGTGCTCATAGCGGAACTTGTCGCCCAGGTAGACGCGGCGCACCTCCGGGTCCCGCGCGAGGTCGCGCGGCAGCCCTTCCCGCAGAATGCGGCCCTCGGCGATGATGTACGAGCGGTCGGTCGTGGTCAGCGTCGAGTGCACGTCATGGTCGGTGAGCAGCACGCCGATCCCGCGCTGCTTCAAGCTGACCAGGATCTCCGCGATCTCCTGCTTCGCCTTGGGATCGACGCCGGAAAAGGGCTCGTCCAGGAGGATCAGGCGCGGATCGGTGGCGAGCGTCCTGGCGATCTCGAGGCGGCGGCTCTCCCCGCCCGAGAGGGTCTCGGCGCGATGGTCGGCCAGGGCAGCGATGCCCAGCTCCTCGAGCAGGGCCTGGGCGATCTCGCGTCTCCTGGCCTTCGGATAGGCCCGCGCCTCGAGCACGGCGAGGATGTTCTCCTCGACGGTGAGCTGGCGAAAGACCGACTTCTCCTGGGAGAGGTAGCCGATGCCGAGGCGGGCGCGCTTGTACATCGGTTCGCGCGTCACGTCCACGCCGTCGAACACGACGCTGCCCTGGACCGGTGTGATCAGCCCGACGGTCATGAGGAACGACGTAGTCTTGCCCGCGCCGTTGGGACCGAGCAGGCCCACGATCTCCGCGGCGTTGACGTGGAAGGACACCCCGTCCACGACGGCCCGGCTGCCGTAGATCTTCACCAGGCCGTTCGCCTGCAGCAGCGCCGGGCTCTTGCCCTGGTGCGGGTCGACGCGCCCTGGCGCGCGCGCGGGCCGTGGAGTGGCGGACGTCATCGAATCAGCTTCCAGCGAAAGTGGGGATAGATCGGCCAGAACACCGCGATCGCCTTGCCGAGCAGCAGGCGCCGCGGCACGAAGTGGAAGCGGTCGGAGAAGTCGTCGCGCACCACCGGCTCCTCGCCGAAGGGCGTGCGGTGGCGTTCGCCAAAGGTGTCCACGAACTCTCGCAGGTCGCTCTCCGGGTCGTTCTTGTCGCGCCAGACACGCGTGCCGTCGCGGAAGGTGACGGTCTGTGCGGCCCAGACGCGCCCGTCGCTGGAGTTCTGCGTGTTGTCGCCGAGGGCGAGCAAGGCATCCTCCGGGACGTCGAGTTGCTGGCGCGAGCCGTGCCCGGGCGGGATGGTGTAGTGGATGTCGCGCTGCACCGTCAGGTCCTCGAGGACGGCGCCCGCCCCGCGCACCTCCAGCTCGACGGCGTTCTCCGCGGTGCGCGGCGCCGGGTAGACCGCGCCGCCTTCCTGCGGCCCGATGGAGTAGGAGATCTCGTAGCCGAAGGTGAGCACGGGCTCGCCGTCCAGCTCGAGGATGAGCTCCTGGTCGACGTGCAGGAAGGCGACATCGCTGGCCTCGCCCGGCGCGAGACAGACGCCCGGGCCCTCGGCCACGACCACCTGGCCGCCGGGCACGACCGGCTCCAGCTCGTCGCGGCCGGGCGCGCCGTAGCCCGACTCCAGCCGCGAGGCCGCGCCCGCGCCCACGCCGAGGATGGCGCGGTGCACGATCCCGTCCGCGGCGATCACCAGTCGCACCTCGCGGCAGCCGTCAGCCGGCGTGATCTCCGCGCGCAGTGCCAGGTCCGAGACGTTCTCCGAGCCGAACTCATGGAGTCCGTCGTGTGGTGCCTCGATGCCCCAGTCCGGATCGTAGCCGTCCAGGTACGCGTCCCGGATGCTCTCGTCCCCGTGACCGTAGCCGAACATGGCGTCCGGGCCGAGGACGATCTGGTCGCCGTCCTCGCGGCAGGTCCCGCGCAAGGTCTCGAAGCGGCTGGCGAACGTTCCGCCGACCACTCCGCCCGGGTAGACCGTCTTCAGCACCGCCTCGCGCGCCGACCTCGGCTTGCGCGCGATGTGCAGCGGGCTGAAGCCGCCGTCCGCCAGGCGCTCCGCCACGTGGATGTCGCCGTTGAAGATCAGGACGCGCTCGCCGGGCAGGCCGATGAGGCGCTTGATGTAGTTCTTGCTCTGGTCGAGGGGATACTTGAAGACGATCACCTCGTAGCGCCGCGGCTCATCGATCAAGTAGGCGTACTTGTTGACCAGCACGCGGTCGAAGATGCCGGTCTCCTTGTTCCCGAGGATGGCCGGCTGCATCGAACCGGTGGGGATCTTGTAGGCCTCGATCAGGAAGTGCTTGAGGATCAGCGCCATGACCACGGCGATGGCCAGGCACTCGAGGTTCTCGGCGACGACCCGCCCCTTGCCCAGGCCGACCGCGTAGCCGATCCAGGCGAACAGGGCCACGCCCAGGACGCGGCCGCACTGCCAGAGCAGGGTCTCCTTGGAGCCCTCGTCGAGCACGTGGTTGAGGGCGAGCACCAGGGCGAGGCCGGCGGCGCCGCCGAGCAGGAGGAACTTGACCGCGGCCGTCTGCTGCTCTTCGGTCGGCCGGGGCCTGGCCTGGCCTGACGTCTCTTTCTTGCTGCTCCGGGTCATCGCGCCTCCTCGCGGGCAGAACGCCACGGCAGAATAGCGCTCGCGCGCGCTCTTCTCACGTGTCCGCTTGGCGCAGGACTCCCAGGACCGAGAGGAAGGCCTGCTGCGGGATCTCCACGTTGCCGACCATCTTCATACGCTTCTTGCCCTCCTTCTGTTTCTCCAGCAGCTTGCGCTTGCGCGTCACGTCCCCGCCGTAGCACTTGGCGGTGACGTGCTTGGCCAGGGCACGGATGCTCTCGCGGGCGATGATGCGGCCGCCGATCGCCGCCTGCAGCGCCACCTCGAACATGTGCCGTGGGATGTGCTGGCGCAGAACCTGCAGCATGCGGCGGCCGCGCGTCTCGGCCACGTCGCGGTGCACGATCACCGAAAGGGCGTCGACCTCGCGCCCGGACACGAGGATGCGCATGCGCACCAGGTCGGCGGGCTCGTAGCCGATCAGCTCGTAGTCCATGGTGCCGTAGCCGTGGGTCAGCGACTTGAGGTTGTCGTAGAAGTCGAACACGATCTCGGCCAGAGGCGTGACGAAGGTCATGAGCACGCGCGCCTCGCTGATGTACTCCTGGTGGCCGAAGCGGCCGCGGCGGTCGAGGGCGAGCTTGAGCAGCGCGCCCACGGAGGAGGCCGGGGCGATGATCTCGAGCTTCACCACGGGCTCGCGGAACTCGGCGATCTGCGAGGCGTCGGGCAGTTGCGAGGGGCTCTCGATGCGCAGGACCTCGCCCGTGGTGGCCAGCACCTCGTAGGTCACGTTGGGCGCGGTCTGCACGATGTCGACGTTCGACTCGCGCTCCAGGCGCTCCTGCACGATCTCCATGTGCAGCAGGCCGAGGAAGCCGCAGCGGTAGCCGAAGCCCAGGGCCTCGGACGACTCGGGCACGAAGGAGAAGGACGCATCGTTCAGGGCGAGGCGCTCGAGCGCGCGGCGCAGAGCGTCGAAGTCCTTGTTCTGCGTCGGGTAGATGCCGCAGAAGACCATGTGGCGCGGCGGCTGGTAGCCGGGCAGCGCCGCCGTGGCCGCGGCTGCTCGCTCCAGGCAGACGGTGTCGCCCACGCGCACGTCGGACAGCGTCTTGATGCTGCCGATCATGTAGCCGACCTCGCCCTGCTCGAGCTGCTCGCACGCTTCCAGGCGGCGCGGCTGGAAGTGGCCGACCTCGAGCACCTCGTAGGTCGAGCCCACGCCCTTCATGCGCACCTTGTCGCCGCGGCGCACGCGGCCGTCGATCAGGCGCAGGTGCACCACCACGCCGCGGAACTCGTCGAAGACCGCGTCGAAGATGAGCGCGCGCAGGGGCGCGTCCGGCTGGCCGCGCGGCGGCGGCACCTCGCGCACCACGGCCTCGAGGATCTCGCGCACGCCCTCCCCGGTCTTGGCGCTCACGCGCAGGGTGCGCTCCTTCTCCAGCAGGAGGACGCTCTCGAGTTCGTCCTCGGCCTCCTGCGGGCGCGCCGTGGCCAGGTCGATCTTGTTGACCACCGGAATGACCACGAGGCGCGACTTCTCCGCGAGGTGGTAGTTCGCGACCGTCTGCGCTTCGATGCCCTGGGCCGCGTCGACCAGCAGGAGAGCGCCGTCGCAGGCCTGCAGCGCTTTCGCTACCTCGTAGGCGAAGTCCACGTGGCCGGGGGTGTCGATCAGGTTGAGGGTGTACGTCTGGCCGTCTTCTGCCAAGTAGGAGAGGGTTACCGCCTTGGCCTTGATGGTGATGCCGCGCTCGCGCTCCAGGTCCATGCCGTCGAGCATCTGCTCCTCGAGGTTCTCCTTGCGCACCGCGCCTGTCACCTCGAGGAAGCGGTCGGCGAGCGTCGACTTGCCGTGGTCGATGTGGGCGATGATGCAGAAGTTGCGGAT
>DYIW01000202.1 GCA_020723465.1 Phycisphaera mikurensis
CCCGCCGCGATGCGTACCTCCTGCTCGAGCAGCACGGGCTTCCCCTCCGGGCCCAGGCACTCCACGGCGACGCGGTGGACGCCCTCGCGCACGGGCTCGAAGCGCCACTTGCCCTCCCCGTCCTGCGACCTGGCCGGATCCACCAGCGCATCCGGTGCGGCGCCGCGATCGAGCCACGGCCCGTCCACGCGGATGAGCCCGGAGTCGAGAACCACCTCGATCGCGCCGCCCGGCACGAGGCGGATGGTGAAGTCGTTCCTGCCGGGCTCGAACCGCACGATCCGGCGCGAGCGGAGCGTCTCGTCCAGGCTCTCCGCCACGCAAACAAAGTCGCGCTCCGCGGGCAGGACGTCGCGGAAGTGCCCCTTCGCGTCCACCTCTTCCCCCCAGCAGGCCAGATGCTCCAGGCCGGGCGCGCCGGCGGTCGCGCACGGATCGAAGTAGACGCGGGCGTCTGGCATCGGGCCAAAGTCCGCGTCGCGCACGATGCTGCCTTCGATCAGCGCGCGTGCGAGCACGAAATCGGCGCGAGCGATCGCCCCGGCCGGGACATCGACCACGCAGTGGTCGAATCCCCAGCTCTCATCCGGCAGGGCCAGGCGCAGGGCGTAGCGCCCGGCGGGAAGCGGGCCCATCTCGTAACGGCCGTCCAGGCTCGTGGACGCGAGAACGAGCGGCGACGCGTCCGGGTACGGATGGTCCTCGTCAAGCACGGACGGGTCAGGAAGCAGGGTGATCTCCGCCAGCGCGAGCGGCTGTCCGTCCAGCCGCACCTCTCCGGCGACGCCCCCGCAAAAGAGCGCCATCGGGAGGTCCATGGTCAGGTCCTGGCCGGCGCGCACCTCGACCGTCCAGGGTCGCTCCCTCTGCCCGAGCACCAGGCCGAAGGGCAGATCCGTGGGCGTGACGTCGATCAGATCATCCCAGGCCGCGAACAACTCGACTTGGCCTGGCGGAACGTGCTCGATGAGGTACTGGCCGTTGCCGTCGGAGTGGACGCCGCTCCAGCCGTTCTGATACTTGAGGATCACCGGCACGTCCTGCGCCGGCCGGCCGAGGTGGTCCGTGACCTGGCCGTGGATCCGGGCGGCCCGATCGAGGAGGATGCGCTGCTCGGGCAGCGGCGCGCGGAGAGACACGGTGAGGGGGCCGGTGGCCTGACCGGCGCGGCCGGGAGCGAGCGCGTGGATCTGGTAGCGCCCCTCCGCGATGCCCGACACGCTCCACGAGCCGTCCACTGCCGAGAAAGTCTCCGCGACCGGGTCATGCTCGCAATCAACCGGGACGCCGTTGATCAGAACTTGCCTGCACGCAAACTCGGGCGGAGGAAGCCGCAAAACGGTCACGCGCGCGCCCGCGATCGCGGCTCCGGTCTCACGATCCGCGACCGTTCCGAAGAGGCTCGCTCCGGGCAAGAGTCGCACGGTGGTCGTGAGGCTGCCTCCCAGGCCCGGCGCCTCGAACGGCTTCGAGCGCGAGGGCGAGAAGTTCCGGCCCCTGACCTCGACATCGCAGCGGCCGGTCCCCTCGCACGGCACCCGATAGGCCTTGCCCTTCTCGATCTCGTGCTCGGGGGCGGAGAAGGACGAGCTGGGCACGGGGAAGTCGGGCCTGAACGGGTAGTAGCGCCGGATTTGGATGTGCTCGATCTCGGCGTTTGGGACGCCGGCGGCATCGACCTCGACGAGGACGCTCCCGAACACGGGCAGGGAGAGAACAACTTCGAGCCCCTCGCGGGCGACGATCGAAGTCGTGGTCTGCTCGTAGCCCGGGGCCTGCGCGCCGATCTGGAGCTCGCGCCCGAGCACGAGGCCGCGCAGCCGGCAGCAGCCGTCCGGGCCGGTACGGACCCGTTGCATCCAGTCCGAGGCGACTGTAGGCCAGAAGCACACCATGGCGCCGGCCAGAGGGGATCCATCCTGGCTCTGCACGCGGAGCGGAACCTCCGGCGCAGTTCTGACGATCAGGACGAGGCCGCTCAGCCGCTCTCCCGCGCGCACGTGCAGCTCCAGCACGTCCTCGGGCGCGGTCGCAGAGTCCGCGGCCTGAGCAGCGAGCAACAGCCGTCCGGACGACAAGCCGGAGATGTCGAAGCCGCCGTCCTCGCCGGTCGTGGCGCGCGGCTCTCCATCCACCAGGACCGACGCGGCCGCAATGCCCCTGCCCGCTCCGTCCAGCACGCGGCCCGCGAGGCCTGCGCAGGGTTTGAGACCGAAGCGGCCTACATCGATGTCCTGGCCAGGCCACAGGGCGAAGGCGCGCGACTCCTCCGCGTCCAGGTAGCCCGGCGCCTTGATCTGGATGGCGTGTCGATCAGCCGTGAAGGGCAGGGGCATGTGGAAGCAGCCGAGGTCGTCCGTGGTGCACGAACCAACGGTTCGGGGGCCCACGATTTCGCCCAGGACGCCGATCCCAGTCAGGAAGCTGTCCGGGTTGCAGTAGCAGAGGGCCGTCACCTCCGCGCCCTGGATCGGGCCGCCGAGCAGGTCGAACACCACGCCGTGGATGGCGCAGGCGGTTTCCTCCACGAGACCTTCGCGCAAGGGCTCCTCGGCGCGCGCCGCCTCATCGGTGGCCGAGGGAGCTTCCTCGTTGAGCTGCGCTTCCCCGGCATCGACCGCCAGTGCGCCTGGCGGCGGGCGCTCCGCGACGTCCTGCCTGATCCAGTCCGCGAAGAGCAGCACCACGGCCAGGCCGATCAGCCCAACCAGGATCCAGGCTCCAGCGCGCCGCCCGCTCATGGCCCGCCCGTCACTCGGCGGTCTCGTCCTCGAGGATGCGCACGCCCGAGGTCTGATCCAGCGACAAGTCGTCGGTCCCGGCGATCAGGCAGCGATCGATCTTGGTGTCGATACGGATGAAGATGACGCGGCCGGTCACCTCCTCCGCGCGCGCGTCGATGCCAAGCTCGCGGAGCGAAGCCACCAGCTTCTTCACCATGTCCTGGACGGCGCCCGCCTCGGAGCCGCGCAGGGTCACGACTCCGCGCGCGGTTCCGAGGGTGATGGAGGACTCCTCGTCGTCCGTGTTGCGGCCGGACACGCCGCCGGTGTAGATGACCCATCCCTGCAGCCACGGCGCGTCCGTGTCCGTGATCGTGAGCGCAGGCGCCGAGGGCAGCTTCGTCCCCGCATCCGCCGCGACTGCCGTGGCCACGACGCCGGAGCCGAGAGGCTCCGCGGTCGCTTCGACCTGCCGCCCGGCGCACGCCTGCAGCGACGCCGCGCCAAGAACGAGGACGCACGCCAGAGCCGCGCCCCGGCGCCGAATGACGGTGATTCCCGATCCCATGACGCCCATCTCCTTCGTGCTCCGCTGCACGCGGATCGACGCGCTTTGCCCCAGGACAACTCCTGCGCTCCCGGAAGCGAGTTCCTGGCCGCCGGACGCTCTCCGGGCCGATTTTGATCGTTCATTCAAAAATGACCGCTCAATCATTCAAATGACGCACGTGCGTCATTCCCGCGGTGGCCGCCGGCGCCCCCGCCGTTCTCGTCCCCGCTTCGACTTGCCAACGAGGCTCGGCCCGGGCACCCATCGCGCGGATCTGCCGCGGCCTGCGACTCTCGTCAGGTCCTCATCCCGCAGCCGGTTCATCAGCCGAACCGCGTCCTGGCGCGGCAAGCCCGTCATCCTCCGGATGTCGGCGTTCGACAGCGACCCGCGCTCGGCCAGAACCGACTGCACGCGCAGCCGGGCTGCCTCGTCGTCCAGGTCGATGTCGAGGTCCTTGGCAGTGCGGCCTCGCAGGAGATCCGACAGGTGCGTCGCGAGACGGTAGCTGGTTCCACGGCCTCTGCCGCGTGCGACCAGAAGGCCTCTGCCACGCAGGGCGGCAAGCTTCTCGCTGGCATCGTCCTCCGAGAGCTGGAGATTCCGGGCGGCGGACTTGCGGTTCGCCTCGCCCCTTGCGGCGACCGTCCACATCACGACCAGCTCGTCGAGGTCCAACCGGCGGCGGGCGCGCTCCTCCTCCGCCACGAAACGAGCGAACGCCTCGTGCGTGCGCGTCGGCAGCTTCAGCCGCACGCCCGCTTCGTCCGCCTCGTAGCCGGGGATTCCCTTCCCCGAGCGCAGCAGCTCCTCGTAGATCCTGTCCACTCCCAGACCCGCGCGATTGACGTAGCCGATGGCCTGGAACGTCTCGGCGAGCAGAGGATTCCGGCGCACCGGAGGGTGGCGAAGGATGTTCTCCGGTGTCACGCCGCCGAGGAACCCGCCTGGGCTTGCGACCTCGAGCCGACCAGGACGCATCTCCACGAACACGGACTGGTGCAGGAACCAGTCGCGATGCGCCAGCGCGTTCAAGATAGCCTCTCGCGCGGCGAGCCACGAGATGTCCGGGAAGAGGAGTTCGCCGAATCCTCGTTCCTGCACGCTGGTGACGCACAGGTGATCTTCGAGGATCCGCTGAATGCGGTCGAGAACAGCGAGCAGCGGCTGCCTCAGGTCGTGGCGCTTGTCGAAGTGCGTCGGCGAGTCGTAGCGGATGACGGTGACCTCGTGCTGCGGCGCGAAGCGGGCCATGGTCGCTTCCTTGCCCAGCAGGAGGATCGCCGCGAGGCTCACACCGTCGTCGCGCACGAGCCCCAGGTTCGCAAGCATCTCCTTGGATGAAAGCGCAGCCAACTCCGGTTTCCCGCCTTCGCGGGCGAGGAGCGTGCGGAGCGCCCCTACTTGTGCCGGGTCCAGATCCGTGGGACGGGCCTTCGCGACCACTTCCCACGTCAGATCGACGCTGCGGCTCTCGAGGACGAGGCGTGCGAGATCGGCACCGGTCAGCGGGCGGCATTCCTTCCCGACCCGGATCTTGCCGATCCCTTCGGTCGTCGTGTGCGGAGGAACGCCTCGCGGGACGTGAACCGCGAGCAGCCGTCCTTCAGGCTCAACCCACTCCTCGATCTCGACCAGGAGCGGCGGCGCCGTTCCGCGATAGATCTCACGCCGCAGCGCCTCGGCATCGAGGTCCCCAACTCCGACGATGGCCTTCTTGCGCGTGCGCGCGCCATCTGCGATCCCCAGGAGAATCGTCCCGCCCCGGCGGTTCGCCAGGCACACGACGGCCTCCCGGGTCTCCCTCACCTGGGCCTTCCAGCGGTGAGGATCCTGGTCCCACCCCTTGCATTCGAGCGTCTCGGATTCGAGCGCATCCGCCGGGGCGCCGTCGAGCCTTCCCAGCAGGGCCTTGCGATCGATGGAGGTCGTCATGGCGTAGAATAATGTATCATTCAAAAATGACCGCTCAATCATTTAAATGACGCACGTGCGTCATTCCCGCGGCGGCCTCCGGCGCTCAGCTCCCGCGGAGCGCGGCCGCGACCGCGCGCGCCATGACCGCGTAGCCCGCGTCATTGCAGTGCCCGTCCGCGATGAAGTAGTCCTCCTCGGCCGCGGTCTCGAGCAGCTCGGCGAACACGGGCTCCAGGTCGACGAGCAGGACCCCCTCGTCCTCGGCCAGGCCGCGCAGCGCCTCCTGGATCGGGCCGAGGTTGCGCGGGTAAGTAAGCAGCAGCGGCTGCGCGCCGCTCTGGCGCACGAGCAGGACGAGGTGCCGGAGGTCCTGCTCCAGCCGGACGCGCGTGTCCGAATCCTCTGGACTGGCCCGCTCGGCCAGCAGCTCCGCGTGCGCCTCGGCCGCCACGGCGCGGATCGCCTCGAGGTCCTTTGCGGCCAACCCGAGCGGTCGGGCGAGCTCCTCGAACCGCGCGTGCACCGCGGCGTCCCTCATGTAGAGCTTCGCCAGCTCCTTCTTGAGGTACGCCCGATCCTGGTCCTGCGCGAAAGCCTGGATCATGTCGCGCAGCGCGTCGGCGGTTCGCCCCATCTTGCGATAGACGCGCGCGCGGTGCGCATAGGGCTTGGGCTCGCCCGGGCCGCGCAGCCGGAAGACGTCGTCCGTCCAGGAGAGCGCTTCCTCGAAGCGGCCGAGCTGCGCCAGCGGGAAGATGACCAGGGAGCTCAGCTCGGCGCTGTGGCCGTACTTCTCGCTGGCGAAGAAGCACTCGTCGATCAGATCCTCCTGCCGCGACAGACCGACGAGCAGCAGCACGTACTGCATTTCGGTCGGCAGGTCATCGAGCGCGCGCACGCGCTCGCGCATCTCGGCGGCCACGCGTTCGGCGAAGGCCCGGTCGCCCCTCTTGAGCCGGCGGCCAGCTTCCTTCAGCTCGCGGAACTCGGGCGTCTGCTGCGCTTCCGGCACGAGCAGCGGGCTCTTCTGCCCGGGTCGCGGGCCTTCCTGCCGCGCCGGGGGCCTGCTCTGCTGCGCCCGCGGCCGCGCCGCTCTGGCCGCGTCCGCGGTAGGCCGCGCGGCCCCTGCGTCCCGCTCGGCCAGATTGGCCCACAGGGTCTGGAACAGCCGGAGCGTCCGCAGGCGCCACTGGAAGCCTCGGCTCTCGCCGGAATCCCCCGCGAGAACCGGAGGCGGGAGGTCCATCTCGTCGTGGCTCCAGCGATTGTTCTTGCCAACCAGCACGCAGACGAAGTCGGGCCGCTCCTCGGCCAGGAAGCGCGGCATGCGCTGCAAGAGCTCCGCGGAGTTCCGGCCGGGCCAACCGCCGTTGACCACGCGCCAGGCGCCGCCCGCCGGGCCGGGTGGCGCCTCGTTCAGGCAATCCTGCAGCGCGCCGGGATACGACGTGGCGCCGTCGCTCGCGCCCACTCCATAGGTGAAGGAGTCGCCCACGCACAGCACGACCCTCTCCCCGGCCGCGCGCGGCGCGGCGGGCGCGCCGCGCGATGCCGCCGCCCGCGTCACCACGAAGGCCGCGATCTGCAATCCGGCCTCGATCAGCAGCAGGGACAGCACGCAGCCGAACAGCGGCAGAAGAACGTACTTGACCGGCTTGTTCATCAGGCCTCGGCGCTCGTCCACGCGTGGAGCCGCGGATCCTCCCTCCCCGGTTGGAACCGTGCTGCGGGCCAGATGGTAGCGGCCGCTGCGCGCACGGGCAACGCACCGGCCGGGCGCGGCGGCATGGCCGCGACCGGGTAGGATCGCGCCTCCCCACCCGGAGGAACGCGCCATGCACACGCGGTTCGCCGCCGCCGTCCTGTTTCTGTTCGCCGCCCCGGCCGCTGCACACGTGGCCGAGGACCACCCCACGCTGGTGATCGACACGGACGTGGGTCTCGACGACGCCGTGGCCCTGGCCATGGCTCTCCAGTATCCGGGCATCGACCTCTCAGCGATCGTGACGGCCGAGGGCACGGCCGGCCGCGAGCAGGGAGCGGCGAACCTGGAGCGCCTGCTCGCGTACTTCAACCGCGCGGATGTCCCCCTCTTCCTGCCCGCCGAGCCGGAGGCGGAACTCCCGGCGCCGCCGTTTCGCGCCAGCGCCGAGCGCTTCCTGCGGGAGGCCCTGCCCGAGGCCGCGCCGCCTCTCGCCCGGCCCTTCGCCCCGAGCGCGTACCTGCGCGAGGGCAAGAAGACGGTCGTCCTGGTGCTCGGCCCGCTCACGAACCTGGCCGCGGCCCTGCGCGCGCAGCCCGAGATCCGCGCCGGGATCGAGGAGGTCATCGTCTCGGGCGCCGGGGATCCGGAGCGGAGCTGGAACGCCGGGCGCGACGCGGCGGCCCTGGCCGCGGTGCGCGCGGCCGGCCTGCGCCTGGAGTTCGTGGATCCGGCCGGCGCGGCGGAGAAGCCCGCGGAGTGGCGCGAGCAGCCCTTTCACCTCGGGCCCGGCACCGCTCTCGGCGAGACCTTCCTCTGCCGTCTGCTCGAGCCGGAGGAGGTGCGGCGCCACTACCTCGAGGGCCGCGCCAGCTTCGACGACGAGCTGGCCTTCCTCTATTACACGGACTCCGCGTTCTTCCAGGAGACGCAGGAGCCCGGCACGTTCGTCCCACGCGAGGCGCGAGCCGCGGCCGAGGGCATCCGGCGCCTGCTGGCGTGGGGCCGGCAGAAGAAGTCGCACGCGGTGCTCGCCACGGGCGCGCTGCCGGACACGCTCCTGCAGGAGGACGTGCGCGCGCGGCGCGCGGCGATCGTGGCCCGGAACGGCGAGGAGGAGTGGTTCGCCCAGGTCCTGGCCAGCGAGCTGCACGAACACCTCGGCGCCCACTCGATCATCGGCGTGAAGATGGGCCTGCGCGCCGCCGAGCTGTTGAACGCGCCGTCGCATGGATTGCGCGTCATCTCCGAGGCCGGCGCCGAGCCCCCGCTCTCGTGCCTGAACGACGGGCTCATCGTCGCGACGGGCGCCACGCCAGGCAGGGGCCTCTTCGCGCTCGCGCCGGCAGCGCCGGCCGCGACGCGGGCCACCTTCGAGCTGAACGGCCGCAGGATCACGCTCGCTCTGCGCGCAGAGTACGGGGAGCGCGTGCGCTCCGGCATCGCGCAACTTCTCGCCGATCACGAGCTCGAGAGCCCCGCTTACTGGCAAGGCGTCCGGCGTCTCGGCCTGGACATCTTGGAGAACTGGCACCGCCTCGACCTGTTCGAGGTCGTGGCGGCGGAGTGACCGGCGGCGCGGCGGACGCTATGGTGCCCTGCCACCCACCCATCGGAAGGAACACGACGATGCTGCGAACGACACGGCTCCGGGTCCGCCCGCCCCTGCTCCTGCTGCTGGCGCTCGGCCTGTTCGCGCCCGCGTTCGCGCGCGCGGGCGACACGCCGGCCACGAACGAGGAGCGCTCCGCGCGCGTCGACGCCCTGTTCGCGTCCTGCAACGAGAAGACGCCGGGCTGCTCGGTGCTGGTCGTCCTGAAGGGCGAGGTGGTGCACGCCAAGGGCTACGGCATGGCGGACCTCGAGCGCAAGGTGAAGATGGGGCCTGCCGTGCCCTCGCGGCTGGACTCGACCACCAAGCCGTTCACGGCCATGGGAATCCTGATCCTCGCGGAGCAGGGCAAGCTCGCCTACGACGATCCGGCGACGCGCTTCCTCCCCGAGCTGAAGGCGCGCTACGGCGACGGCATCGCCATCCGCCACCTCCTGAACCACACCTCGGGCCTGCCCGACTATTACGAGGCCATGGACCAGTTTCCCAAGGACAGGATGCCGGTCAGCGCGGACGGCGCCAAGGTGTACGAGCGCTGGGGCGAGCCGCGCTTCGTTCCGGGCGAGCGCTTCGAGTACAGCAATCCCGGCTATGAGATGCTCGGCCTGATCATCGAGCGCGCGGCCGAGAAGAGCTACGCCGCCTTCATGCACGACGCGATCTTCGCGCCGCTCGGCATGGACGCGTCGCTCGTGCTCGAGCACCCGGAGACCCACTTCGAGAACCGCACGTACGGCTACCAGGCGGCCCCGGGCCGCTTCGAGCTGAATGACGACCACCCGCTCAACAAGATGTTCGGCGCCGGCGGCATCTACACCACGCTCGAGGACATGTACAAGTGGGACCAGGCGCTCGAAAACGGCAGCCTGGTGAAGAAGGAGACGCTGGAGCTGGCCTTCACGCCCGCGACGCTGAACGGCGGCGAGCGCAGCAGCTACGGTCTCGGCTGGAGCGTCAGCACGCACAAGGGAAGGCGTTGCGTCTCGCACGGCGGCGGCTGGGTCGGCTTCCGCACCGAGATCGCCCGCTATCCCGAGGACAGGCTGACCGTGGTGCTCATGGCCAACCGCATCGATCTGCCCACGGGCAAGCGCGCGAAGGAGATCGCCGACCTGTACCTGGTCGAGAGGAAGGACGTTTGAGCGGGCACGGCCCGGGTGGCCTCACTGCGCCGGGATGAGGTCGACGATCAGATCGACGATCTGGCCCTGGCGCAGATGGACGCGCTGCGCGGGTACGGGCTGGAACCCCTGGATCGGGCCGATGCGGACCTCGTATGCGCCGGGAGCGCTGACGTAGAGCGTCCGCTGCTCCCAGGCGGATGACGTGATCGCGCCGTCGTGACCGACGGGGACGACGGCGATTCCGTCATCGGCCAGCCAGGACCGGCTCGGCGGGCGCTCACGCCCCTCCTCGCGCAGGACGACGCGCAGGCCGGCGCCGCATCGCAGGTCGAGGGTCGTCTCGTTCCGTCCTGGGCCGACCTGCACCACCTGCTCGGCCTTGCTGCCGGCCAACGGCTCGGTGCCTGTTGCCTCCAGGCGCACTGGACCGATGGGAACAAGGATCCGGACCGGCCAATCGTAAAAGAAACAGAAGCCCCGGCTCTCGCCGCCGCTCGACTCGATCCCAGCGGACCACGAGAGGCTGCCGCAGAGGCTGTCGCTTTCCTTGCCATCCAGCAGTATTCGGACGATCAGCTCGGCCGGAGGCGGCACCTGCAGGAGGACCGTGCGATCGCCTTGGGGCGGAATGTCGATCAGTACGTGCCAATGCTGTTGTCCCGCGCCCGAAGACCACAGGACGCTCACCATGCACCGGCCCGGGAGGATCGGCTCCGACTCCCACAGGAACAACCCCGATGCGTTCCCCGGCAGCATGCGCTCCGGAGGCACGGTCCTGCTGGATTCCTCCACGGCCAACGTGACGTCGACGAGCGTCAGCGAGAGCCATGGCCCGAAGTCCACGCCCCATCCCTGCGGGAAGAAGAGAGTGCCCGCCACGATGACCGCGGCCGGCAGCTCCGGAGCAGGAGAGCAGTGCAGCACCACGCTCGTGAGCTGGCCGGGAAGGAGGTCGACCGCGTCCTGGGCCAGAACCAACGGCTCCTTGGAGCCAAGCTCGACGCTCGCCGTCACGCGACACGGCTGGATGTCTCGCAGGACGATGCGAGGGTCTGTGACATCGACCTGCTGCTCGTGCATGAGCCGGCCCGGAGTCTCGCCCTCTCCGGTCAGGCGCAGGCGCAGGAAGCACTCCGGTCTCACGGGCGGGTTCAGCACGGTCACGGCGAGTCTTGCCGCCCGGGGCAAGCTCACCGTCTGCGAGGTCGCATCGCGCTCTATCTCCAAGAGGCACCAGGCGTGGTGAGAAGCGTGCAGGTAGACAGCCATGCCGTCCCAGCTGTCGAGTTCCTTCCGGTGAATCAGGATGGGCGACGGCACGCCGTCTCGCCAGATCTTGACAAGCGCGTCGTGCCTGAGCGGCGGCAAGACGCTCGGCGATCGAAGGCGGAGACCCAGGAACGCCGAACTCGCAACTTCCACAGGAAACACGGCCCTGATCTCCACGTCGGTCAGCTCTACGCCGGAATCGCCATCGACCACCGTGAGAAGAAGGTCGATGAAGCGGCCGTGAAGAGCGACGACCGAGCCGCTCTGCACGGTCACGGCCGGAGAATCGATCAGGACCTCGCGCCCGCCGAGAACGGCATCCTGGACCTTGATGACCGTCTTCGGGAGAAGCGTTGCGCTCCACGAGCCCTCCTTCACGTCGACCTGTTCCGTGCGGATGCGGCCGCCTTCGCGCGCGGGCCTCTCGTCCACCACGATCGTCATCTTGCCGGACAGTCCCGTGACGAGACGGCCATCGGGCTCTTCCACGACCACCGTGCC
>DYIW01000203.1 GCA_020723465.1 Phycisphaera mikurensis
TCGCCGACACGGTGCGCGCCAACCTCGCTCTCGGGCGCGACGACTCCGGCGAGGCGGCCCTGCGCGCCGCCCTGCGCCACGCGCGCGTCGAGCGCGAGCTCCTCGACCTCCCCGGCGGCCTGGACGCGGTCATCGGCGAGCGCGGCGTGACCCTCTCCGGCGGGCAGCGCCAGCGCGCGACCATCGCGCGCGCCCTCGCCGCCGAGCCGCGCGTGCTCATCCTCGACGACTGCCTCTCGGCCGTGGACTCGGAGACCGAGGCGGAGATCCTGGCGGCCTTGAAGGGCGCTCTCAGCGGCCGCACCGCGCTGCTCGTGTCGCACCGCGTGGCCGCGCTGCAGCTCGCCGACCGCGTGATCGTGCTGGAGGATGGCCGCATCGTCGAGGAAGGCGCACCGCAGGAGCTGCTGGCGCGCCGCGGCCGCTACTACCGCCTGTTCCTGCGCCAGCAGGCCATGAAGGCGCTGGAGTCACCGTAGGCCAGTCATGGCGGCGAGCTTCGACCAGTACCAGGACTTCGAGACGCTGGGCAAGGCGTTCGACGCGCGCCTGCTCAGGCGCCTGCTGCCCTTCACGCGCCCCGACCTCGCCGCCTTCGCCCTCGGCCTGCTGCTGCTCTTCGTCATCACCGGCCTCGAGCTGCTCGGTCCGCTCATCCTGCGCCACGCCATCGACGGGCCGGTGCGGGAGGGCTTCGCCGCTGCCGAGCGCGCGCCGCACCTGCGGGCGCTCCTGCTGCTCGCCGGGCTGTTCCTCGCGGCCGCCGCGCTCACGCTCTGGGCGCGCTACCAGCAGCTCGTCATCTTGAACCGCGCCGGCCAGCGCGTGCTGCATCGCGTGCGCGCCGCCGCCTTCGCACACCTGCAGCGCCTGCCGGTCGCCTTCTTCGACCGGAATCCCACCGGCCGGCTGGTGACGCGCGTCACCACCGACGTCGAGACCCTGAACGAGCTGTTCACCTCCGGCGCCGTGACCCTGATCGGCGACGTGGTCAAGATCCTGGTGTTCCTGGCCGCGGCCTTCTTCATCAATCCCGGGCTGGCGCTCATTGCCCTGCTCTCGGTGCCGGTGCTGGCCGCGGCCGCCGCCTACTTCCGCGGCCGCGCCCTCTCGGCCTACCGCGAGACGCGCTCGGCCATCGCGCGCGTCAACTCCTACCTGGGGGAGACGATCGCCGGCGTCCAGGTGCTGCAGGCCTCCGCGCGCGAGGACAAGGCCTTCGCCGTGTTCGCCGGCCACAACCGCGCCTTCCTGTGCGCCAACCTGCGCACGGTGCTCTATTTCGCCCTGTTCTTCCCGGTGGTGGACGGCGTGTCGCTCGCCATCCAGGGTGGCGTGTTCTGGCGCGGCGGGCTGGACATCCTGGGCGCGCACCTGACCATCGGCGAGTTCCTGCAGTTCTGGTACTACCTGAACTTCATCTTCGAGCCGCTGCGCGAGCTGGCCGAGCGCTACAACGTGCTGCAGTCGGCCATGGCCTCGGCCGAGCGCCTCTTCAAGGTGCTGGACGCGGAGCCCGAGGCGGCGGACGCGCCGCGGGCGCTCGCCGCGGAACAGCTCTCCGGGCGCGTCGCCTTCGAGGACGTGCGCTTCGCCTACCGCGCGGGCGAGCCGGTGCTGGACGGGGTCTCCTTCAGCGTCCAACCGGGCGAGACGGTCGCGCTCGTGGGTGCAACCGGCGGCGGCAAGACCACGGTGACCGCGCTGCTCAACCGCTTCTACGAACCGCACTCCGGCAGGATCACCATCGACGGTGCCGACATCCGCACTTACCGGCGCGCCGCCCTGCGCGCCGCCCTGGCCTACGTCCCCCAGGACGTCTTCCTCTTCACCGGCACGGTGCTCGACAACCTGATGATGGGCGGCCCGGGCGTGACGCGCGAGCAGGCCAGGGCGGCGGCGCGCGCCATCGGCGCCGAGCGCCTCATCCAGCGCCTGCCGGACGGCTACGAGCAGCGCCTGGCCGAACGCGGCGCCAACCTCTCGGCGGGCGAGCGGCAGATCCTCTCCTTCGCGCGCGCCCTCGCCGTCGACCCGGCGATCCTCATCCTCGACGAGGCCACGGCCAACGTCGATCCCGAGACCGAGGAGGGGATCCAGCGGGCGATCCGGACGCTCCTCGCCGGGCGCACCTCGATCGTCGTCGCCCACCGCCTTTCGACGATCCGTCAGGCGGCGCGCATCCTCGTGCTGCATCGCGGCCGCATCCGCGAGGAAGGCACGCACGAGCAGCTCCTGGTCCGCGGCGGCCTCTACGCCGCCCTCTACCACCTGCAGTTCGCGGCAAACGGCAGCCCGGACGGCGGCGCGAGCGCGGGCGCCTGAGGCGGCCGCGTCAGCGCGCGACGCGTCGTGGCCGCACGCGTCCGGCCAGACGCACGATCCAGCGCCCGAGGTCGTCGAGCACGCTGTACACCGCCGGCACCACGATGAGGGTGAGCAGGGTGGAAGTGACCAGGCCGCCGACCACGCACGTGCCCATGGGCGCGCGCGTCTCGGCGCCGGCGCCGAGACCCACGACGATGGGCAGCATGCCGGCGATCGTGGAGAGCGCGGTCATGAGGATCGGGCGCAGGCGGATCGGGCCGGCCTCGAGCAGCGCCGCGTCGCGCTCCAGGCCCTGGCCGCGCAGGCGGTTGGCGAAGTCGACCAGCAGGATGGCGTTCTTGGTCACCAGGCCCATGAGCATGACCATCCCGATCATGCTGAAGATGTTCAGGGTGCGGCCGGTGAGCAAGAGCGCGCCCAGGGCGCCGCCCACGGACAGCGGCAGGGAAAGCATGATGGTGAAGGGATGGATGAGGCTCTCGAACTGGGCCGCCAGGATCATGTAGATGAGCACGATGGCGAGCACCAGGCTGGCCTGGATGCTGGCGAAGGACTCGCGCATCAGGTCGCCGAAGCCCGTGACCGCGCTGTGCACGCCCGGCGGCAGGCCGATCTCGCGCTCCAGGCGCGCCAGGTCGTCGAGCGCTGCGGCCAGCGGCTTGCCGGGCACGACGTTGGCCATGATGGTGATCTGGCGCTCTCGATCCTGGCGCTCGATGCGCACCGGGCCGGTGGTCTCCTCCACCTCGGCGAGAGCGTCCAGGCGCACGAGCTCGCCGCTGGCGGCGCGCAGCGGCAGGGCGCGGATCGACTCCGGCCGGTCGCGGTCGCTCTCCGCCAGGCGCAGGCGCACGTCGTGCCGCTCGCCGCCTTCCTCGAAGGTGGTCACGGTCCAGCCGCCGATGAGCGCGCGCACCGTTGTGCCGAGCGCCTCGGCGTCGATGCCGAGGTCGGCCGCGCGCTCGCGGTCGGGATTGACCGCCACCTCCGGCTTGCGCGCGTCGTAGGTGGTATTCACGTCCACGATCCCGGGCACGCCGCGCAGGCGCGCCATGAACTGGTCGGCCAGCTCCTCGAGGCGCTCGAGGTCCTGGCCGCGCAGGCAGTACTGGATGGCCGCGGCGCGAAAGCCGCCGCCGCTCACGCGCGGCACCAGCTCGACGCTGGTCTTGAGGTGCGTCAGGTCGACGAGCGCCGCGCGCGCGCGCGCCATGATCTCCTGCTGTCCGAGATGGCGGCGGCTCTTGTCCTCGAGCTTGACCAGCAGCGTGGCGACGTTGACCCGCCCCTCCTCGCCGGCGCCGATCGTGGTGTAGAGGTCGGCCACGTGCGGCAGGGCGGCCATGCGCTGCTCGATCGCGGCCAGGATGCGGCCGCACGCCTCGAGCGATGAGCCGAGCGGCACCTCCACCTGCACGTTGAACTGGCCCTCGTCCTGGGCCGGGACGAACTCCTTGCCGATGAACGGCGTCAGGGCGAGACTGCCGGCGAAGAAGGCCGCCGCCGCGCCGATGATCAGCAGGCGGCGGCGCAGCGCGAAGCGGAGCGCCGCGCGATAGGCCGACTCCAGGCCGTGGAGCATGGCCTCGAGCGCGCGGAGCAGCCGGCCGCGCGCCTGCTGCACCACCAGCAGGCGCGCGCACAGCGTGGGCGACAGGGTCAAGGCGACGAAGGTCGAGAGCGCCACGGCGCCGCTCACCGTCAGGCCGAACTCGAAGAAGAAGCGCCCAACCAGCCCCTTCATGTAGGCCACCGGCACGAACACGGCCGCGATCGCCAGCGAGGTCACGATCACGGCGAAGCCGATCTCGGCGATCCCGGCGAGCGCGGCCTCCATGCGCCCCTTGCCCGCCTCCAGGTGGCGGTAGGAGTTCTCCAGCACCACGATCGAGTCGTCGATGATCATCCCCACGGACAGGGAGAGGGCCAGCATCGACATCATGTTCAGGGTGAAGCCCAGAGCCTGCATGAGCGCGTAGGTGCCGATGATGGTCGTGGGGATGGTGAGCGCCGCCACGAACGCGCCGCGCAGCGACTGCAGGAAGAAGAGAATGACCAGCACCGCCAGGAGAGCGCCGCGCCGCAGCTCCGTGCTGGCCTCGTCCAGGCTCTGCTCCACGTGCGGCGACAGGTCCTGGGCGATGACCAGCTCGTGGCCCGCGGGCAGCTCGCGCCGCACCGCCTCCAGCTCCTCCTTCACCGCGGAGGCCACGGCCACCAGGTTGGCGCCCGACTGGCGCCGCACCAGCAGCGAGACCGCCTCGACGCCGTTGAGGCGCGACAGGCTGCGCCGGTCCTCCATGCCGTCCTCGACCCAGGCCACGTCGCGCACGCGGATGGGCGCGCCCGCGCGCCGGGCCACGACCAGGTCCGCGAATTCCTCGGCGCGCTCGATCTCGCCGCGCGTCTTGACGATCAGCTCGCGCGCCGGCGTCTCGATGCGACCGCCCGGCCGCTCCACGTTGTCGCGCGCGAGCGCCCGGCCGACGTCCTCCGCCGTCAAGCCGTAGGCGTGCAGGTCGGCCAGGCGCAGCCAGACGCGGATCTCCCGGTCGCGACCGCCGACCACGCGCACCGCTCCCACGCCCTCGATCCCTTCCAGGCGCGGTTTGACCAGGTCCTCGGCGCAGAGCGTCAAGGTGCGCAGCGGCACGTGCCCGGACAGCGCGATCGCCAGGATCGGCGCCGCATCCGGGTCGAACTTCTCGACCACCGGCGCCTCGACCTCCTGCGGCAGCTCGCCGCGCAGCGCCGCCACCTTGTCGCGCACGTCCTGGGAGGCGAGGTCGATGTCGCGCTCCAGCTCGAACTCGATGAACACCTGTGCCAGGCCCTCGGCGCTCTCGGAGCGCAGCGACTTGATCCCGGCGATGGTGTTCACCCCCTCCTCGAGCACGTCCGTGACCTCGCTCTCGACCGTGCGCGGGTCGGCGCCCTCGTAGACCACGCTCACCGTGACGATGGGGAAGTCGACGTCCGGGAAGAGGCTGACGTCGAGCGTGCGGTACGAGACGACGCCGAAGACGACCAGCGCGGCGACGCCCATGGTGGCGAGCACGGGCCGGCGGATGGAGAGTTCCGCGATCCTCATCGCGGCGACTCGCGTTCACCGCCGAGCGTGACCTGCATGCCGTCGGCCAGCAGGGCGGGATCGTCCACGACCACCTGCTCGCCCGGCTCGAGTCCGGAGAGGATCTCGACCGCGCCCGCGCCGGCGATGCCCGGCTGCACGCGCCGCAGCGACACGCGGCCGTCCTCGAGCACGAACACCGCCGGGCTGCCGTCGCGCAGCAGCAGCGCCGCCGGCGGCACGCCTACCGCGTGCTCGGCCGTGGCGGCGCGAAACGTCACGCGCGCGAACTGCCCGGGCCGCAGCCGGCCGTCCGCGTTCGGCAGTGCCACGCGCACGCGGCAGGTGCGCGTCGCGGAGTCGACCTTGGCGTTGATCAGCGAGACGATGCCCGCCGCCTCCTCGGGCAGACCCTGGGCGCGAACGCGCACGCGGTCGCCCACGGCCATGCCGCAAAGCAGCCGCTCGGGCACGTCGACCTGGGCGAGCAGCGGCTCGCTGTCCATGATCTCCAGGATCTCCACGCGCGGCATGGCCGTGACCCGCTCGCCGATATCGACGAAGCGTTCGGTCACGAGCGCGTCGTACGGCGCGCGAATGACGGTCTTGCCCAACCGCTCCTCCGCGCGGGCGACGCGCGCCTGCGCCGCGACGACGGCCGCTTCGGCGACGCGCTGCTCCGCGGCGGTCGGTCCCGCGCGCGCGATCTCCAGGTCCTCGCTGGCGGCGGCGAGGCGCGCCTCCCTCGTCCGCACCGCCGTCGCGGCCAGCTCGCGCCGCTCCTCGCTGGCCACGTCCTCGGCGCGGAGCGCCTCCACGCGCGCCAGGTCCAGGCGCGCGCGCGCCAGCTCCGCCTCCGCCTCGGCGCAGACCGCCTCGAGCCTGCGCACCTCCTCCGGCCGCCGCCAGGCCAGCAGCTCGGCGAGTTCAGCCTGCGCCTGGCCGAGCTCGGCCTGAGCCACGGCCAGCTCCAACTCGAAATCGGCTCGCGCCAGCTCGACCAGCACCGCGCCCTTCTCCACCCGGTCGCCGATGTTCAAGTTGGGAGGGTCCCGTTCCGCGTCGTGGCGCAGCGCGCGCAGGAAGTCCTCCTCCCCGGCAGGCGCGGGCGCCTCGCCGCGCGGCGCCGGCAGCGCGTGGACCACGCCGTCCACCTCGGCGACGATCACGGTGCGCCTCTTGGGCAGGAAGGTCGCGGGCAGCTCGATTTCCGCCACGATGGCGCCCTGCGCCGCCGGCGCCACGATCACGACCGGCCGCCAGGCCGCCGCAGCAGGAGCGTCCGCGCCCTGCTCCGGCGGAGGATCGCAAGCGCACAGCAAGCCGAACGCCGCGAGCAACCGGCCGCCTCTCATGCTCGCCTCCCGCGGCGCGCCCGCTCGCGGCCGACGAGGATGCCGTGGAACATGACGTCGAGGAGGCTCTCGGCCTGCTCCTCGAAGGAGGCGCGCCGGCCGGTGAAGTGGTTGGCGAGCATGGTGCCGTAGAGGAGGTCGCTGGCGACGCTCAGGATGCGCTCCACGGGCATGGCGCGCACCCGGCCCGCCGCGATCAGGCCCTGCATGAGGCGCTGCCACTTGCCGATGCGCGCCTCGTGGTGGGCGAAGTAGGTGGGGACCTTGCGGTCGCGGAAGGCCGCGCGCTCCTGGATGAGCAGCTCGGCGTACTCGGGGTGGCTGTCGAAGAACGACAGGTAGGCGCGGATGGCGTACCGCACCTGCTCCAGGGGATCGCGCGCGCCGGCGCTCCCTTCCTCCACGCGCTCATGCAGCAGGCGCATGCCCCGATCGGTGGCCGCCAGGAAGAGCGCGCGCTTGCTCGGAAAGTAGCGGTACACCGTGCCCTTGCCGATGCCGAGGTCGTCGGCGAGATGCTGCACGTCGGTCGCCGCGTAGCCGTGCTCGGCGAAGCGCAGGGCCGCGCGCTCGAGGATCTCCTCGCGCCGGCGCCGCGGCAGCTCCGCGTCGCGCGGGCGCCCGCGCCGGCTCGCTTTGCCTGTCCGGACCATGCAACCTCCTGCCTAGATTATCGGACGGACGCGTCCGTCCCTTTATTCTAGCGGAGGGCGAGGAGTTCGCACAGCGGGGCAGGCGCCTCCCACCCCGGCCTGCTACAATCCGCCCGGCAGGGCGTACCCGCGCGGTGCGCCGAACGAGGGTGTCGCTGCAGGAGGGCACGGGCGTGGTGGCGATGAGCGATGCACTACCTGGCGGGCGCACGGTGCTCCTCCCTCCCCTGCGCCTGCTGCTGGCCGCGGCCCTCTTCCTGGGCCTGGCGTGCGACGCGGACCCGAGCGCGCGGGCGCTGCAGGGGCCGGCGGGCGAGCGCCTGCAGCCGCAGGACCTCCAGTACCTGGGCGCGTTCCGCCTGCCGGCGGTCACCCTGGCGGACGACGTCGATCAGCTCGAGTTCTGGAGCTACAGCGGCTACGCCATGACCTTCTGCCCGGAAGGCGATCCCGATGGCCCGGACGACGGCTTCCCCGGTTCGCTCTACGCCGTGGGCCACGACCAGTGCCAGTTCGTCGCCGAGGTCTCCATCCCCGCGCCCAAGGTGGCGCGCGACCTTGAGCAACTGGACTGCGCGCGCCTGCTGCAGCAGCCGAGCGACGTCATTGGCCTCGTGTTCGGCGTTCTCGAGGTTCCGCGCGCCGGACTGGCCTACCTGCCCTCCGCGCGGCCAGACGGGAGAGGCCGCATCCACTGCTGCTGGGGCCAGCACTTCCAGCAGGGCGCCGCCTCGCATGGCTGGTTCGAGCTGGATCTCGAGCATCCGCGCCTGCAGGGACCGTGGCTCCTGGACGGCTACTGCAACTACGTCCTCAACGACTACATGTTCGCCATCCCCGAGGCGTGGGCGCGGGCGCACGCGCCGGGCCTGCGCCTGGCCACCGGGCGCTTCCGCGACGGCCTCTGGGGCGGGCGCGGTCCGGCGCTCTTCGCCTACGAGCCGCCGCCCGAGGACGACCCGCCGGCGCGCGGCGCGCGCCTCGACGCGGTCACGCCGCTCCTCCTCTACGGCGTGCAGCAGGAAGGGGCGGCCGAGATCACCTCCGACCCGCAGCAGAGCATGCAGGGCTTCGCCGAGGCGGACGAGTGGTCCGGCGGCGCCTGGATCGAGGCCGGCGAGCGCTCCGCGGTGGTCTTCGTGGGCACCAAGGCGCTCGGCCGCAACTGGTACGGCTTCGCCAACGGCGTGGAGTACCCGACCGAGGACCGCGAGGACACGGTCTATCCTCCGGTGCCGGACTCGCCCTTCGACCAGCGCGGCTGGTGGTCGGAGAACATCGCCGCGCAGATGATCTTCTTCGACCCGAACGATCTCGCCGCGGTCGCCGCGGGCCGCGCGCGCTCCTGGGAGCCTCAGCCTTACGCCACGCTCCCCCTGGACGAGCACCTGTTTGATCCCGGTTTTCACCACGAGCGCGCCAAGCGCTACTCCGTGGGCGCCGCCTGCTTCGACCGCGAGCGCGGCCTGCTCTATGTCTGCGAGCGCATGGTGCCGGCGGAGCAGGAACGGAGCGTGATCCACGTGTGGCGCGTGGCGGCGCGCTGACGGGCTGCTCCGCCGGCCGCCAGGATCTTCGCATGGCGCGAAGATCCCGAGTCTCCTCGCCGAGAGTCGGAGGCACACTCGAACGTGTTGCAGCCGCCAGTCGTCCGAGGGGTCTTCCGGCTTCCAACTACCGACTTCGAACTTCCAACTCGCAGCGGCGCCGGCCGGACCCGACCCGCGAGCGGGGACACGCTTGGTGCGGCGCCGCCGCGATGTGGTGACCCTGACGGGATTCGAACCCGTGTTGCTGCCTTGAAAGGGCAGTGTCCTGACCGGGCTAGACGACAGGGCCACGCGAGGGGAACACTAGCTGGCCGTGACGCGCCCGGCAAGCGGGCCGCGCGCCTCACGGCGGTCAATGGGCACGGCTAGCCGTCCGGATGGTCCAGCCCCAGGAGCCTGCGCCCCTCCGCCGTGATCAGCTCGGGCGTCCAGCGCGGCTCCCACACGACCTCGACCGTGCACTTGACGTTCTCGATCATCTCGACCTTGCGGATGATCTCGCTCGGGATCATCTGCGCCGCGGGACAGGCCTCGGAGCTCAAGGTCATCGTGATCTTGACGTAGTCGCCGTCGCTGATCTCGATGCCGTAGATCAGCCCGAAGTTGTACACGTCCACCGGAATCTCCGGGTCGTGCACCTGTTTCAACTGTCGGATGACCTGCTCCTGCGTGACGTTCGCCATCCCGCCGCTCCAGTGCCGCCAGGGCGCGCCCCGGCCGAGGCATGCGCCGCGCGTCAGAGAACCTGTGTGGTGAGGGCAGAGGGAGTCGAACCCCCGACCGACGGATTAAAAATCCGTTGCTCTACCGGCTGAGCTATGCCCCCAGCCGCTCGCGGAGATCATAGCAGACCGGCGCCCGCGGGTCAGGTCTCCATGATCTCCTTGGTCTTGGCGGCGACGATCTTCTCGATGTCGCCCTCGCACGCCTTCAGCGCCTTCTGGACCTCGTCCTTCAAGGAGGTCCGGTCGTCCTCGCCGAGATCGCCATCGTCCACCTTCTTGTTGAGCTCGCGCCGCAGGTTGCGCAGGGTCACGCGCCCCTGCTCGGCCAGCTCCTTGACGCGGGCCACGAGCTTGCCGCGCTGTTCCTCGGACATGTCGGGCACCGTCAGGCGCACGACCTTGCCGTCGGACTGCGGGTTGATGCCCAGCTCGCTCTTCTGCACCGCCTTCTCGATCTCCTTGAGCACGCTCGGGTCGAACGGCCGGACCACCAGCGTGCGCGGCTCGGGAATGGCGATCGAGGCGATCTGCTTCAGGGGCGTGGGGGAACCGTAGTACTCCACGCGGATGTTCTCGACCAGCGCGGGCGTGGCGCGTCCGGAGCGCAGGCCGCGGACCTGCTCCTGGAAGTGGGCGACGCCCTTCTTCATCCTCTCTTTGGCTTCGACCAGGGTGGCGTTGTAATCCATGGACCCCTCCGTCACTCGCAGATGATGGTGCCGATCGGGTCGCCGCGGGCGGCGCGCAGGACGTTGCCCGGGACCGTCAGGTCGAACACAACGATCGGCATGCCGGTCTCCTGGCAGAGCGTCACCGCCGTCGGATCCATCACTCTGAGTTTCTGCCGAATCACTGACATGTAGTCCAGCCGCTCCAGCCGGACCGCGTTCGGGTCGCGCCGCGGGTCGGCGGTGTATACTCCGTCGACCTTGGTCGCCTTGAGCAGCACCTCCGCCTCGATCTCCTTGGCGCGCAGCGCCGCCGTCGTGTCGGTGGTGAAGTAGGGATTGCCCGTGCCGCCCACGAGAATGGGCACGCGTCCCTTCTCGATGTGCCGCACCACGCGCCGTTTGATGAACGGCTCGCACACGCGCGACATCTCGATGGCGCTGCACACGCGCGTCTCCACGTCCAGGCGCTCGAGGGCGTCCTGCAGCGCCAGGCCGTTCATCACCGTGGCCAACATGCCGGCCTGGTCGGCACAGACGCGATTCATGCCCGAGGCGGCCACTTCCGCGCCGCGCAGGAAGTTGCCCGCGCCGACGACCACGGCGGCCTCGATGCCCGCGGTGTGCACCGACTGCACGTCGTGCGCGATGCGTCCCAGGCTGGCGGCGTCCAGGTTGCTGCCCGGTCCGCCGAAGACCTCGCCGGACAGCTTGAGCAGCACCCGGCGGTACGGTCCCCGTGGCGGCAAGTCCGTCACGGCGCTAGCCCCCGATCTGGAAGCGCGCGAAGCGCGTGATCTTCAGGTTCTCACCGATCGTGGCGATCTTCGCCGTCAGCATCTGGCCGACGGTCTTCTCCGTGTCCATCACGAACGGCTGGTCGAGTAGGCAGCACTCGGCGAAGAACTTCTCCAGCTTCCCGGCGACGATCTTGTCGATGGCAGCGGGCGGCTTGCCCTTGACCTTCTCGAACATCCGGGTGTTCATGGCCGGGCAGAGCAGGACCGGGGCCTGGGTG
>DYIW01000204.1 GCA_020723465.1 Phycisphaera mikurensis
TCGGCCCCCCGACGCTCGCAACGCGGCCGCGGGGGATTCCTGCTCAGGCTCTGAGGCGAACCGCGCCCGGCCTACGGGCCGGCGTGCTCCCGCGCCGCGCGCACCCAGACGCGCACGCGCTCTGGCCGCACGCGCTCGCCGCGCCCGCCGAGCGCGCGCAGCGCGGCGAGAAGCTCGTCCGGGTCGCTCGCGGCCAGCGCTTCCACCGATACGACGCCGACCTGCCCGAGAAGGCAGGCGTTGCATGTGCCGATGCCACGCAGGTCGGCGAGGCGCGCCTCGGCCAGGAGCCGTTCGAGGCGCGCCGGGTCGTCCATGAGGCGGCGCGCCAGCTCCTCGATGCCGCCCGGCGCGCCCGCCGCCGCGATGAAGTCGCGGACGTCGCCGAGGCCGAGGAGCTCGAGGGACGCGGTCTCGCGCCGGTTGCCGCAGGAGAGGCCGGAGACGCGCGGCGAGGTCGAATCGACGCTGCGTGACTCGAGGCCGGCGATGGCGAGGAGGCTGAGCGCGCTGACCAGGGCGGGCAAGCCAAGCAGCCGCACCGCCGGATGCAGGCGCGCGGCCATGGGGCCGCCGGCGCCGCGCTCGAATGGCACCGACAGGCCGAGGATCTCGAGGGCACGCACGCAGGCGTAGGCTTCGAGCGCGAAGGGCAGGAAGCCGAGGAAGCCGAGCGGCGGCATCTCCACGCCGAGCGTCCGGTCGAAGAAGGGCACGGTGTAGATCCAACGCGCGCGCGCCAGCACGTTCATCGCTTCCCAGAAGAGGCCGCAGCAGAGGCCGGCGGCGAGCAGGCGCAGCAGGCGGCCGGGCTGCCCGCGTTCCAGGTCGCGCAGGAGCGAGGGCCAGCCGGGGCGGCGGTTGAACGGCTCGAGCAGCAGGAAGAGGAACAGCCACACCAGAGGGTAGAAGAGGCGCGGCAGGAGCAGCGGCAGGACCAGGCAGAGGGCGCCTGCCGCGAGGAGGGCGCGCAGGAGCGCGGGCCCGGTGCGGAAGCGCGGCAGGCGCGCGCGCTCGAACCAGCCGTGGGCACAGAGCAGGTCGTAGACCTCGAACAGGCCCGGCAGCACGGTGGCGAACGAGAGCACCAGGAAGATGCGCCCGGCCAGGAGCCCGGGCGGTGCGTTGATGTAGTACCAGTTCTCGAGGCGCATGTTGAGCGCCTCGAACAGCAGCCAGAAGGGCAGCGACCAGCCGAGCAGGCAGAGGAGCGCCAGCGGCCGGCCGACCAGCAGCGAGGTGCCGGTCTTCTTCACCACCAGGGCGTCGACCACGAGCAGCGCCGGATACCAGGCGAGCACGTAGAAGTAGGTCGGGACCGGCTCCACCTCGAGCAGGGCGAGGGCGATGAACAGGAAAAGCAGGACCAGGCCGGCCAGCCCGTGCTGGCCCTGCCGCAGCCTCTCAGCGATGTGCAGGCGGATCGCCATCACCCTCCGCGCGACGCGCGCGCCATCATCCGCCAGCCGGGTCCGGTTCTCAAGCGGCCGTGCTACCCTGATGCGCAACACCAAGCCCCGAGGCGGCAGCGTTGCGCATCCTGCAGGCCATCCACGACTTCCTGCCCGAACACTGCGCGGGTTCGGAAATCTACACGTTCCACCTGGCGCGCGCGCTCGCCGCCCGCGGCCACGATGTGCGCCTGCTGTTCACCGAGAAGCGGCTCGAGCGCCCGCAGTTCGAGGTCACGCCGGGCCGCCACGCCGGCCTGCCCTTCCACGAGATCGTCTACAACCGCCACTTCTTCGACGTGGTCGACCTGTACGACGATCCGCGCATGGAGGCGCCGATCGGGGCGGTCCTCGACCAGGTGGCGCCGGACGTGCTGCACATCCAGTCGCTGGTGTACCTCGGCCTGCCGCTGGTGCGCGCCGCGGCGGCGCGCGGCGTGCCCATGGTCATGACCCTGCACGAGTACTTCCTCTGTTGCGCGCGCGGCGGCCTCCTGCTCGACCTCGACGGCCGCCTGTGCGATCCGATCCGCTTCGAGAACTGCGCGCGCTGCATCGAGCCCTACCCGCTGCTGCGCGAGCGCTACCCGGACGGCGAGGGAGCCGCGTTTGCCGAACTCGGCTCGTTGCGGCACTGCGCGCGCGCCATCGAGGCGCGCACGGAGCGCCTGCTCGCCGGCGTGAGGCCGATCCGGCGCTTCGTCGCACCCTCGCGCTTCCTGCGCGAATTGCTGGTCGAGAAGGGGCTCGACCCGGCGCGCGTCGTCCACGCCGACTACGGCTTCCCGGCGCCGCCGCCGCTCGCGCGCGTCGAGCGCGCGGCCGGCGCGCCCCTGCGCCTCGCCTACCTCGGCACGCTCGCCGACTACAAGGGAGTCCACCTCGCGGTCGAGGCCTTCCTGCGCCTGCGGCGCGGCGAGGCGACCCTGCGCCTCAAGGGCGAGACCTCCTGGTTCCCGGACTACACCGGGCCGCTGCTTGAAAAGGCGCGGAGCATCCCCGGCCTGACCTTCGAGGGCGCCGTGCCGCCGGGCGCGGGCTATGGCTTCCTGGCCGAGGTGGACCTGCTGCTCGTCCCGTCCCTCTGGTACGAGAACTCGCCCCTCACCATCCACGAGGCCTTCCAGTCGGGCGTGCCCGTGATCGCCACGGACCTCGGCGGCATGGCGGAACTCGCCGGCGCCGGAGGGGGCCTGCTTTTCCGGCGCGGGGACGCGGCGGACCTGACCCGCTGCCTGCGGCGCGTGCTCGACGAGCCCGGCCTGCTCGAGTCGCTCCGCCAATCGATCCCGGCGGTGAAGACCATCGAGGAGAACGCCGCCGAGATGGAGGCGCTCTATCTCGAGGTGTGAGCGGGGCGGCGCGTCAGGGAGCGATGGTGCCGAACGTGTTCGCGACGTAGAGGTTCGAGCCCGGGGCGGTCAAGTCGTTGAGGTCGTAGCCGCCGCTGCCGCTCACCTTGTTCTCCATGATGACGTGGCCGCTGCTCTGGACGTAGAGCCCGTCTTCGCTCGACTTCTTGACGATGTTCTTGTGCAGGAAGGCCACTCCGGAGAGGTCCGACAGTCTGATTCCCTGGTATCCCGATTGGACCACTACGTTCTTCTCCAGCGTGCAGAGGCTACCCGCGTAACTGATGCCGCGCTGGTCGAGCTTCTCGAAGGTGTTTCCGGCGACAAAGTGCGCGGACGAGGCAGTCGTGACGAGCAGGCCGCCATAGGAATCCCGCACGTCGTTGTCGAGGATGGAGCAGTAGTCGGCATCCGGCGAGCAGTAGAACGCGTAGTCATCTGTACTCTCGACCTTGTTGTTCATGACCAGGCTCAGGGTGCAGCCGCTGCCGCCGTTGCCCAGGCGGATGCCGTGACTGAACGTCTTCTCGATCGAGCTGTCCTCGATCGTGTTGCCTTCTCCCGTGACGCGGATGCCTACGATGGCATCCCGGACGTGCGACTTCCGCACGCGGCAGCCCTCGCCGTCGACCTCGATCCCCTGATCGCCCGCGCCGTCGATGGAGCACTTGTCGATCAGCACCCCGGTCGAATCGAGCACGCCGATGCCGTCCGTGCCCGAGTTCTTGAGCTTGCAGTTGGCGATCGTGATGTTTTGCGAGGACTGCACGGCGATGCCTTCAGCGATGGAGTTGACGACCGTCAGACCCTTCACCAGGACGTTGGTGCTCGAGTTCCGGATCTTGAGCGCGGCCGTGGGCGCCAGCCCGGCCGCGTCGATCGTCACCTTGTGTCCGCCTTTCGCCCGGATGGTCAGGTCGAGTTCGTCGTCGATGAGGACGTTCTCGGCGTACGTCCCCTGGGAGATCTCGATGACGTCGCCGGCTGACGCGGCGTTCACCGCCGCCTGGATGGTGGCGTGGTCGCCGGGCACCTTGATCTTGGCCGCCTCGGCGCGGGCGCAGCAGAGGACGAGCAGCAGGGACGGCAGCAGCAGGGAAAGACGCATGGGTGTCCTCCATGACGCACGCCCCGCGTCGACGCGGGGCGGTGCTTCCGGGCCTTATGGAACAGGCGTTGAGGGAACGGCTGGAAGCTACCAGGACTCCGCTGCGGCCGCTCCCGCTTCCCGGCGCGCGTCAGGGCGCGATCGTGCCGAAGATGTTCGCGACGTAGAGGTTCGAGCCGGGGGCGGTGCTGTCGTCGAGGTCGTAGCTGGCGCTCCCGGTGGCCTTGTTGGCCATGAACACGTGGCCGCCGCCGAACACGATGAACCCGTCCGAGCCGGCCTTCTTCACGGTGTTCTTGTGGAAGAAGCCCGCGCCTGCGGTATTCCCGACCTGGACTCCCTCCCAGACCGGCGCAACCACCACGTTCTTCTCGAGGATGCAGTCCTGTCCGGCGTAGAGCATCCCGCGCACGTCGAGCTTCTCGCCCCTGTTCCGGGCGACGTAGTGCGCGGTCGAGCCCGTCGTGACGATGAGGAGCGCGTAGGAGTCGCGGACCGTGTTGTCCAGGAGCGTGCAGGAGTCCGCATCGAGCGAGCAGAAGAGGGCGTAGAAGCCCGCGTCTTCCACGCGGTTTCCAGCGACCAGGCTCAGGGCGCATCCGCTGCTGTCGTTGCCGAGCCGGATGCCGCACGTGCCGGTCGTCTCCAGCCGGTTGTTCTCGATCGTGTTCCCGCTGCCCACGAGCCGGATGCCGTTGGCCGTGGCGTTCTCGATCCGGCACTTCCGCACGCGGCAGCCCTCGCCGTCGACCTCGATCCCCTGATCGCCGGCGCCGTCGATGGTGCACTTGTCGATGAGCACGCCGGTCGAGTCCAGCACGCCGATGCCGTCCGTGCCGAGGTTCTGGAGCTTGCAGTTGGTGATCCTGACATCGTCCGAGAACTGGACGGAGATGCCCTCGGTCACGGAGTTGGCGATCCTCAGGCCCTTGACGAGGACGTTGTCGCTCCCGTTCCTGATCTTGAGCGCGGCCGTGGGCGCCAGCCCGGCCGCGTCGATCGTCACCTTGTGCCCGCTTTTCGCCCGGATGGTCAGGTCGAGTTCGCCGTCGATGAGCACGTTCTCGTGGTAGACGCCCTGGGAGATCTCGACGACGTCGCCGGCGGATGCGGCGTTGACCGCCGCCTGGATGGTGGCGTGGTCGCCGGGCACCTTGATCTTGGCCGCCTCGGCGCGGGCGCAGCAGAGGACGAGCAGCAGGGACAGCAGTAGCAGAGCAAGACGCATGGGTTTCCTCCTCGACGCACGCGCCGCGTGGGCGCGGGACAGCGTTTCCGGTCGATTCGCGGCACGCTCGGACGAAGGGGCGGGATGCTACCAGAAAGCGCAGCCCGCGGGCCGCGCGGCGTGTTATAAGTAGGGGTTTGACCACGGCTCCCAGATACCCGGGGGAACGAACGGATCTTCCCATGTTGAGAGATGTCGCCCGGATCCGGAACATCGGGATCAGCGCCCACATCGACTCGGGCAAGACGACCTTGACCGAGCGCATCCTTTTTTACACCAAGCGCATCCACGCCATGCACGACGTGAAGGGGAAGGACGGCGTGGGCGCGACCATGGACTCGATGGACCTGGAGCGGGAGCGCGGCATCACCATCGCCTCGGCGGCCACGCATTGCGGCTGGAGCGGCCATCACCTGAACATCATCGACACGCCGGGCCACGTGGACTTCACGGTCGAGGTGGAGCGCTCGCTGCGCGTGCTGGACGGCGCCGTGCTGGTGCTCTGCGCCGTGGCCGGAGTCCAGTCCCAGTCGATCACCGTGGACCGGCAGATGACGCGCTACGGCGTGCCGCGCATCGCCTTCGTCAACAAGTGCGACCGCGCCGGCGCCGATCCGGAGCGCGTCGCGCGCCAGCTCGCCGAGAAGCTCGGCCACCAGGCCGTGCTGCTGCAGCTCCCCATCGGCCTCGAGGTCGACTTCCAGGGCGTGATCGACCTGATCGCCATGCGCGCCCTCTACTTCGACGGAGAGAACGGCGAGACGGTGCGCGAGGCCGCGGTGCCCGAGGCCCTGCGCGCGCGCGCCGAGCAGGCGCGCACCGCCCTGCTCGACGCGGCCGCCATGCATTCCGACGCCCTGCTCGAGGCGGTGCTCGAGGGCAAGGAGATCCGCGAGGCAGAAATCCATGCGGCGCTGCGCAGCGGCGTGCTGGCGCGGCGCCTCACGCCCGTGCTGCTCGGATCGGCCTACAAGAACAAGGGTGTGCAGCCGCTCCTGGACGCGGTCACGCGCTACCTGCCCTCGCCGCGCGACGTCAAGAACGAGGCGCTCGACCTGAGCCGGGACGGCGCGCCACTGCCGCTCGAGGCCGATGCGGAGCTGGCCCTGGTGAGCCTGGCCTTCAAGCTGGAGGAGCGGCCCTACGGCCAGCTCACCTACCTGCGCCTCTACCAGGGGAAATTGGCGCGCGGCGATACCATCCTGAACACGCGCAGCCGTGGCAAGGTCAAGGTGGGGCGCCTGATCCGCATGCACGCCGACGCCATGGAGGAGATCGACGCGGCCGGCGCCGGGGACATCGTCGCCCTGTTCGGCGTCGAGTGCCGCTCGGGCGACTGCCTGAGCGCCCCGGCCCTCGATGTCGCCATGACCTCGATCTACGTGCCGGAGCCGGTCATGCATCTCTCCATCCGCGCCCAGGAGGGCTCGGACGAGGACGACGTGATGAAGGCGATCGAGCGCTTCAGCCGCGAGGACCCGACCTTCCGCGTGCGCGTGGACGACGAAAGCGGCGAGACCGTCATCTCGGGCATGGGCGAGCTGCATCTCGAAGTGTACGTGGAGCGTATGCGGCGCGAGTACGGCGCCGCGGTCGAGGTCGGCCAACCCAAGGTGGCCTACCGCGAGACCGTGACCCAGCTCGCGGAGTTCGACTACACGCACAAGAAGCAGACCGGCGGCGCCGGGCAGTACGGCCGCGTGTGCGGCTTCCTCGAGCCGGCCGCGGAGACGGGCTACGAGTTCGTGAACGACGTGCGCGGCGGGGCCATCCCCAAGGAGTTCATCGCCTCCTGCGACAAGGGCTTCAAGTCGATGCTGGGCAAGGGGGCGCTCATCGGCGCGCCCATCGTCGGCGTCAAGGTGACCATCAACGACGGCGCCTCGCACCCGGTGGACTCGTCGGATCGGGCCTTCCAGGCCGCGGCGCGCGGCGCCTTCCGCGCGGCCTACGGCGCGGCGAAGCCCATCATCCTCGAACCGATCATGAAGCTCTCGGTCGAGGGCCCGACGGACGCCCAGGGCGCGATCCTGCGCACCATCGTGCGCCGCCGCGGCGCCATCATCGGCACCAGCGAGGCGGGCGGCTTCACGCGCGTGGACGCGACCGTTCCCCTGGCCGAGATGTTCGGCTACTCTTCGGAGCTGCGCTCGGCGACGCAGGGGCGGGCCGAGTTCACGCTCGAGTTCGAGCGCTACGCCCCGGTCCCGCGCGAGACGGCCGCGCGGCTCATCGAGGAACACGCCCGGCCCCGCGCCGGCGCGCGCTGACGGAGGTACGCCCATGCAGCTCAGGGAGATGAACCACCGCAGCCCCATGCGCGCCTTCGAGCGCACGGTCCAGGGCGGCCTGGCGCGCGGCAGCCTCGGCCTGGTGGCCGGACGCGCGGGCGTCGGGAAGGACGCCTTCCTCACCGGCGTGGCGCTCGACCACCTGCTGCGCGGCGAGAAGGTGCTGCACGTGGCGGCGCAGCAGACGGTCGAGCACGTGCGCCAGCGCTACGAGGAGATCTTCTCCGACCTGGCGCGCGCCGCGAACCTGGAGGAGCGCGCCCTGGCGCGCGAGGCCATGGAGCGCAACCGCATCATCCGCAGCTTCGCCGGCTGCAGCTTCGTGATGGACCGCTTCGCCGGCACCGTGCACACGCTGCGGCAGTTCACCGCCTTTTTCCCCGACGTGATCGTCCTCGGCGGCCTGGACTTCGAGCGCCCCGAGACGCCGGCGCAGGTGGGCGAGGTGCTGGAGCTGGCGCGGCAGCTCGACGCGCGGCTGTGGATGCCGGTGCGCGTGCACCGCCTGGAGCCCGGCGCCGACTGGCGCGAGATCCCGGCGGTGATCCAGCGCCTCGGCGACCTGCCGGCCGTGGTGGTGCGGCTCGAGCCCGAGCCGCACTCGGTCCGCATCCGCCTGCTGAAGAGCGGCCAGGAAGGGCCGCTGCCGGCCCTCGACCTGGAGCTCGACCCCACGACGCTGCTGGTGAAGAGCGCCTGAGCCGCGCGCGAACCTTCACTCCTCGGTGGCCAGCAGCGCCTCGAGCGCGGCCGCGAGCTCCTGGTAGGCTCCGGCTTGCTCGGGGGTGAGCGCACCCGGCCCATTGGCCAGAAGGTTGCTCGCTTCCAGCGGGTCGGCGGCCAGGTCGTAGAGTCTGTCCACGACTTTGGTCGTCTCGCCTTCGACCGTGGTCACGCGCATGAGCTTGTAGCCCGCGACGTTTCGCAGCACGCGCTTGCTGTAGGGCGCGTCCAGGAAGGAGAGCTTGACCATGTTGGAAAAGCTCCAGCCGAGCGGCAGTCCAAAGTCCGGCGCCACTACCTGGCAGACGATCGCGTGCTTGCCGCCGATGGTCGCGGGACCGCCGGGCACGGGGAGGGCCAGGCCGCCCTGCGGGTCGAGCGGGACCGGAAGCAGGGCGAAGTAGGGCGAGGGGAGGAACAGTCCGCCGGCGATGGGGAAGGGCTCGAAGCAGAAGCTGGCGACGAGCAGCGCCAGGGTGCTGGACGGACCGTTTTCGAGAACGAGCAGCGCCGTGTTCCCCGGGAAGAGCGGCTGGCCGCAGGCGCTGAGGTATGAGCCCCCCGGGCCGCCCAGGCCGAGGTCCGTCTGGCACATGCTCGCCGGATAGTCCTGGCCGTCGATCAGGTTTGGGCCGTACAGCTCGGCGAAGTTGTGGGGGCGCGCGGAGGGCAGGGAGGGATCCGCCAGGTAGCGCACCAGGCTCAGGCCGTCGATGGTCGTTCCGGGGAGGGTCGCGGCCAGATTCACGCCCGCGATCTCAGCCACGGTTGCAAACACGTCCACGCCGTGCACCAGGGCGGCGCACTCGGTGCCCGGGCTCTCCACCAGCGCGCCGCTGACGATGAGCGGCACGTTGATGCCTCCCTCGAAGACCGTGCCCTTGGCCTTGCAATTGTCGATCGGGGGCGCGACGACCAGGCCCGGAGTGCCGTTGTCGGCAATGAAGATCACCGTAGTGCGCGCCAGGACCTGCGGATCGATGCTGGAGAGGAGCCGCCCCAGCTCGCTGTCGAGCGCCTCGGCCATGGCCTTGTAGTAGGGCCGCGGGTCCACGGAGATGGGAGGCGCGCTCGACAGGTCCTGCGTGTAGAGGCCCGCAGGCGGCACGTGCCACGGCCCGTGCGGCGCGTTGAACGCCACGCAGCACAGCCAGGGCTCGCTCGCGGCGGCGAGCCAGGCGAGCGCGGAGTCGACCGTGTCGGTGGTGGCGTAGACGGCGGTCTGCTGCGCCACGCCGTTCGTGACTTTCTCCCAGTCGTAGTAGCCGTGCGAGCCGCGCGCGTCGAGGTTGAGCAGGCTCCCCGCGAAGTGGGACCAGCCCGCATCGTTCGGCCCGGCGAAGCCTCCCACTTCCTTGCTGTGCAGGTGCCACTTGCCAAACAGGCCGTGCGCGTGCAGTCCGCCGGTCCCCGCGTCCAACATCTCGGGCAGGGTGACCTCGCCCGCCGGCAGAACCGGCTCGTCGCTTTCCATGATGACCGTCCCGATGCCGGTGCGAAAGGAGTGGCGCCCGGTCTGCAGGCAGGCCCGCGTGGGCGAGCAGAGCGGGTTCACGTAGGCGTTGCGGAACAGGACGCCGCTCGCCGCGAGCGAGTCGATGACGGGCAGGACGGGCAGGTCCGTGCCCTCGCCGTACGCCGGCACCATGTCCACGCCGAGATCGTCGGCAATGACGAGGAGGACGTTTCGGGGCGGCGCCGGAGGCTCGATCTCCCCGCCGCAAGCCTCGGGAAACGAAGTCCCGGCCATCGCCAGGAACAGCCAGGGAACGAACTGGCCGCTCGCGCGGCTGGCTGCGCGCCTTTTCATCGCGATTCTCCCGGAGCCTGACTCCTCGCGGAGCGTCAGCTCTTCTCGCGGATGAACGCCGAATCAAGTGCCCTGAACGCGTGCAAGGAGACACGAGGATTCCGGACCGTGCAAGCGGATTCTGCAGCAGATTGCGCCCAGGTCAGGCGAACCGAGTCCCCACCTCGGGTTTGGCAAGGGAGGGCACGCCGGCGTTGGGCGCCGAATGTTTGCCGCGGGCGTGTGGACCGTGTCGAATGAACGCGCGCGAGCAACGGTGGCGCGCTGGCGGAGGCCGAGCTGAGCGCGCCACCGTGACAGCGGGAGCATCGGACGTGGCGAAGACGGTGTCATGCATGCCGGGGATTCTGACGAACGGGGTCAGGTGCGCCCGGCTGCTCCTCTTGTTGGCGGTCGGCCCGATCTTCGCCTGCTCCGGGGACACCCGCGATCCGTACGAGCCGTACCCACCGGATAGCTGGGAGCGGCGCATGTCGGAAGATCCGAAGGGCACCGAGGAGCTGGTGCAGGTTCGCTTTCGCGTCGTCCCGGAGACCTATCAACCGGAGGCCCAGGCGCTGCTCGCTGAGAGGCGATATGTGCTGTTTTCCGAGGACCAGGCCAGGCGATACGGACTCGACGCTTCGGTCAGGGCAGAGGCCGAGGGTGTCGTGGTGTTGCTGCGCGGCTTGGAGCCCGAGAAGGACGAGGCCCTCGATCTGGCCGAGAGGGACGAGTACTCGGTGAGTTGGGCAGGCGGGATCGTGTTGGTCTGGCACAGGGCGGACCGGACGCGATGTACCCCTGATAAGCGTTGCGCACTCGTCGCGGTTCTCCCGCGCGAACCGAGGGACGTGTACACGGAGTCGGACGTCGTCATGTTCGGTGAGTGACGCGGCCCCTTGAGCCTCCGGGGCAACAGCTTGACCGAGTACGATCGCGCCCGCGGGCAGGTGTGAGAGAGGAGGCGGCATGTGCCTTCGCCGGTGGAGAGTGGGCAGCGGCATGAGATGCGCTCGGCCACTCGTCTTGCTGGCGGTGGCCACGATCCCGGCCTGCTCCGAGGAGAAGGTCGGCTCGGACGAGGACTACCCGCTGGATAGCTGGTGCCGGTTCTTGCCGGCAGATGAAAGGAAGGACATGGAGGAGTTGGCGCACGACCGGTTCGCGGTCGTCCCGGAAGCCCATCAACCGGAAGCCCAGGCGCTCCTCGCCGCGAACTCACATGTTCTGCTTTCCGACGAGCAGGCCAGGCGATACGGACTTGCCGCTCCGACCGGCTCGGATGCCGGCGGTGTGCTCGTCTTGCTGCGCGGTTTGGAGACCGAGAAGGACGAATCCCATCTAGGCCCGGAACAAGCGTGTGCCCCCCCGAAATCCGCATGGGCGGAGCCCTCC
>DYIW01000205.1 GCA_020723465.1 Phycisphaera mikurensis
GTCCAGCGTGTCGCTGCAGGGTAGCGGGTCGAGGCGCAGGCCAAGCCGCGCCGCGTGGTGCGAGAGCATGGCCAGGTCGAAGGACACGTTGTGGCCCACGACGTGGCTGCCGGCGGCGAACGCCTCGAACTCGCGCAAGGCGCAGGCCGGGTCGGCGCCGTGCGCCGCGAGATGCTCGTCCGACCAGCCGTGGATCGTGATCGAGTCCCCCACCGGCCGCGACGGCTTGAGCAGCCGACGGAAGGCCGCGCCCGCACCCGCGTGGCCGACGCGGCGCGCGGCGATCTCGATCACCTCGTCCTCGGCCGGGGAGAGGCCGGTCGTTTCCACGTCCACGACGACGACTTCCCCGCGCTCCAGCGCCGCGAGCAGCCCGGCGAAGGGCTCCCCCTGCTCGTGCGTCTCGATGAGCGCCAGGTCGGTCAGGCGCAGGCCGGCGGGCGCGCCCTGCTCGTAGAGTTCGGCCAGCGCCTTCTCGCCCAGGCGGCTCGGCGGGCGCGCCAGGATGCGGCGCAGCGCCCCGGAGTCGTGCGGGTTCTGCACCAGCCTGAGCCGCGCCACCGCGTCCTTCACTTCCTGGCGGCGGAAGAACTCGAACTGCTCCACCGTGACGTGCGGTACGCCCGCGGCGGTGAGCGCCGCGGAGAGGCGAGCCAGGCGCGAATGCGTGCGCGCGAGGATGCCGATGCGGCCCGCGGGCGCGGCGCGGCGCAGGCGCGCGGCCTGGGCCGCGACCCAGCGCGCCTCGTCGTCGGACGTGCGCGCCGCGTGCTTGACGATGGCCTCGCCCTCGGCGAGATCCGGGTGCGGCACGAGGCGCGTCTTGCGCTCGGCAAAGGTGGCGGCGAAGCGGTCGGCCGCGGCCAGCAGGCGCTTGGTGGAGCGGTGGTTGAGCGCCAGAAAGTGCTGCCGCACCGGCTCGAAGTCGGAGCGGAAGCGGGCGATCACGGCCGTGGGATCCGAGCCGCGCCACTCGTAGATGGTCTGGTCGACGTCGCCGAAGAGCGCCAGGTTGCGGTGGCGGAGCGCGAGCGCGCGGATCACGTCGTACTCGGAGTGGTGCGTGTCCTGCACCTCGTCCACCTGCACCCAGTCGAAACGCCCGGCCCAGAAGTCGCGGGCGCCCGGGTCGATGCTGAGCAGGGCGCGCACGCGGTAGACCAGGTCGGCGAAGTCGAGCGCGTGGCGTTCGGCCAGGATGAGGTGGTAGCGCTCCGCGACGCGGCGCTCCGGCTCCTCGCCCGCGCCGCGAAAGAGCGGCGGGATGCGGGCGAGTGCCAGCTCGTCGCCGTTCGCGTTCGACTTGCGGCTGGAGAGGCGGCGATAGAAGTCCGCCGGCTTCTCGCCGCGCAGCGGGCCGGGAGCCTTGGGCAGGAGCTGCTCCAGCAGCTCGCAACTGTCCTGATCGTCGTAGACCACGAAGTCGCGCGGCAGGCCGAGAAGCGGGGCGTCGCGGCGCAGCATCCAGGCGCACAGCCCGTGGAAGGTCCGGACATGCACGCGCTCCGCCTCCCGCGGCAGGCGCTCTGCCACGCGCGCGCGCATCTCCGCGGCGGCCCGGTTGGTGAAGGTCACGCACAGCGCGCGCTCGGGCGCGACGCCCGCCAGCACGGCCTGGGCCAGGCGCGCGGCCATGACCAACGTCTTCCCGGTGCCGGCCGGCGCGAGGATCAGGCGCGCCCCGCCGGTCGCCTCGACGATCGCCCGCTGCTCCTCGTTCGGAAACTCGCCCCTTCGGGACATGGCACTCTGTCGCGGCGGCGGCCGCCGCGAGTCGGAAGTACGTAGTCAGTAGTCGGAAGTTCGGACTGGGAGGTTACACATCGCGGCGGCGCCGCAACCAAACTCGGCGGCTTGCGTCCATCTCAGGCATGCGGGTCGCACTCTGCCTTGGCAAGGTCCACGCCGCCGCGAGTCGGCAGTCAGTAGGGTCCCGCCGGCCGTTGTTCCTGGCTTGATCCTCGCCACGGTGCAGAAAGACCGCCCTGCTCGTCGATGCTGCCTCGGATCTCCGCGCCACGCGAGGATGCTGGCGGCCAGCGGTATAGCTTCATGCCGGCGCGAGGCGAGCCGCGGTCACGGGTCGGCCGAGCGGTCCATGATCTGGAGCCGGAACTGCCAGCCCTCGAAGCACTGCGCGGCGAAGCCGCCGCGAGTTGGAAGCTCGTAGTCGGTAGTCGGAAGCCAGGACTCGGAGGTTACACGCCTTCATGCCGGTGCGAGGCCACCCGAGTACGCGGGCCGCCAACCGCCGGCGCAGGGCGCGGTGCATCTTCTCCAGAAGGCGCCAGACGATCGCGGGGTCGTCGCCCTTCTGCAGGACCTGGAACTTGTAGCCGCCGGGAAAGCCGTCAACGAGCTCGAACGCCTCGATGCCCCGGGGAAGCGGGTTGAACCGAAAGTGGAACTCGTGCATGCGCCCGTACGCGTCCGGCATGACGACCGGCTCCATCTCGATGTGGCCGATCTCCTCGCCCGTCTCCTCCGAGAGGACCCGTGCCCAGCAGCGGCCGCAGAAGAACGGCGAGCTTCCGCCGCGGCCGTCGGACCGGTACACGCCCTCCCAGGAAGGGACCGTCCGGCCGCAGTCCGTGCATCGCGAGGTGTTCATGGTCGTCTCTCCGGTCCTGCGCCGTCGTCGCAGGCGCGTGAGTCTACCGCCCTTGCCCGCGCGGCGCCCCTCAGGCGCGGAACAGCTCGCCCAGGCTCTTGCCCAAGAGGCGGCTCGCGGCGATCAGCGCGTAGAGCAAGAGCGCGGCGCCGATCACGCCCATGGCGCAGCCGATCTGCGCGCCGAACTGGATGTCGCCGAGGAGCTGGTAGATGGCCTTGGCGATGGGGAAGTCCTCCTTGGAGGGCGCGAGGATGAGGCTCTCCGAGACCTCGAGCATGGCGAAGGAGAAGGCGAGCAGCGCCCCGGCCAGCAGGTTGCCGAGGAGCAGCGGCAGGGTCACGCGCCGCAAGGTGGTCGCGCCCGAGGCGCCGAGGTTGCGGGCCGCCTCCTCGAAAGCCACCGGCACCTGCCGGAAGCCGGCGTCGGCCGAGCGCACCACGTACGGCAGGCGGCGCACCGAGTAGCCGATGACGATCAGCAGGAAGGGATCGCGCAGCGGGTCGAGGTACTCCCCGAGCGGAGTGCCGGCGTAGCACATGGCGTAGCCGAAGGCGAGGACCACGCCTGGGAGCGCGAGTGGCAGCATGGCGCAGGCGTCGAGCGCCGCGCCCAGGCGCCCGCCGCGGCGCACCGCCAGCCAGGCGATCGCCACGCCGAGCAACACGTCGAGGAACGTGGCGCACGAGGCGTAGATCAGCGAGTTCTTCACGCCCAGGAACGCGACCTCGTCGGTCAGCACGCGCTCGAAGTGCACCAGCGAGAAGCGCTCCGGCAGCACGGTGAAGAACCACTTCTCGGAGAAGGCGACGAGCGCGATGGCGGCATGCGGCAGCAGGGTGACGAGCACGAGCAGACCGAGGCCGAGGACCAGGAGCGGCCGCATGAGCGCCGGCACGCGGCGCACGCGCGCCGCGACCGTTCCCTTGGTCGCCTGCACCGCCGACTTCTTCGCCACCGCCAGGCGCCCGAGCAGGAACAAGAGCAGCGACAGCACCAGCACCACCAGGACGAGCGCGTACCCCACCGGGTCGCGGCTCCCCTCGACCGCGCGCTCGAAGATCTGCATGGCGACCATGTTGCGCGCGTCGAACACGATCGGCGTGCCGAGGTCGGTCAGAGCGAAGATGAAGACGATGACCGCGCCGGCGAAGTAGCCGGGCAGGACGAGCGGCAGGGTGACGCGCCGGAAGCGCGTGCGCCGGCCCGCGCCCATGCCCTGCGCCGCCTCGTCCAGGGAGGGGTCGACGCCGGCAAGCGCGGCGATGAGGTTGAGGAAGAGGATCGGGTAGAGGTGCAGGGTCTCCATGAGCACCACCCCGGCCAGTGGATTGGCGCCCAGGAAGTCGATCGGCTCGCTGATCACGCCCAGCTCGAGGAGCGCCAGGTTGATCGATCCGAAGCGCGCGAAGAGCTGGCGCATGCCGATGGCGGCGACGAACGGCGGCAAGACCAGCGCCGACAAGAGGAGCCCCTGCAGCACGCCCTTGCCGCGGAACTCGTAGTGCACGAACAGGTGCGCCAGCGGGAAGGAGACCAGTGTGGAGAGGAGCGTGACCAGCACCGCCACCCAGAGGGAATTGCTGATCGACTCGACGAAGACCTGGTTTTCGAGCGCCAGGCGGAAGGCCGCGAGCGAGAGGCGGCCGTCCACGACGAAGGCGCCGCGGAACACGTGCGCCACGGGATAGGCCAGGAAGAGTGCGAAGAACGCGATCAGGAGCGCCGCCGGCAGCGCGCGGCCAAGTCGTGCTGGGACCGTCCTCGTCATGCCTTCACGCCGGGAACACCAGGGCGTCCTCGACCTCGACCGTCACCGCCGCGCCCTCGGGGAAGGCCGGCGCGCCGCCGAGCGAGAGCACGCGCAGGGTCGCGCCGCCCTGGAGCAGCACGTCGTGCTGCACCACCTCGCCGAGGAAGGTGCGGCGCGCCACCTCTCCCGCGAGTTTCCCGTCGCCGCCCGCGCCGCCCGATCCCGGCGCGAGGCGCAGGCGCTCCGGCCGCATGACCAAGAGCACGCGGCCGCCCGCGGCCGGCGCAAGGCCGGTGGCGCGCGCCGCGACCGCGCCGAAGGCGCCGCGCACCAGGAAGCCGCCGCAAGGCGCCGCCTCGGCTTCGCCCGCCACGCAGTTGGCGTCGCCGACGAAGCCAGCGACGAACGGCGTGGCCGGCCGGTCGTAGAGCTCCTCGGGAGCGCCCATCTGCTCGACGCGCCCGTCCCGCAGCACGGCGACGCGGTCCGCGAGCGCGAGCGCCTCGGCACGGTCGTGCGTCACGTAGAGCGCCGTGCGCCCGGTGCGGCTCTGGATCTCGCGGATCTCGCCGCGGAGCTCCACGCGCAGGGCCGCGTCCAGGTTGGAAAGCGGCTCGTCGAGGAGCAGCACCGCCGGCTCGACCGCGAGAGCGCGCGCCAGCGCCACGCGCTGCTGCTGCCCGCCCGAGAGGCTGGCGGGCGCGCGCGCCGCGAAGTCCTCCATGCGCACCAGGCGCAGCGCCATAGCCACGCGCCGCGCCTTCTCGTCGCGTGCGATCCGGCGCACGTCCAGGCCGAACGCGACGTTCTCCGCCACGCTGAGGTGGGGCCAGAGGGCGTAGTTCTGGAAGACCATGCCGCAGTCGCGCCGCTCCGGCGGCACGCCGGCCACGGAGCGCCCGGCGAACAGGACGTCGCCGCCGGCCGGCTCGACGAAACCGGCGATCGTGCGCAGGAGCGTGGTCTTGCCGCAGCCCGAGGGGCCGAGCAGGAAGAAGAACTCGCCGTCCGCGACCTCGAGGTCGACGCGGTCGAGCACTGTGCTCTTGCCGTAGCGCACGGAGAGCGCCTGGATGCGGACGGACGTCACCTCGCGCCTCCCGCCATTCTGGCCACCTCCCGGTAGTTCCGCCGGGCGAACTCGGTCCACTCGTTCCTCTTTTCCTCGCGGAAGGAGGCCTCGTCGCGCCAGCGGCCGCCGGCGATCTCCAGCAGCTCCTCCTCGGTGAAGGGATTGCGGAAGAGCAGCTCCGCCGCGCGCGCGCGCGCGTCGCCCTCGAGCGCGTGGAAGGCCCGCACCGCCGCGCAGAGCTCGGCGTGCACGTCGATGATCAGCGCGCCGAGCACGTCGTTCAGCATGGTCCAGCGCAGCGACGCCTTGCCGTAGTCGTAGCGGAACGACTGGTCCATGAGGAACGGGTTCTCGCGCACGCTCGAGCGCCCCGCGGTCTCGGCGAACAGCGCCGGCCGCACCGTGGCGCGGCACAGCGGATGCCGGCGCGGGCCGCCCGCTTCGCCGGTCCGGAGCATCCACAGGAGCCCGGCCTCGCGCGACAGCAGGAAGTCGATGAAGCGCTCGGCCGCCTCCAAGTGCGGCGCGCCCTTCAAGATGCCGGCAGCGTCGGCGTTCACCAGCGTCCTGCCCTCGGGCAGGACGAAGGCGATGAAGTCGCCCGCCATCTCGATCTGCGCCTGGGCGTAGTGGTCGATGGTCGGCGCGCAGGCCACCTGGCCCACGGCGCACGCCTTGGGGATCTCGGCCGAGAACTTGAGGAAGGAGGCGCAGTTCGCGCCCATGAGACGCGTGAGGCGCAGGCCCTCCTCGAAGCCGTAGGCCTGCAGCAGGATCTCGTGGAAGGTGTGGTAGGACGACGAGCCGCGCGGATCGGCGCCGCCGACCCAGCCGAAGAGGCGCGGGTCGGCCAGGTCGCTCCAGTCCTGCACCACCACGCCGCGCAGGGCCTCGACCTTCTCGAACACCTTGAGGTTCGACATGATGCCGAAGCCGGTGAGAGTGGTGCCGAACCAGCGCCGCTCCGGGTCGAGGATGGGGAAGCCGCCGAGGCTCTCGGCCACGCCGTCCAGGACCGCGGCGGGCGGGTCGTAGCGCCGGAGCAGGCCGCGGGCGTTCAGCGTGTCGTACGGGTCCGTGCCGCCGCCAAACAGCAGGTCCACGCCGATGGAGTCCGGCTTCTGTTGAAACTGCTCCTCGATCCAGCGCACGGTCTTGGTGCCGCCGCCGTGGTCGAGCCACTTGATGTCCACGCCCGACCCGTCGCGCTGGTACAGCCAGCGCTTGAAGCCCTCCTCGAACTCGACCTTTATCCCCTCCCACTGCGGCGAGGTGATCACCAGCTCGAGCATGCGCCTGGGCGGCGCCGGATAGACGAAGCGCTCCTCGCCGCGGGACAGCGCCAGGAGCAGGCCCGGCAGCGCCAGCAGCGGCAGGAGCAGCAGCAGGGCTTCGACGAGTCGTCGCCTGGGCATGCGCGGCCGCGGGAAAGGTCAGACCAAGCGGAACGCCGAGCGTCCCGCAAAAAGGGCGAGGATAGGACCCTCCGCGCCCGCGGCGCAAGAGCGGCAGGCCGGGGTACCGCCGGAACCTCACGGGCGTGTACGGCCGCGGAGCAGGTCGCCCGGCTCAGGACCGCTCCGCTCCGCCACACTGAATGGGCACGCCGCAACGGAAAGATCAGCCGCACGAAGGGACCCGCTTCCGTCTGACGCTACGGGCAACGAGCCGTGCCACCGGGGGCGCTACGCGACAACTGCCGTCCTCTGTCTCGATCGTTCTCTGGTCAACGCCGCGATCTGCGGCGGCCCACGCAGCGCCGTCCGGTGCAACCGGTTGCCAAGCGCCACGCCATCATCGCCGTGCTTGCCACTTCCGGATGATCTCGTGCGCAGCCGCAAGGCGGCCCCCGCATGAGTTCAGCCATGCGGGAGGTGCAGCCGCGTCGAAGGAGAGCCAAAACGTGTCGGTGCCACGCTTGCCGGCGTGCTGCGGAGTATGGCCAATGACGTGCTCGCGCAGAACGGCCTTCGACATGACCCAGCACTGCGCGTCGAACGGTGAAATACCGAGGCACACCGCGAACTCGTAGTCTTGATCTCGAAGCTGCTGGAACTTGTAGACACCGCTCTCCCAGGGCGTCGAGAACTTGATCTCGACGCGCCGACCCGCGATGACGCGGTCCGCCTCCGAATCGCCGCTGGACGTGACGTCGAGTCCCTTCGCGGCGCACCAGCCGGCCACGAGCTGCTCGCCGATCTTGCCGACCTGACGGGATGGGCGCGTACGAATCCAGGAGAATGGGCTGCCGGCCCAGGGATCGTCCGGTCCCTCGCGGACGTAGTCGCCCTTGAGGGTGGCTGCGATCGACGCGAGCATGAGGACTTCCGGGTCCTTGATTTCGTGTTTCACGCGTTCATCCCTCCTGCGCGGCCGGCCCCGGGAACAGGCTGCGCTGCTTCTCGCGCTTCTGGTGAGGCGCCGGGTCGAATCCGACCCACTCGATGCCGTCGACGCCGTCGAACCGCCTGGCCATGACTTCAAGTGCCTCCGGACTGTTGTCGACCAAGATGAAGCGCCGGCCAAGCTCAAGCGCCGCCGCACCTGTCGTCCCACTGCCCGCGAAGAAGTCCAGGACCACTGCCCCCGGGCGTGAAGATGCCTGGACGATGCGCCGGAGAACGCCGAGCGGCTTCTGCGTGGGATAGCCCGTCTTCTCCGAACCGTTGGTGGGAACGATGGTATGCCACCACGTGTCGGTCGGTAGCTTCCCGCGCGCGGCCTTCTCTGGCCCCACGAGGCCCGGTGCCATGTACGGGATGCGCTCGATGTCGTCGACGTTGAAAACGTATTCAGACGGGCTCTTCGCGTAGAGCAGGATGTTGTCGTGCTTCGGGGGCCACCTGTTCTTGGGTCGGCCACCATAGTCATAGGCCCAGATGATCTCGTTCAGAAAGGATCCCCGCCCGAAGATGTTGTCGAGGAGGATCTTGCAGTAGTGCACCTCGCGGTAGTCGACGTGGAAGTAGAAGGACCCATGCGGGGCGAGGACTCGGTGGGCCTCGGTCAGGCGCGGCTCCAGGAAGGCCAGATAGTCGTCGAACAGGTCGCTGAAGCGCTTCGTCCCCAGAATGATGCTCTCATAGCGGCGACCCTGGAAGCCGACGCGATCTCCTTCTGCCGAGCGGACGGTCTTGAGCTGGGTACGCCGCTGGACCTTCCCCGTATTGAACGGGGGATCGATGTAGATCAGGTCCACAGACCCCGGCGGGAGCGTTCGAAGGACCTCGATGTTGTCCGCCAGGTGGATTCTGCCTGTCAATTCGCCCTCCAGCAGAGGCTTCGTCATGGTTCCTCGTGGCGCCTGACGCGCAGGGTACTATCCAGAATGACCGTAATGTGCCGTTGAACGAAGCCGCCAGTTGGATTCTACGTGCCGAGGGCCGTGTTCGGGAGAGGCTTCGACCTCCCGCGTACCCTTCGGAGATCCCGATTCTGTTCTTCGGGCGGGCGGCGCAAGCGGATCGCTCAACCGGCAGGCGAGGCGGCGGCCGCGTGGCCACGCGGACCGGCGCCCACGCGCCCCGTCCCCTCACAGCGCCAGGTCGGGAGGCTGGGTGGCGTCCAGGACCTCGACGGCATTGCGGCCGGCCGCCTTGGCGCGGTAGAGGGCGAAGTCGGCGAGCTTCAAGAGGCGCTCGCGCGAGGCCTCGCTCTTGCCGCGCACTACCGCGCCGATGCTGATCGAGAGTAGGAGCCCGTCCTCCGATTCCAGCCCCCTCTGCTCGACGTTCGCCCGGGCGCGCTCCACCGCCGCGCAAGTCTGCTCGAAGGTGATGTCCGGCAGCACGGCCAGGAACTCGTCGCCGCCGTAGCGGCCCAGCTCGTCGCTGCTGCGCAGGCTCTGCCGCGTGACCTCGGAGATGCGCCGCACGAACTCATCCCCCATCAAGTGGCCGAAGTTGTCGTTCACCATCTTGAGGTGGTCGCAGTCGATCAAGGCGATCGCCAGGTCCGGCGACTCGGGCCCGAGGCGCTCGAGATGCCGGTCCAAAGCGTCGAGGATGCCGCGGCGGTTGAACAGGCCGGTGAGCTCGTCGATCCGCGCCTCGTCGGACTGGCGGCGCAGCTCGACCGCCTTCAAGGCCAGGCCCATGTGCACCGCCACGGCGGCCAGCAGGTCAGGCAGGATCATGCTCGGGTCGTCGACCTCCACGCCGAGGATGCCGAGCGACTCTCGGCCCGCGGTCACCGGCACGAAGAAGGTCGGCGGCCGCGGCTCGGACCAGAGCACCTCCAGGCCGTCGCCGAGGCGCTCGTGCAGGATCGGCCTTCCCGTGACCAGCGCGAGCTGCATGGAACGCGGCAGCCGGCTCGGTTCGAGGACGACCTCGTGCAGGGGCAGCGGCACGTTGCCGCGCGCGCTCAGCACGCCGCCGCGCAGAGACCCCTTCTCCTCCCGCCGCAGGAAGTACGCCCGCCCCACGCCCAGCTCCTCGACCAGGCCCGCGGTGCCCGCCACCTCGATGGACTCGGCGTCCTGGGCGCCGGCGATGCGCGAGAAGAGCACCGGCAGCGGGCCAAGGTCGCGCGTCGAGACCCCCTCCAGCACGTCGGACTGCACCACCGGCGAAAGCGGCACGGCGTGCGCGCCCTCCTGCGCCGCGGTGGCCGGGGCCTTCTCCTCGGGCTCGGCGATGACCGCCAGGGCGTCCTCGATCGACCGGCACAGCCGGCGCTTGGCGTCGTACAGGCTCGCGACCGCGTCCATGATCTGCGCGTTGACCGCGGGCTGCACGCAGGGAGAGGGCGCGGCGTAGCCGAGCGCGGACACGGCGTGGTCTGCCGCGGCCAGGATGCGCGTCTCCAGCGAGATCGCGTGGCAGCGATCCCGCATGAAGGCCCCGTACTCGACGACCGCCGCCGCAAGCGCGTCGGGAGCGCCCGCCGAGCGCAACAGATCGCCGCCGAGCGCCGCAGAATCGAAGTTGTCTGCCTTCGCCTCCCTGCGGTGGCGCGCCGACAGCCATGCCGCCTCGCCGACGTGATGCAGCAGGCCGAGAGCGAAGGCGTGCAGTGCGTCGACGATGCCGCTCTCCCGCCCCAGCGGCTCGGCCGCGAAGGCCGAGGCCACGGCGTGGCGCAGCAGCGGACCCGCCGCCGGCTCGTCGCCCAGGATCTGCCGGATCCAGGTCGCGCCCGCCGCCAGCAGGGCCAGGCGCATCGCGATCGACTCGCCAAGCAGGGGGACCGCCTCGCGCGCGCTGGTGAAGTGCCTGCCGGGCAAGGCCCTGCGGGCAAGCCGCAGGAACAGGGCGCTCACCTGCTTGTCGGCGCCGACGGCCGCGGTGATCGACTTCGCCGTCCTGGTCTCGTCGATGGCGAGGAGCAGCCGGGTCAGCGCGGTGGACGCCTGCGGGAGGCCGGCGACGACCGTGGAAGACGAAGGTGAAACCGTCATCGGTGACCTGCGCGACCGGCGTCCCGGACGCGCCCCTCGCCGCCCGCGCGAAGGGCCGCCGTCCCGGACCGAAGGAGCTGCGGTGACAGACGCAGCCCCTAGTTTCGACCGCGCCGCGGCGCGGACTTGAGCGCGCGCCCCAGCCCGCCGCGGAGGCGCGCGCGGGCGGACGGCCGCTTCCCCTGGCGGCGAAGCTGGTACAGTTGGCGCCTCGCCGTTTGGCGGCGCGCGCCCGGCGGCTCGATCCGAGGAGAACCGATGGCCAGAAGCACCAAGCGCGGTCTCGACTACTCCAAAGCCGGCGTCGACACCAGCCGGGCCGATGCGTTCCTCGACCGCCTGCTGGAGTGGGTCAAGAGGACCGCCGAGTTCCGGCCGGTCGTGGGCAGGCCGCTCGTGGACGTGGGCTACTACGCCGCGGTCCTGGACATCGGCCGCGGCATCGGCCTGGCCGTGACCACCGATGGCGTGGGCACCAAGATCCTCGTGGCCGAG
>DYIW01000206.1 GCA_020723465.1 Phycisphaera mikurensis
CGCGGCGCGCCCGCCGCCCAGCCGGACCGCACGCGGCGCGACCTGGTGCTCGGGGCGGCCGCCGGCGCGCTCTTCCTGCCGCTCATGAAGTCGCCCTGGCGGCCGAAGCGCGTCTCGCCCGAGCTGATCCGGCCGCCCGGCGCGCGGGCCGAGCCGGAGTTCCTGTCGCGCTGCGTGCGCTGCGGCGCGTGCATGCGCGCCTGCCCGACGAACGTGCTGCAGCCGGCGGTCCTCGAGGGCGGCCTCGACGGCTTTTGGACGCCGGTGATGAAGTACCGCTTCGGCTACTGCCTCTACGGGTGCACGCTCTGCTCGGCGGCGTGTCCGACGGGCGCCATCGCGCCCCTTTCCCTGGAAGAGAAGAAGGCGCAGAAGATCGGCCAGGCCTTCTTCGATCGCAGCCGCTGCCTGCCGCACGCCTTCGGCCGCGAGTGCACCGTGTGCGAGGAGCACTGCCCGACCGCGCCCAAGGCGATCGTGACGCGGGCCGAGCGCGTGGCGCTTCCCGAGGGCGGGGAGGCCGTCATCCACGTGCCCGAGATCGTGCCGGAGCGCTGCATCGGCTGCGGCATCTGCGAGAACGTCTGTCCGATCGTGGACGCGGCCGGCGTGCGCGTGACCTCGGTGGGGGAGGCGCGCAGCGAGGAGAACCAGTTCCTGGCGCGCTGACCGGGCCGCGGCGCCGCCTTCACTCGACCAGCAGGGCCGCGCCCAGCACGCCGGCCGAGTCGCCCAGCTCGTGGCGCAGGATCGGCGTCTCCAGCACGTCGGTGAAGACGTAGCGCGCCACGCGCTCGCGCCCCTCGTCGTACAGGCAGTCCGCGCGCGACACGCCGCCGCCGAGCACGACCGCGTCCGGGTCGAGCACGTTGATCAGGTTGGCCAGGGCGCGGCCGTAGTGCTCGAGCCAGACGTCGATGCAGCGCGCCGCTCGTTCCTCGCCCGCGGCGCGCCGCGCCAGGATCTCGGGCAGCTCGCAGGGCGGGCCGCCGAGCTGGCGGTAATGACGCGCCACCCAGGGCCCGGCGAGGTAGGTCTCGACGCACCCCTGGCGGCCGCAGTAGCAGGCGCGGTCGCTGTCCGGCCGGAGCACCATGTGGCCCCACTCGCCGCAGATCGACTGCAGCCCCTCGCGCGCGCGGCCGTCCATCACCAAGCCGCCGCCCACGCCCGTGCCGAGGATCACGCCGAACACCAGGGAGCGGCCGCGGCCGGCACCGAGAATCGCTTCGGCCAGGGCGAAGCAGTTGGCGTCGTTGGCGAAGGCGATCTCCTGGCCGAGGAGGCGGGCGAGGTCGGAGCGGAAGGGCCGGCCATTCAGGCAGACGGTGTTGGAGTTCTTCACCAGGCCGGCGCGCGTCACGCTGCCCGGCATGCCCACGCCCACGGGGAAGGGCGGCTCGAGGCCGGCTGCGGCCGCGGTTCGGGTGATCAGAGCGGCGGTGCGCTCGAGGATGTGCACGTACCCCTGCTCGGCCTCGGTGGGGATACGCTGGCGTTGCTCGATCGCGATCCGCTCGGCCTCGCCCGCGACCACCGCCGCCTCGATCTTGGTGCCGCCGAGATCGATGCCGATGCGCCGTGTCGTGTTCATGCCAGGGTTCCTCGCTGCCTCGGGTCAGGGCCTGCCGCGCGCGCCGTTCCGCTTCTGAAACCGCACGCGCGCCGCCCGCCGGACGCGCGCGCTTTCCGGGGCGCGGCCTCGAGGCGCGGCAGCCTCCGGCGTTTCAGCGGCGAACGAAGAGGCAAAGACCCGAGGCCGGCGGTGAAACGACCTCGTTCCAGAAGGCCGGCCGGCGTGGAAATCCGGCGGCGCGTGGCGTAGGATCTCCGGATTGCCCTCTGGCCGTGGAGACCTCCGGGATCCGGCATCCGCCGTGATCGAGGCCGTGAGGGTTCCGCCTCCAGACGCGCTGCCAGGACCCCTTCTCCGGACAGAAACGAACAGAGCGAGGAGAGCACGATGCAGTGGCTTCCCTACGTCGTGGCGTACGCGGGCATCGCGGTCTTCCTGATCGCGGTGATCGCGCGCTTCTTCATGTGGGCGCGGATGCCGATCCATGTGCGCTGGGAACTCTACCCGGTGGCGCACGACGCCAAGCGGGCGCGCTACGGCGGATCGTACTTCGAGGAGAGCAAGTGGTGGACCAAGCCCCGGGAGGTCTCCCTGCTCGGCGAGCTCAAGGTCATGGTCCCCGAGATCCTCTTTCTCGTGGCCTTGAAGGAGCACAATCCGAAGCTATGGATCCGGTCGCTGCCGTTCCATTTCGGGCTCTACCTGGTCGTGGCCTGCACCGTGCTCATGCTGGGGACGGGAGTCCTGGGGGCGCTCTCGACCTCGCTCCTGGAAGGCGGCTTCGGCACGCTGCTCCGCGGCTTGATCGTGGCCACCGGCGCGGCCGGCATGTGCCTGGCCATCCTCGGCGCCCTGGGCCTGCTGCAGCGGCGGCTCACCGAGCCGGGCATGAGCACCTTCGCCAGCGGCGCGGACCTCTTCAACCTGGTGTTCTTCGTGGTCGCGTTCGGCGTCGCGCTCGTCAACTTCCTGCTCTTCGACCGTGACTTCTCGCAGACCACGTCCTTCACAGCGGGCCTGGTCACGGGCGACTTCGCCGCCTTCTCGGGCGCGGGAGGGGAGGCGTTCCTGGCCGTGCTCACCGTCGTGCTGCTGAGCGTGCTCGTCGCTTACATCCCGCTCACGCACATGTCCCACTTCGTGGGCAAGTACTTCGCCTACCACGCCATCCGCTGGAACGACAAGCCGCTGCTGCGCGGCGACAAGGGGGAGGCGGAGGTCAACAAGATGCTCGGCCAGAAGGTGAGTTGGAGCGCGCCGCACATCAAGGGGGAAGGCAAGAAGACCTGGGTCGACGTGGCTACCGAGGAGTTCAAGAAGAAATGAAGCAGCCGAAGAACGTCAAGGACATCTCCCAGGGGGATGGCCCGCTCAGCGCGGTCGAGATCCACGATCAGATCCCGCTGCCGCCGCCGTTCGACAAGCTGGAGGACGAACCGGCGATCCGGCCGCTTACCCAGGACGCCCGCGACAAGTTCGTGGTGGTCGACGACACCATCGCCGTGGGCATTCCCAAGCCGAAGACCAAGGAGGAGGAGGAGAAGCTGGTCAACGGCTTCCTCGACGGCCTGCGCAAGTGCTTCAGCGTGGCGGACAACTGGACCTTCCTGCAGCCGCTCATGATGTCGATGGAGCACTGCGCCAAGTGCCAGACATGCAACGAGGCGTGCCACATCTACGAGGAGAGCGGCCACAACGAGCTCTATCGTCCGACGTTCCGCTCCGAGATCGTGCGGCGCATCTACCACAAGTACATCAAGAAGCACTCGACCTGGGTGCACGGCGACATCGACCTCAACTGGAAGACGGTCGCCCGGCTGATCGAGCTGGCCTATCGCTGCAACCTGTGCCGGCGTTGCGCCCAGACCTGCCCGATCGGCGTGGACAACGCCCTGCTGGCGCGCGAGATCCGCAAGGTCGCGAGCCAGGAGATGGGCATCGTCCCGCGCGAGATCCACGACGACGGCTCGGTGCTGCAGCTCAAGGTCGGCTCCTCGACCGGCATGAACGACATCGTGGTCAAGGACAACGTCGAGTTCATCGACGAGGACACGGCGGAGCGCACCGGCATTCCCATCAAGACGCCCTGGGACGTGGAGGGCGCCGACATCCTGCTGCTGCACAACGCCGGCGAGATCATGGCCTGGCCCGAGAACCCGGGCGCGTTCGCCACGCTGTTCCAGGCCGCGGGCCTGAGCTGGACCCTGTCCAGCGACTTCGCCGCCTACGACGGCATCAACTACGGCGTCTGGTATGACGACGTGCAGTTCGCGCGGGTGGCGATCAAGCACGCCCAGGCCGCGGCGCGACTCGGCGTCAAGCGCATCGTGCTGGGCGAGTGCGGGCACGCGCACAAGGCGTTGACCGTGATCGCGGACAAGGTCCTGACCGGCGGCCTCAAGATCCCGGTGGAGAGCGCCTTCACCGTGCTGCACGAGATCGTCAAGTCGGGCAAGGTCAAGTTCGACAAGAGCCGCAACGACTTCCCGGTGACCCTGCACGATCCGTGCAACGTGGTGCGCCTGATGGGCATCGTCACGCCGCAGCGCGAGGTCATCAAGGCGGTCGTGCCTGAACACCGCTTCCGCGAGATGGCGCCGCACGGTTGCGAGAACTACTGCTGCGGCGGCGGGTCCGGCTTCGCCATCATGTCTGGCCGCAACTTCTCCGACTGGCGCCACCACCTGACGGGGCGGCGCAAGTTCCGCCAGATCCTCGAGGCCTTCCAGGGCGAGGAGATGGACAAGGAGCACCCGAAGTACGTGTGCGCGCCGTGCAGCAACTGCAAGGGCCAGATCCGCGACATCATCAAGTACTACGACGCCTGGGAGAAGGCGGGGATCTCTTACGGCGGCCTGGTCGAGCTGATGGTGAACGCCATGGTCGACGCCAAGCCCGGCTTCATCGACTGGGAATGGCACTAACTGGGAAGGCGCGGCGCGCAGCGCCCGCGCCTTCCGCCGCGGCTGGATCCGACGCTCGCCGGAGCGAGCGCGGCTCAGCCTCGGCAATACACCCGAGTTCCCGGGCGACGCCACCGCGCGAGTTGGCCTGCACCCGGCGAGTGAGAGCGCGGCTCAGCCGCGGCAATACACCCGAGTTCCTGGGCGGCGCCGTTCCGCGAGTTGGCCCGCACCCGGCGAGTGAGAGCGCGGCTCAGCCGCAGCCACTGACCCGAGTTCCTGGGCGACACCACCGCGCGAGTTCACCTGCACCCAGCGAGTGAGAGCGCGGGCGCTCTGCGCCACGCCGTCCGCCGCGGCTGGATCCGACGCTCACCGAAGCGACCGCGGCTTCCTGATCGGGAAGCGACCGGCGGGATCCTCGCAGCGCGAAACGTCTCCAGCAGAGGCATGGGGCTCGCTTGCAGAGTTCAACCGGCCGGCGATCGCGTCCCTTGGTAGCGACACGTCTCTGAGAACAAAGAAGTTGCCGCGATCCTTGCAAGTCTCGAAAGTCATCTTAGATTTGCAAGGATGCTGCAGCGGCGTCTGCGAAAGACCGTCTACGACCGCCTGGCCCAGATTCCGGCAGTGGGTCTGATCGGCCCCCGGCAGTGTGGCAAGACGACACTGGCACGGTCCATGGAGGGCGAGTATTTCGACCTCGAGCAGCCGGAGGATCGCCTGCGGCTCGACGTCCGCTGGAACGAGTTGGTGGCGGGCGACGAGCTGATCGTCCTGGACGAGGCGCAGACCGGACCCGAGGTCTTCCCGCGGTTGCGGGGAGCGATCGACGCCGAACGGAAGAGGAACGGGCGGTTCCTCATCCTTGGCTCGGTCTCGCCGTCCCTCATGCGAGATGTCTCGGAGTCGCTGGCGGGGCGGCTCTCGCTGGTCGAGCTGACGCCGCTCCAGCTTGCCGAGGTTCAGCCTCGCTCAGCGGACGACCTCTGGCTCCACGGGGGCTTCCCGGATGGGGGCATCCTCGATCCGTCGGCGTACCCGCGCTGGCAGATCGACTTCGTCAGGCTCCTGGCCCAACGCGATCTCCCGGCGATCGGACTCTCGGCACGGCCGGGCGTCACGGAGCGCCTCCTGCGCATGCTCGCGGCCTGGCATGGTCAGCCACTGAACGCGTCGCGGCTCGCGCAGAGCCTCGGCGTGTCGTCGCCGACCGTCACGTCGTACATCGACGTCCTCGAAGGTGCGTTCCTCGTCCGGCGACTCCCGGCCTATCGGACGAACAGCCGAAAGCGGCTCGTCAGGACGCCGCGCTGCTACGTGCGCGACAGCGGCATCGTTCACGCATTGCTCGGCGTGCGCGATCTCGAGGGACTCCTGAACGCGCCGTGGGTCGGGGCGAGCTTCGAGGGATTCGTGATCGAGCAGATCCTCGGTGTCCTCTCCAGGATCGACCCGACTTCGGTGCCGTACCACTTCAGGACGTCGGATCAGTACGAAGTCGATCTGGTCGTCGATCGTGGCGACGAGCTCTGGGCGATCGAGGTGAAGCTCACCAGCCGGCCCACGGGCGACGACATGGCCCGGCTCGACAAGACGGCGGACATGATCTCCGCCACGCGGCGGTTCCTGGTGACACGTCAGCCCGAGGTCGTCGAGGCCGCTTCGAGGGTCGCCTGCTCCCTCGAGTGGCTCCTCTCCTGGCTGGAGCAGAACGCGGGCCGCGCGTAAGGTCGCCGGCCGTCGAGCCTCGCAGCGGCACGGCCCTCGCGCGGCTCCGAACGCCGTGGCCCCATCGCCGACGCCCCTTGAAAGGCGGCGGCCGGCCTTCAGGCGACATTCGCTCTGCTCAAGGCAGGGGTGAGCCGCGTGCCCAAGCTGGACGCAAGCCGCCGAGTTTCCGTCATCGCGTTACACTTGCAGCGGCTTGGCGGCGTCTTGCCGGCCTGGGAGGTGTCTCGTGAGCACCACGCGTGCGGGGAAGCGCACATGGATCGCATGCGCGGGCGTCGTTGCGGCGATGGGGCACGTTGGCGGAGCGTGCGAGGCATCGGAGTCCGGGCCCGCTGCCGATGACGGCGTGGACTTCTGCGCCCTGTGGGGCTGGGAAGTGAGATCCCTGGCGTTGCGGCCTGACGGGGACATCCTGGTCGCCGGGACTGCTGGCGAGGATCCGCCGATCCCGGCCCAGTACTTCGGGTGCCGGTCCGCGCTGTCGGCGCAGGATGTGTACGTCGCCAGGTTGAGCAGCGATGGGAGCAGGTTGATCTCGATGTGTGTGCTGGGAGGCAGCGGGGATCAGGAGGTACTGAAGATCGCGGCCGGCGCCGGCGGGGAGGTCGTTGTCGTGGGGCGGGCCGAGCCACGAGATGATCTGGAACCGGAAGAGGCGGCCGCCGAGATCGCCTCGGGACAGACACGTTTCAGGGGGAGGATGGGTTTCGTCTGGGTGCTGGACTCGGACCTGCGGAGGTTGATCCTCAGCCGTCCGCTGGAACAGGATCGCATGTATTCAGCCGCGACGGCGGTTGCCACGGGCGAACCGGGCGAGGTGGTGGTCGGGGGATACAGGCGGGAACGCGGCGAGAACAGGTCGGATGGATGGGTCAGGAAGATCGACTGGAAGAGCAGGGATCACGAGTGGGTGACGGTGTTCGAAGGTGATCATGAAGACGTCGTCGACGACATCGAGGTAGACACAAGTGGGTGTGTCTTCGTCGCTGGCACGACGAGTTCGGAGGTTCTCGTTGCAGGAGAAAGAAGCGGCCAAGCGGACGAGCGGGGCTTGCGCGACGTGTTCGTCGCCAGGATGGATCCGGACGGCACCGTCAGGTGGATCGTCAGGTTGGGTGGGGAGGGTTATGCTTCTTCGGCCCGGATCGAGTTGGACGGGAAGGGCCATGTCGTGGTCGCCTGCAACGCAGGGCTGGGTTGGCCGCTGGTTGGCGATGGGGCTCTCGAGTTCGGTGGAAACCTCTTTGGCTGCGGCAGCGAGGCGGATGTGGCCGTGGTCAAGTTGCATGTGGAGGTGCCGGAGATCGTGTTCTCGACCTACTTGGGCGGCGAGGACTTCGACGATGTAAAGGATCTCGCGATCCTCCCGAACGGCGACATCTGCGTGCTGTGTTCATCATGGTCGAAGGGCTTCCCCGCGGTCGATCGGACGAACCCTGTGAACCAGGCGAAAGCGGCGAAGGGAGTCGGAATCGGGGACGGACGGACAATCTTCTTCTCTCGGATCTCGGGCGCCACGGGGGAGCTGCTGTTCTCCTTGCCGCTGTGGAGCGAACCAGCGTCGCAGCCGAGGGCGAGGCTGGTCGCGACCGGTGAGAATGCCGTCGTTCTGGCAGGGCAGGCGCGCAGCGGTATGTCCATGTGGACGGAGGGTGCTCTCCGATGGAGTCGCGGCAAGGAAGAGCATCCCGTCATCGTCGGGCTGCGGGTGGGAGCCTGGTGAGGGAGGGGAGCATGATCACGCGCCTGGTGAGGACTGCGGGGTTCCTGGCGACGGCCACGACTCTGCTGCTCGGGTCGGCGATGGCGACCCCGGCTGGCCCGCCGCGTCTCATCCAGCCGACGTCTTACGCTTCCGCATCCGGTATCTGGGTCCTGGAGGTCGACCCGACATCCAAGTACGGCGAGGGACCTGGCCGGTACCGGATGACCAAGGACGGCGTGGAGGTCTGGCGGTACACCCTGCAGTTCACGCTGCAGGAGGCGGCGGTGACCGATGACGGCGTGACCGTGGGCTACGCGTACACAGAAGGGCGGGAAGGCCGTAGGGCCACGGGCGATCTCGTCGTGGGGGTCATCTCGGCGGAAGGGCGCGTCGTGGCGCAGCACGCGACTCGCCGAACGCCGGGCAGGGCTCCTGACACTTTGCCGGATCCGATGGCCCGTGCGATGGTCTTCGACCCAGAGCACGATCGCTTCATGGTGCGAGTGGTGGTCGCCGACCACAACCGTGGCGCGGAGGAGTGGTGGTTCTTCCGGATCTCGACGGGTGATTGGTGCGGAAGGTTTCGGCCCGTCGAAAGCATGGCTCAGCCTGAGGGCGTTTGGTGGCGCCTGCTGGGGGTGCTCCCGCTGTCAGGTACACCGCTCCTTGTGGTCCACTGGAGGCGATACGAGTCGCGCGGCCTCCTTTCGACGCCGCGAGTAGGTGGGCGCTTCGCCATTACTGATGTGAGAGGACGGGAGCTCTGGGCGACGGAGTGGCCGGAGGATTACGTCGTCGAGGGCGACAGAGACGCGTCAAGAGAACTGGAGCGGCGGGTAGAGGACGGCCGCGCGCTGCTGGGAACGGGCCCCGGGGGCGAGTTTTCCTTCTGGTTGGCGCGGTGGCGGATGAAGATCACGTGTCGCCTCGTGCCGGCCAGCGATCCGTCCGGCTGGCGGGTCGAGGCGGTCTCGCGCGAACCGTTCGACCTTCCGCCGGTTCCCCGGCCGGAGAGACCGCGGATCGCGGTCCGGGACGTAGAGCTCACGGAGCTGGGAAGCGCGATTCTCGAGGGAGTGCCGTCGAATGACGATGGCGGCGCCGATGGGACGCCGGATCCGGAGGCAGACCGGACAGAGCTGCACCGACCAGGCGCGGTCCTCTTCGACGCGCTGGATCGGATCGTCGTTCACGACTGGCACACGGGCGGCCTTCACGTCTTCGACGCCGAGGGCACGCACATGTTCGTCGCCGTGCCCTCTTCCCAGGACGCCGAGGTGTGGACGAAAGTTCAGCACCTGGCATCTGGAAGGGACGGCGATGTCTACATGCAGATTCGGGACGTCCCCGATTCGCGCTACGTGCGTTTCGACAGCCGCGGGGCCAGGGCCGGCGAGGGGACGTTCAGCGGGAGGAAGTGGGTCTTCGTGCCGGGGACCGACCAGCGCTGGATCGACACGTGGGACGGCGTCGAGCTGGTCGACCCAAGGCAGGGCCAGTTAGCCTGGATCGAGCGGTGGCCGGACCGCCAGTGGTTCCAGTGGGTACATGGCATGGCCGTCGCCCCTGATGGATCGCTGGCCCTCAGCGAAGGGCCCCTGATCGGCATCTATGGACCCGGCGGCGAGCCGCGTCATCTGCATCGGACAGCGGAGCCTGCGCAGAGTCTGGCTTACTCGGGCACGTGGGTCGCCGCGAGCGACGGGTGGGATGCCGTCTACCTGATTCGCGACGCGGACGGAGACGTGCTGCGGGTGACCAACCTCGTCCGAGGCAAGTCGCCAACGCGGTTCCACGTCGGGTTCTCCGCCGATGGAAGGGAACTGCGAGTCCTCGACCTGGAGTCTCGGCGGCTGAGCTGGTACGGGCTGCCAAGGGATTGACGGTTTCGGCCCTTCGGCTCGCGCTTCCGAGCCCGGAGACGCGCGGAGCCCCCGGGGAGCAACGCTCCGCGGGGGCTCCTGGCGTGGATAGGCAGCGCGCGGCGCGGGCCGCGCGACGGGTAGCGGCGGGCTACTTCTTCTTCTTGGCGTTGGCGTCGCCCGTGGCCGCGCCGTGCATCTTGATCTCCACCTTCTCGTCGAGGTTGTCGTAGTACTCCTTCAGGATCTTGATCACCTCGGGCTTGGAGAACTCCGCCGGCACCGGCTTCCCCTCGCTCATCAGCTTCCTGAGGAGCGTGCCCGACAAGAGCAGGCGCGACCCGCCCTTGTACTGCCCGTTCTCGTCGATCTGCGCCTTGCTCTCGTGCGGGCAGGTCTTCATCGACGCCATCGAGCCGCAGTCATAGCAGTAGAACGTCCAGTCGAGCGGCAGGGGCTGCAGCTCGAGCGCGCCCTTCGGCACCTCGTGGAAGATCTTCTGCGCGTCGAACGGGCCGTAGTAGTCGCCCACCCCGGCGTGGTCGCGCCCGACGATCAGGTGCGAGCAGCCGTAGTTCTGGCGGAACACCGCGTGCAGGAGCGCCTCGCGCGGGCCGGCGTAGCGCATCTCCATGGGGTAGCCGCCCTGCAGCACGCGCTCCTTCCTGAAGTACTTGTTCACCAGCGCGTCGATCGCCTTCACCCGCACGTCCGCCGGAATGTCGCCCGGTTTGAGCTTGCCGACCAACTGGTGGACGTACACGCCGTCGCAGATCTCGCAGGCGATCCACGCCAGGTAGGCGTGCGAGTTGTGCATGGGGTTCCTGAGCTGCAGCGCCGCCACCGTGCTCCAGCCGCGCTCGGTGAAGATGCGCCGCGCGTCCGCCGGCGTCTGGTAGATGCCCTTGAACATCTCCGGGTAGTAGGACTCGGACAGCACCTTCACCTTGCCCGCCAGGTTCACGTCCGGCTGGGCCATGACCTTCTCCACCCCGGGGTGGTTGACGTCGTTGGTGGTGAAGACGCGCTTGCACTCGAGCACCTTGTCGATCGTGTACTTCTCGGACACCTTCATGGTGCCCATGATCTGCTGCGTCTCGGTGTCGAAGAGCGCCACCTCCTCGCCCACCTTGATCGAGTCGGCGAGCTGCTTGGTCGCCGAGAGGGTGATCGGAATGGGCCAGAACAGGCCGTCGCGCGAGGGCATGCGCAGGTCCTCGCAGCAGCCCTTCCAGTCGTCGTGGCCCATGAAGCCCTCGAGCGGCGTGAAGGCGCCGATGCCGAGCATGATCAGGTCCGACGTCTCGCGCGTGGTCATCGGCACCTGCTTGAGCTTGGCGGCCTTCTTCATCTCCTGCTCGCGCTCCTTGCCCTCGAGGAGGAGCGGCTTCAGTTCCTTGCTGCCGTGCGGATTGACGAGTTTGCTCATCGAGAACCTCCCGGAAATCTGCGGGGCGCGGCGCGCCCCAGTCTTCACAA
>DYIW01000207.1 GCA_020723465.1 Phycisphaera mikurensis
CCGGCGGAGCGAGCGGCGTTTCCTCGGCGCAGGGAGCGGTCGCGGCGACGTTCCACTGCCGCCTGCCGAAGCTCATCCACGCCCCGCTCCCGCATCGCCTTCGCCTCCAGCGAGCCCCTTCTCGTTCATCGCGCACGGCCTGCACCGGAAGCCGCTGCCGCTCCCGGAGGCCGGGGAAACGGCCGCGACGCTCCATCGACCACACTCTCCTCCGCTTCCGGGGAAACGGCCGCGACGCTCCTCCTACGCCCCTTTCCGTCTCCTCAGCACCCGTCCCAGATCGTCGAGCAGTGAATACACGACCGGCGTCACGATCAACGTCAGAAAGAGCGACAACGTCTGTCCCCCGATCACGACCACGGCGATGGCGCGCCGTTCCTCGGCGCCTGGCCCGCTGCCCACGGCCAGCGGGATCATGCCGCAGACCAGCGCGAGGGTCGTCATCAGGATGGGCCGCAGGCGATCACGGTTCCCCTCGATGATCGCCTCGAGGCGCGAGCGGCCGGCCTCGCGCAGCTTGTTCATGTGGTCGATCTGCAGGATGGCGTTCTTCTTCACCACGCCGAACAGCACCAGCAGGCCGAGCGCCGAGTACAGGTTGAGCGTGTTGCCCGTGACCCAGAGCGAGAGCAGGCCAAAAGGCAGGGACAGGGGCAGCGACAGCAGGATGGTGAAGGGATGCACCACGCTCTCGAACTGCGCCGCCAGGATGATGTACATGAAGATCACGGAGAGCAGGAAGGCCCAGAGGAACTCGACGAAGGTGCGCTCCAGCTCGCGGCCGCGGCCGGAGAGCTGGGTGCGGTAGGCAGGCGGCAGGTTCATGTCGGCCACGGCGCCGCGGATGGCCGCGAGCCGGTCCGCGAGCGCGTAGCCCGGTCCCACGCCCGCGCGCAGGCGCACGACGCGCTGCCGGTCCACGCGGTCGATGCGCGACGCGCTGTCCGCCGGCTGAAGCTCCACCACGTTGCTCAGACGCACGAGCTGCCCGCCCGCGGCCGGCACGTAGAGCCGCAGCACCTCGTCGCGGCTCGCGCGGTCCTCTTCCTCCAGGCGCAGCTGCACGTCGTAGTCCTCGTTCAGCCCCGGGTCGTGGAAGCGCGACACGCGCTCGTCCCCGCCCACCATGAGCCGCAGGGCCTGGGCGATGTCCTGGCTGCTGACACCGAGGTCCGCGGCACGCTCGCGGTCGATGCTCACGTGCAGCTCGGGCTTGTCCAGGCGCAGGGTCGTGTCCGCGTCCACGATGCCGCCGAGGTCCAGGCAGCGGCGCCGCAGCTCCTCGGCGTAGCTCTCCAGCGCTTGGAGGTCCGGCCCGAGCAGCGCGAAGTCGATCTCGAACATGCCGCCGGCCATGCGGAACGACTGGCCGTTGCGCACCTGGCAGCGCAGCTCCGGGAAGCGCGCCAGGCGCCGGCGCACCTCGCCCATGATCTCGCGTTGGCTGGCGTTGCCACGCCAGGCACGGCCGGGTTCGCCTGCCGCCAGCGCGCGCAGCAGGCGCGGGATCGAGAAGAGCCGCTGCTCGTGCGGCGCGATGCGCACGTACAGGCTGCCGCGGTTGGTCTGGCTCAGGAAGCCGCCACCCGTGGTCGCGAGCACGGTGCGCACCGCGGGGACGGAGCGCACCTCCGCCTCCACCGCCTTCATGACCTCGTCCATGGCCGCCAGGCTCAGCCCCTCCGGGCCGCTCACCTGCACGTCGAACTCGGCCTCGTCCACGTCCGTGGGCACGTACTCCTGCCGCACCAGGCGGTAAAGGGGCACGGCCGACCAGGCGACCGCCGCGAGCAGGCACAGCGTGACCAGACGGCGGCGCATGACCAGGCGCAGCGCGGCCAGGTAGACGCGCTCCAGCACGCCGTAGAAGCCGGCGCGCGAGCGCGCGCGGGCGCCGGCCGGCGCCGCCGCCGCGACCGCCCCGAGCAGGCGCGCGCTCATGGCCGGCGTCAGGGTGAACGAGACCAGCAGGCTGACCATCACGGCCACGGCCGCGGTGATGCCGAACTGGTAGAGGAAGCGCCCCGACACGCTGGACATGAAGGACACGGGGATGAAGATGACGGCGAGGCTGAGCGTCGTGGCCAGCACGGCGAAGGCGATCTCACGCACGCCCTCGCGCGCGGCGTCGAAGGGCGGCCGGCCCTTCTCCTCGACGAAGCGAAACACGTTCTCCAGCACGACGATGGCGTCGTCGATGACGATCCCAACCATGAGCACGAGCGCCAGCATGGTCACGCTGTTGAGCGTGAAGTCGCAGGCCTTGATGGCGCCGAACGTGGCGATCACCGAGGTGGGGATGGCGAGGCCGGCGATGATGGTGGAGCGCCAGCTCCGCATGAACAGCAGCACGACGCCGCAGGCCAGCAGGCTGCCCAGGATGAGGTGCAGGCGGATCTCGCGCAGGGCGGCGTGGATGAAGCGCGACTGGTCCATGATCACCTCGAGGCGCACGTCCGGCGGCAGCTCGGCGCGCACCTGGTCGAGGCGCTCCTTCACGCCGTCGATGACGCCGACGGTGTTCGCCCCGGACTGGCGGCGCACCTGCAGGGTGACGGTCGGCACGCCGTCCAGGCGCGCCACGGAGCGCTGCTCCTTGGCGCCGTCCTCGGCGCGGCCAACGTCCCCGATGCGCACCGGCGCGCCGTTGACCGTGGCCACCACCAGGTCCTCGAAGTCGCGCGGCTCGCGGAAGCGCCCGAGCGTGCGCAGCGTCTCCTCGCGCACCGGCCCGGTCACGTTGCCGCCGGGCAGCTCGGCGTTCTGGCGCACGACCGCCTCGCGCACTGCCGTCACCGGGATCTGGTAGGCCGCCAGCCGATCCGCGTCCAGCCAGACGCAGATGGCGCGGCTCAGCCCGCCGACGATGGTCACGTCGCCCACGCCCGGCGAGCGCTCGATGCGCGTCTTGACCACCTTGTCGGCCAGCTCGGTCAGCTCTCGGAGCGGCCGGTCCGCGGCCAGGGCGACGGACAGGATCGGGCTGTCGTCGTTGTCGAGCTTGGCGATGATGGGCGGATCGGCCTCGCGCGGCAGGTCGCGCAGTACGTTGGCCACGCGGTCGCGCACGTCTTGTGCCGCCGTCTCGATCTCCCGCGCGAGGTCGAAGCTGACCACGACCAGCGACTGCCCCGGCATGGAGATGGAGCGCAGTTCGTCGATCCCCTCGACGGTGTTGACCGCCTCCTCGATGACCTGCGACACCTCGGTTTCCATCTCCTCGGGCGACGCGCCGGGCAGGATCGTGCGCACGGTCACCGTGGGCACGTCCACGGACGGATAGCGATCGACGCCCAGGCGCAGGTAGCTGGCGCCGCCGATCACCACCAGGGTGAGGATGAGCATGGAGGCGAACACCGGCCGCCGGATGCACAGCGCGGCCAGGGCATGCATGCCGCTACTCCCGCACGCGCACCGGCCGCCCCGTGCTCAGGCTGCCGGGATCGAGGATGATGCGCTCTCCCGGGACGAGTCCCGCCAGCACCTCCAGGTACATGCTCTCCCGCCGGCCGATCTCCACCAGGCGCTCCTCGACCCGGCCCTCCACCACCACGAGGACGCGGTCCACGCCGGCGAACGACCGCAGCGCCGCGGCGGGCACGGCCAGCGCCTCGGCCGCCGCGTCGAGCACGATCTCGGCCCGGACGAAGGAGCCGGCGCGCAGCGGCCGCACGCCCTCCTGCGCGGCGTTTTGCACCTCGGCCTCGGCGTAGAGCGAGCGGTTGGCCTGGTTGAGCTCGGGCGGGACGCGCACCAGCGCGCCCTCGTACGTGCCCGGGTCGCCGTCCACGGTGAAGCGCACCCGCTGCCCCGTGCGCACGCGCGGCGCGTCCGGCTCCGGCACCTCGACGCGCAGGCGCAGCGGATCGACGCAGGCCAGCTCCACCACCGCGCTGCCCGCGTTCAGGTAGTCGCCGCGGCCGGCGCGGAGCGCCAGCACCTCGCCGTCGAAGGGCGCGCGGATCTCCGTGTCGGCGAGCTGCTGCCGCGCGATGGACAGCGCCACCCGCCCCTGCTGAAGCTGGGCGCGCAGACGTTCCACCTCCTGCAGCGCCCCCTGGGTGCGCTCCTGCGCCACGCCCGCCGCGGCCGCGGCCAGGTCGTACTCGGCGTCCGCGAAGATGCCCTGGGAACGCAGCACCGTGGCGCGCGCGAGCCGGGCCGAGGCCTCCGCCAGGACGGCGCGCGCCTCGCGCACCTGCGTCGTCTCCTCCGGATCGAGCGCGTCGTCCTCGCCCTGCGGCGGCAGGCCCAGGAGGGCCCGCGCCTCGCGTACCTGCGCCTCGGCCTGGGCCACGCGCAGGCGATAGTCGACGTCGTCCACGCGCGCCAGCAGGTCGCCCTGGGACACGCCGCTCCCCACGTCCACGAGCAAAGCCTGGAGCCTGCCGCCAACCTTGCTTCCCACGGTGGAGCGCTCGAAGACCTCGAGGTTCCCGGGCACGCGCAACACTTCGGGCCAGGGCCGCATCTCGGCGAGAGCCGTGTCGACCGCGACCGACTCTCCGCCCGCCGCCGTCTCGCCGGAGGCTCGCGGCCCGCCGCGGTCGGCGTCCGCCTGGCCGCAGCCCCCCGCACCGAGCAGCAGCAGGCCGAAGCTGGCGCACGCGCAACGCGCCGCGAGCCAGGAACGGGCAAGGAGGGCACCCGAGCGAAGCATGAGCCCGCCATTAGAGCAGAGCCGCTGCCCGCCGCCGCGGGGAAAGCCGGCCGCGGCCGCCGAGAGCGCGTCCTGGGCCCGCCCGCACCCTGCCTTCCGGCCACGGCGAAGCCCTCTTTCCGCCCAAGTTCGCGCGCCGGCGCGCTCGATAAGAAACCGGGGCCGCCGCGAGCGCGACGCGCGCGAACCCGAGCCTCCCGGCCAGCCCGCGAGGTGCCGCGCCCGGCCGCGGCGGCCGCGTGGACCGACCCGTCCATATCAGGAGTCGAGCATGCGGCGACTGACCCTGCATACGAAGCTGATCGTGTCCTTCCTGCTGGTCGGCGTGGTGCCCTTCACCGCCGCCAGCGTGTTCGGCCTGTGGCGCGCGCGCACCGAGCTGGAAGAGCAGGCCTTCCAGAAGCTGACCTCGGTACGGGACGTGAAGAAGGGGCAGATCGAGCAGTACTTCGCCGCGCGCGCCACCGATCTCGGCACTCTGGTCGAGACGGTGCACACGCTGCGCCGGGAGGCGTTCGCCAAGCTCATTGCCGTGCGCGAGACCAAGAAGCGGCAGCTCGAGAGGCTCTTCGCCGGAATGACATCCGAGCTGCTCGTGGTGCGGGACAACCCCTGGTTCCGCGAGCGCCTCGCCGAGTTCAGCCAGGCCTTCGCCAGCGGCGGCGGCGCGGTGGCGGGCAACGCCTGGCAGAGCCTTGCCGCCCGGCACGACGGCGCCTTCGCCGACCTCTGCTCCGACTTCGGCTGGTACGACGTCTTCCTCATCTCCGCGGAGGGCGCCATCGTCTACACCATGGCGAAGGAGCCCGACCTCGGCCTGTTTCTGGACCAGGAGCCGCTGCGCGGAACCTCTCTCGGGCAGGCGTACGGCCTGCTGCGCGACCAGCCCGGCCTGGAGCTGGCGGTCGGCGACCTGCAGCCCTACGCGCCCTCGAACGGCGAACCGGCCGCCTTCATGATCGCGCGCGTCAGCGACGCCGCGGGCGCGTGGCAGGGCAGCATCGCCTTCCAGGTGGCCCTGGAGGGCATCAACGAGATCACCAGCGTGCGCGCCGGCCTGGGCCAGACCGGCGAGACCTATCTCGTCGGCCAGGATCAGCTCATGCGTTCCGATTCATTCCTCGACCCGGCTGACCACTCCGTCAAGGCGTCCTTCGCCGACCCGGCCCAGGGCCGCGTGAACACGCCGGCGTCGATCGCGGCCTGCGCCGGCCGGACCGGCGCCGAGGTCGTCATCGACTACAACGGCAACACGGTGCTGAGCGCCTACTGCCCGGTGCACGTCGGCAACGTGACCTGGGGATTCCTGGCCGAGGTCGACCTGGCCGAGGCTTTCTGCCCGAAGGCCGCGAGCCAGGACATGGACTTCTTCGCGCGGTACGTCGAGCAGCACGACTACTACGACTTCTTCCTCATCAACCCGGACGGCTACTGCTTCTACACCGTCTGCCACGAGCCGGACTACCGGACCAACCTGGTGAACGGTCAGTACGCGGACAGCGGCCTGGGCAGCCTGGTGCGGCGCGTACTCGAGACCAAGGCCTTTGGCCTGGAGGACTTCTCGCCCTACGCGCCCAGCAACGGCGACCCGGCCGCCTTCATCGCTCAGCCCGTGGTCACGGACGGCGTGGTGGAGGTGGTCGTCGCCCTGCAGCTCTCGCTCGACGCCATCAACGGCATCATGGGCATGCGCGCGGGCATGGGGAGGACAGGCGAGACCATCCTCGTCGGCCCGGACTGTCTCATGCGCTCCGACTCCCATCGCGATCCGGTCAACCACTCGGTCGCCGCCTCCTTCCGCGACCCGGCGGCCGGCAGAGTGGACACGCCGGCCACGCGCGCGGTTCACGAGCGCGGCGCCGCCGGGGTCGAGTACGTCACCGACTACGTCGGCAACGAGACGATCATCGCGTATACGCCTGTGCAGGTCGGCGACGGCCTGGTCTACTGCCTCAACGCCAAAGTCGACGCGAGCGAGGCGCTGGCCGCGGTTTCCGCCATGCAGTGGGCCATCGGCATCGTGGGCGCCATCGGCGTGCTGGCCATCGTGCTGGCGGCGCTTGCCGTGGCCCGCTCGATCTCGCGCCCCATCCGGCGCATCATCGCGCTCCTCGAGCAAGCCGCCGGGCACTCGACCTCCGCCGCGGCCGCGGTCTCTGGCACCAGCCAGTCGCTCGCCGAAGGCTCTTCCGAGCAGGCCGCCGCCCTGCAGGAGGCTTCGGCCAGCGTGCAGCAGATCACCACCATGACGCAGGACAGCGCCGAGAACGCGGCCAAGGCCAACGACACCGCTCAGTCGGGCGCCGCCACGGCCGTCCGCGCCAACGACCTGATGAAGGAGACCGGTGCCGTCGTGGCCGGCGGCCAGGCCTCGATGTCGCGCCTGAGCCAGGCAATCGACGGCATTCGCAGCTCGGCGGAGAAGACGGCGAAGATCGTGCAGACCATCGACGAGATTGCCTTCCAGACCAACCTCCTGGCCTTGAACGCCGCGGTCGAAGCGGCCCGCGCCGGAGAGGCGGGCAAGGGCTTCGCCGTGGTGGCCGTGGAGGTGCGCAGCCTGGCCCAGCGCTCGGCGCACGCCGCGGGCACCACCTCGCAGCTCATCGCCGAGTCGGTGCAGAGCGCCGAGAACGGCGTCGCCGCCGCCGGCGAGACCACGCGCACCTTCGCCGAGATCGCGCAAAGCGCCACGCACGTCGGCGAGATGATCAGCGACATCGCCGCCGGGAACAGCGAGCAGTCGCGGATGATCGAGAGCCTGAGCAACGCCAACCACGAGCTGGCCCAGGCCGTCGCGCAGATCAACATGACCATCTCCGAGATGGACAAGGTGACGCAGCGCAATGCGGCCTTCGCCGAGGAGACGGCCGGCACGGCCGAGGAGATGGCGGCGCAAGCCGTGCACCTGCGGGGCATCGTCAACGACCTGCTGGAGGTCATCGGCCGTCCGGTGGTGGAGCGCGCTCCGGAGCCGCCCCCGGTCGCCAGGCCGCGCCCCTCGCGAGCGGTACCGCGCCCGGCCGCAAGGGCTCCTGCCTCGGCCTAGCGCGGCAGACGGGCGTGCATCAGCTCTGCGGCAGGTGCTGCGAGCGATCGTACGGGAAAGCCTGCCACTTCCTTCTCTTGCCGTTCTCGTCGAGAACGCGCCCGCGCGCCTCCGCTGGCAGCACTTGCAGCGACTTCAGGAACTCGATCACCTCGTCCTGCTGCGCGGGGCTGCGCGCGTGGAAGGTGTCCAGCACCGCCTGCGCCTCGCCAGCGTGCGCGTCGACCGCCTCGCGCAGCGTCGTGTACATGCCGTGATGGAAGTAGGGCGGCTCGTTGGCCACGCCCCAGAGCTTGCGCGTCAGGAAGCGGGAATTGCCCTGGAACAGGGCGGCGGAGCCGGTCATCAGCATGTCCAGCGGCTCGCGACCGGGATCGGCCGGACCGCTGGTGATGTCATGCAGCTTGAAATCAGTGAAGCAGGGGACCCAGGTGACGCCGTCCTGCGCCGCGAGGCGCGGCCCGTCGAACTTCTTCGAGTTGAGGTTCAGCACCAGCGGCTCGGGGACGTCCTGCGGCCGCAGGTTCCCGGGCGGGTTGTAGGGGTTCGGCTCCGCGAACTTCCAGCCCTCGTCGACCAGCGGCAGCTCGGGAATGTGGCACGTGGCGCAGCCCACCTCGACGAACGTCTTCTCGCCCGCGCGGATCGCGTCCTCGAGCGCTTCGGCGCGTGGAATGACGCGCCCCGGCACGGGCAGGCAGGCCTGGAACAGCGTGACCGCGGTCACGTCCGCGCGCGTCAGCTCGTTCGCGATTCCGTCGCCGTCCGGATCGAGTCCGGCGCCGAAGCGCTCGCTGCTCTGGATGCCGTGATGGTGGTTGTAGGCGTTGTTGGAGAACTGCCTGAGCGAGACCACGGCGCCGGCCTGGTGGAAGGGCATGATCACCAGGCTGGGCGGCGCGCCGCCAGGGCTCGCCAGGCTCGGCGCCGGCAGGCCCTCCACCGCGGAGGTATCCCAGACGCCGTTCGCGTCGCGCGCCAGCGTGCCGAAGTCGATGCCCTTGGAGACGAGCGGCGCGCTCGCGCCCGGCGGGAGGGCGTCGCGGATCGCCCGCAGGTCGGCGGTGATCTGGCGGGCCAGCATCTCGATGTAGCCCGAGCCGAACATGCCGAGGGTGTTGCGCGAGTTGGCGATGGTCTGCAAAGTCGGCTGGCTGCCGCTTTCGTCGGTCGTCCCCTTGGTGATGAAGCCGTCCGGCGTGGCGCCGAAGGTCGCGAAGTCGAAGCGCTGGCCGAGCACGAACACGTTCGCCACGAAGTCGCCGCCGCCGCCGGAGCGCGGCACGTTGTGGCAGCCCGAGCAGGAGTTGGCATCCGGCCCGGAGATGCGGTTCATGCCGCGCGGGAACTCCAGCAGGGCCGAAGGATCCGACAGGGCCGCGCCCGTGCCCTTGGCGAGCGGCCGGCCGAGACCGTCCGCCGGCGTCCAGACCGCCTCGAACACCTTCTGGCCGTGACGCACGAGCTGCTCGAGCGACACGGTGTACTCCTCGCCGTCGGCGAGGTGCTGCGGCAGTGCCTTCTCGCCGCCGACTTGAGCGGCGGAAGCGCGGGAGAGCAGCAAGACCGCGGCGGCAGCCGCGGCCGGCAGCCAGGTCGCTTTCATGGTCTCATCCGGTGGCCGCGGCACGCGTTCATCCGCGGTTCATAGCTCCGCCCGGGCGATCTGCCAGTGGTGAGGTCGTTTCCGCGCAGCGGCGAGCAGGAGCGAGCCTCTATGATTGCGGCCGCGCGCGGCCGGCGCAGTCCGCGTTCGCGCCGCGCAGGGAGGCACAAACGATGGCGCGTCACCTCGGTTTCCTCTGGCAGCGCTCGCGCGGCAGCACCTGGCTGGCTGGCGCGTTCCTGCTGGCGCTCGCCTGCGGCCGGGAGCTGCCAGCCGCTGCCGGCGACGACGCCGCGCCGCCCGCGGCGCCGGTCAAGCTCGTGTTCGTGCACCACTCGTGCGGCGAGAACTGGCTCGCGGACGAACACGGCGGTCTGGGACGGGCGCTCGAGCGCAACAACTACTTCGCCAGCGACACGAACTACGGCTGGGGCCCGGACGGCATCGGCGACCGCACGGACATCACCGACTGGCCGGAGTGGTTCACCGGCCCGCGGAGCGACCGCTGCCTCGCGGCGCTGCGGGCGGAAGGCGAGCGGCGCTCCGACTACACGCGCACGCTGCAAGATCCCGGCGGCGAGAACCGCGTGATCCTCTTCAAGTCGTGCTTCCCCAACTCGAACCTGGAGGGCGCGCCCGGCGACCCGCCGGCGCGCGGCGAAGGCCTGACCGTGGGCAACGCCAAGGCGATCTACAACGAGCTGCTGGGCGCCTTCGCGGCCCGGCAGGACCAGCTCTTCGTGGTCGTGACCGCGCCCCCGGTGCAGGACCCGGCGCGCGCGGCAAACGCGCGCGCGTTCAACACCTGGCTGGTCAAGGAGTGGCTCGCGGACTACGAGCACGAGAACGTCGCCGTCTTCGACTACTACAACGTGCTGACCGGACCGGACTGCCACCACCGCTTCCGCGATGGCGCGATCGAGCACGCCGTCACTGCCGGCCGCAACACGCTCCGCTACCCATCGGACGGCGACGACCATCCTTCGCCTGAAGGGAACCGCAAGGCGACGGCGGAGTTCGTGCCGCTGCTCAACGTCTACTACCACCGCTGGCAGGAGAGCGCGGCCGAGGTGGAACCGGAGCCGGCGGACGTCACGCCGGCCGCTCCCCCGGGCGTCGAGCCGCCGGCGGCGGAACCCGAGCCGCCGGACGTCACGCCGGCCGAACCGTCGGGCGCGGAGCCGAGCGTGCTGATCGACGACTTCGAAGCCGGGTGCGACGCCTGGGCCGTGTTCTCGGATGGCGCCCCGGAGACGCGCGTGGAGCGCGCGCTCGACCCCGAGCACGCGCGCGCCGGCCAGGCCGGGCTGCGCGTGGAATACGACATCGGCGCGGGCGGCTACGGCCTCTGCGGCCTGGTCTATGCGGCGCCCAGGGACTGGAGCGCCAGCACCGGCGCGTCCTTCTACTTCCACTGCGAACGCGCCGGCCAGGAGATCGTGTTCATCGCCTACAACGGCTCCGCGCCCGAGGACCTCGCTGTCTTCGAGGTCCGCGTCACGGCCGGCGAGGAAGCGGTCGCCGGCTGGCAGCGCGCCGCGATCACCTGGGACCAGCTCCGCGCGCCTTCCTGGCAAGGAGACGCGGCGGCGCGCTTCGCCCCGGCGCGCGCCATGGGCGTGGCGTTCTCCGTTGACCCGCCCGAGGCGGGCCGCGCGCGCGGCTGGTTCTGCGTGGACGACGTCGCGCTCGAGTGATCCCGCGGCCACGGGCCGCGGCCGCGCGCTCTGGGCGCGCGGTGGATGCGCGA